>JAQGHQ010000309.1 GCA_028288765.1 Gemmataceae bacterium | reverse complement strand
CCGAGTAACGTCAGACGCTACCGAGACGTTGACGTTACTCGGGGGGCTCACGCCCCCCGCTCGCCAAGATCTCGACCAAGCACCTCAAGGGGAGAGAGGGACCCGATGCGGACACCCGCCCGCGTCTCACACGAGCCCCGGGAGCCGGCCGTTGAACCGCTGGTTCCGCGAGGTGTGGCTCTCGCCGAACGAGTCGACCTTCGCCCCCATCCGGTCGAGTACCTCGACGTACAGGTTCGCGACCGGGGTGCCCTTCGGGAAGCTCACCTGCCGGCCGGGTTTGAGCGTCCCCCCGGCCTTCCCGGCCAGGAGGATCGGGTAGTCCTCCGTCCCGTGCCCGCCGTCGGCCATGTACGACGTGTACACCAGCAGGCAGTTGTCGAGCAGCGTGCTCCCGCCCTCGTCGATCGCCTTCATCTTCCGGACCGTCTCGGCAAACAGCGTCGTGTACCACGTGTGGATTTGCCGCAACGCTTCCCGGGAGATCGGGTCGGCGTCCTCCGGCCGGCCGGCGTTCCCCTGGTGTTCGAGCGTGTGGCAGTGCGTCTCGTACCCGACCGTGACGACGCCGGAGAACATGGCGTCGTCCGCCCCGACGGCCAGTGTCGCCACCCGGGTCGTGTCGGTCTGGAAGGCGAGCACCCACAGGTCGGACATCACCCGGATGTACTCGGCATGCTTCTCCGGGTCGTTGTAGACGTGGTGCTTGATCTTGTGGATCGGCAACTTCCGGTCCGGCAGGTCCGGGGACACCAGCCGGGACGGGCCGGGGTCGTTCCGGTCCGCGGCCTCGAGCCGGAGCCGGGCCTCCAGCCGTTCGACGCGGGTTTCGAGCGACCGGACCGAGTCGAGGTACTGGTCGAGCGTGTGCCGGTCGGCAGTCCCGAGCTTGCCGCGGAGGGTTTTCGCCTCGGCGGTCACGGCGTCGACCACGCTCCGCTCGTACGTGTCCGTCGGGGCCGAGTCCCGGACCGCCTGGCCGCCCCGGGCCGCCGCCCGGCGCTGCCAGTTCGGGACCACCGGCTTGCGGCCCCGGAACATCCGGTCGAACACCAGCCGGGGGTCGTCCTCGTACGGGACCGGCTCGTCGACCGACCGGAACGAGTACTGGGTCTCGTGGTTCGACAGGCCGAACTCCATCGACGGAAGGAACGTCTCCTCGCCGGCGGCCCGGGCGGCGGCCTGGTCGACCGAGACGCCGGCGTACCGCCGGCCGGCGACCTTCCCGACCTTCGCGGCCGCGGTCAGGTGCTTGTACGCGCAGTTCTCGTGCCCGTTCAGGTTCTCCGACTGCCCGCCGTGCGACAGCCCGGTGACGAGGAGCAGGTCGTTTCTGGCGAAGTCGAGCGGACGGAGGATGGACGGGAGCTTGGCGAGCGGCCCGGGCTCCGGCATCCGCCACGACTCGAGCACGGTCCCGCCGGTGACGGTGAAGATGCCGAACCGCATCGGCGGCCGGACGGCCGCTTTCGCCGGCTGGTCCGCAGCTCGTGCGAGGTGGGCCGCCCACGACTCCAGGAAGGGCAAGGCGAGGACCGCCCCGGCCCCGCGGAGCGCCGCCCGCCGGGTGAGCGGGGCGGTCCAGTTGGCCGACGTGTTCCAGACCCGCATGCGCGCATCTCCTGGCGAGTACAAGAAACCTAATATTTCACCGCAGAGAACGCAAAGAACGCGGAGGGAAGACCAGGAGGGTTAACAAATCGGGTAGCATACCGCAACCCGGGGCCCATTACCGGGACTCTGACGCGAACTTGTTTTCATACTCTCGCTTCGATTCATCTCCGCGTTCTTTGCGTTCTCCGCGGTTAAAAAGGGGCCGCCCGCCGCTGGCGGAACGGGACGCTCTTCACGATCTCCGTGACCAGTGTCGAGAACTTGTACCCCGACTTCTGCATCGCCGCGTGGACCTCGCGGACGGTACACTCGTCCTGCCCGTCGAGCTCCCGCCCCAGGGCGTACTCCAGGACCTTCTCCACCATCGTCTTCGCGAACTCGTCCTTCCGGGAGAGTAGCACCGTCTTCAGGCCGGCGTACCCGTTCACCGTCTCGCCCGTCGGGAGTACCCCGGATACTTCCAGTGGAACATCCTTCGTGCTTACACGCCACTCGCCGATGGCGTTAAAGTTGTCCAGCGCGAACCCGAGCGGGTCGATTTTGCGGTGGCACCCGGCGCACGCCGGCTGTGCGGCGTGCCGGGCCAGCTGGTCCCGGAAGGTGAGCGGCTGTTTTCGCTTCGGGTCATCGTCCTTGAGCTGACCGGCGTTGGCCGGCGGGGGCGGGGGTGGGGTGCCGAGGATGACATCGAGCACGTACTTGCCCCGTTGCGTCGGGCTGGTCCGGAACGTGTGCGACGTCATCGCCAGAACGGCCCCCATGCCGAGCAGCCCGCCGCGGTGGTATTCCGGCTTCAGGTCGATCTTCCGCATCTGGTTGCCGGTCACCCCGGGGATGCCGTAGTGGCGAGCGAGCGCTTCGTTCGCGAACGTGTAGTCGGCGTCGAGCAGGTCGAGCACCGGGCGGTCGGCGGTCCGCAGGTGGTCGACCGCCATCCGGACCTCCTGGACCATCGGCCGCTTCAGTTCGTCGTGGAAGGTCGGGAAGAACTCGGTGGTCGGGCGGGCGAAGGGGAACTTCTTCATCATCAGCCAGTGGTCGGCGAGAGCGTCCGTCAGGGACCGCGCCCGGTCGTGCCGGAGCATCCGGCCGACTTCCTTCTCCAGCCCGGCCGGGTCCGTCAGCTGGTTCTTCCCCGCCGCCCGGAACAGATCCTCGTCCGGCATCGTGCCCCAGAGGAAGTACGACAGCCGGGCGGCCAGTTCGTAATCGTCCACCGGGACACCCGGGGACGCGCCTACGGCCGGCCGGTCGTCCTCCACCCGGAACAGGAACCGCGGGGACACGAGGACCGGCTTGATGGTGGCCCGGATGCCATCCTCGAACGACCCGCCCCCGGCCCGGGCCTTGTCGTAGAACCCGAGCAGCTGGTCCACATCAGCGGCGGCCGGGGGGCGGCGGTGAGCCCGGCGGGCGAGGTTTGTCACGATCTGCTTGGCGGCGTCTCGGTCGGGGAGCTGGGGGCCGGGCTTCGGGGTCAGCAGCCGGTTCCGGGCCCCGTCGTTGACGAAGACCGTATCGGCGATCTTGTCGGCGGCGGCGAAGTACTTCTCCATCAGGGTCGGAGAGAGCCTCAGACCGGCGGCCTGGTTGCCGAAGTGACCGTCCCCGGCCTCCTCGGCCGGGAGGCCGAGGTCGTTCCGGGGGTCGAGGTAGACGTGGAGCAGGTCCTGGACGGAGGTCGCGTACTCGGCGTGGGTGAGCCGGCGGAGCAGGGACGGACCGGGGTCGCGGCGGGCCGGGTCGCAGTCGAGGTACTCGCCGGCCGCGGCGAGCCACTTGGCGAGCGCGTCCTTCTCCGCGGCGGTGGGCTGTTTGGCCCCGTCCGGGGGCATCTCGCCGGCCGCCACCCGGGCCCGGGCCCGCTTCCACAGGGTCCGTCTGGAGATCGCCGCCGCGTCGTCGGCGAACGACGCGAGATCGACCCCGCCTTCCTGTTTCTTGGCGTCGTGGCACCGGGTGCAGTAGGCGGCGAGGAGCGGCCGGGCGGTGGTGGTGTACGGGGGCGGTGGGTCGGCCGCGCCGGCGGGACCGGTAAGCAGGACAAGGGCGACGAGCGACAGGTATCGCATGCGGGGGAAGCCGGCGGCGGGGGGTGGTGCCGGGTGCGGGAAGGTACGTGTTAGCGTAACGGCCGGTCCGCCGAAATCAATAGATCGTACCCGGTCGGGCTCGCGAGCGACCGGGCTCTTCTCTGGTGGCACCGGTCGCCAGATCGGTGCCGGCACTCCCGTCCGCAGACTGGTTCCACCCACCCGAATTGGATTCGGTCGGTCGAATCGACCCGCGGGCCGGCGGGCGTTAGTCGGTCGCCCCGACACGAGGCCGAACGTCCCCGGGAATTGGGGTCGGTCGGCAGAATCGGTCTGTGGACCGGCGGGAGCCTGGTGGTGGCAGGGAATGGCAGGATTTGGCAGCCCCACGACAATAGAGGCCGATCTCGTGACCTCCCAGTCGGGTTCTGGCTGGCAATCCGCTGGGGAGTATGACCGGGTGATGCAGATCGGGTTCGTTCTGCAAAACCGATCTCCCGACCCCTCCGGCGGTCGACCCCACCCGGGGAGGACCGATGCGGTTTGGGTTCGTTCCGCAAAACCGACCCGGCCCGAGGGGGGTCGGCTCTGCCCGAGGTGTGAAGGAAGCGTGTCGATTGGGTTCGTTCGGCAAAATCGCTCCCCCCAACCGCCGCCCCGACCTCCGGCCCAACGCTCCCCCGTTTCGGAGTCCACCGGCCACTCGATCGGCCCCCAACCCGGGGGCGCGTACCACAACCTCGGGCGTGGCCGATCGCCACGCCGGAGTCCAGGGCCGGGACCCACGTCCACCGGACTGCCTCCAGTGTACCCGGGCGACGTGCGGGTCCGAAGACGAGCTGGACGTTGAAACCGGGAGCTCCGGGCCGGGCTCGCGAGCCCGACCGGTTACGCCCAAATCAATACCGCGGCCGGGTCGAGAACCGGGGCCTGCTGTCGCAGAGCCTCCCCGGGCTGCCCGTCCGACAGGTTGTTGGGCGGGCGTTGGCACGAACCAGGAAGCGAGTGGTCAGCCCCCGACACCGCGGATGGCGTTCGTATAGGTGCCCTCCAGATCGAGTAGGATCGTCGGGCCGCCTCCAAGTCCCAGCGGCACGGCAGGGATGGGTTGCCCGATGAGAGCCGGGAATGGCCACACCTCGATCTCGTTCGCCCGAGACGCCCGGTGGTGGACGGGTCGGTAGCCGGCCGCGTACGTCGGGGCGTCGGCCATCTTCGGGGTACTCGCCGGGCCGAGTGCCGCCAGGAGATCGTTATGGAGATTCGCGTGGCGTTCGGTCAGGACGTCGACAATCACGACGCCGATCCCCCGGCGCAGGTAGGCCACGCATTTCGCGACGAATGATACCCGCTCGACCGCCCGATCTTTATTCCCCGGACTGACCAGTTCGGTCACCCCGACCAGCTGGCGGCCGGCCCGCTTCTCCCGAACCTCTACCTCGACCTGGTCAGGGAAAATGGCGGGGAGTGTGAGGACGGCCGGCGGGGCCGTCGTGAGAGGGGCGACCGTACCGTTCGGACCGTGCCCCGGATCGAAGTCCTCGTCTTTGCGATACTCGGCGACGTCCGCCTCCACCTGCGACCCCATCCGGACATCCGCCAACGCATGGAATGCGTCGCGGGGGAGTGTGCGGTTCAGCCAACCCACGAGAGCGACCGCCCGGGCTCGACGGTGGGCCGTCCGAAGAACTGACCCCGCTTGGCCCGGGACAACGCCCTGAGCGGATGGCCCGGCGATGTCGCTTCAACCGAGAACTCTCCTTTTTGCTTGCTCTCCTTCTCCGTTTCGAAGAGACTCTGTCATGTACTCGACATGGCTTATCAAACTCTCCACCTGGCCGACCCAAAGCGAGGCAGGGCACCATGGCCGTGCTTGTTCCGAACGTGGCAAAATGCCGTAGACCATCCAGCCTCGCGTTCGCGGTGCTGGCCGTACTGGTCGCCGACTCGAGCGTGCGGGGGCAGGACTCCGACGAGGTGAAGCGTCTGAAGGAGCGGATCGAGTTGCTGGAAACCAAGCTCAAGCTGGCCGAAGCGCAGAACACACTATTGCAAGACAAGTACGAGCGGCTAAAGAAGGAAAGCGAACAGGCTCCGACCAAGCAGCCCGGCTCGGCAAAGAATCAGTCGCTGACGCAGCTGTTGCCCCAGGGGAAAGTCATAACCGGCACGTGGCTCAACACCTCAGACAAAAATTCCGGCGACATCACCATCTCGATTACCGAGCGAGATAAAGAGCAAGTGAAAGCGCGTGTGGTGCTCACTTTCAAAAACAAAACGCCGAATCAAGAGTACGACGTGGTGGGTGAAGTCGTTGGAGTTAAACTGACTCTCAAGACCATCGGCTCCGCCATCACCATCAATATCGACTTGGAATATAAAGGGGACGGGCGACTGGAAGGCTTTTATCACAACGTTACGGTCAACAAAAGAGGCAAGGTCGGCGCGACGATCCCCAAGTAAGGGCATGCACCATCTCCCGGAATGCATACCATTCTACCCGCCCGTCAGGGCCCGCTGCAGATCCGCCCGGAGGTCGGCGACGTCCTCGATCCCGACGCTCAGGCGGATCAGCCCGTCGTCCACCCCGCGGGCCTCGCGGACGTCCTTCGGGATGCTCGCGTGGGTCATCGTCGCCGGGTGGCAGACCAGCGACTCCACCCCGCCCAGGCTCTCCGCCAGGCTGAACAGCTGCGTCCGCGTGAGGAACCGCCGGGCCGCGTCCGCCCCGCCGTGCAGCCGGAGTGAGATCATCCCGCCGAACCCTTTCATCTGCTTCGCCGCGACCGCGTGCCCCGGGTGGTCCGGCAGCCCGGGGTAATACACCTTCGCCACCTGTGGTTGCTTCGTCAGCCACCCGGCCAGGGACTGGGCATTCTCGGAGTGCCGGTCCATCCGCACGGCGAGCGTCTTCAGGCCGCGGAGCGTCAGGTAGGCGTCGAACGGCCCCGGCACCCCGCCGGCCGCGTTCTGGTAGAACTTCACCGGGTCGAGTAGGTCCTTCCCGCCGACCACCGCCCCGCCGACCACGTCCGAGTGCCCGCCCAGATACTTCGTCGTGCTGTGGACGACGAGGTCGGCCCCGAGCGCGAGCGGTTGCTGGAGGTACGGCGAGGCGAACGTGTTGTCGACCGCCAGCTTCGCCCCGTGCTTGTGGCTGAGAGCAGCGATCGCGGCGATGTCGAGGACCTGGAGCAGCGGGTTGGTCGGGGTCTCGATCCAGACGAGCTTCGTCTTCGGCGTGATGATCGCCTCGAACCCCGCCGCCGAGGAGTCGTCGGTGTAGCGGGCGGTCAGGCCCCACCCCTTGAATACCCGCTCCAGGAGCCGGAACGTCCCGCCGTACAGGTCGGCCGACGCCGCGACCTCGTCGCCGGGGCGGAGCAAGGCGGCGAACACGGCGTTCGTGGCCGCCAACCCGGACGCGAACGCCAACCCGCGCTCGCCCCCCTCCAGGGCCGCGAGCGCGGTTTCGAGGGCGGTGCGGGTGGGGTTCCCGCTCCGGCTGTACTCGTACCCCTTGTGCTGCCCCGGGGCCGCCTGGGTGAACGTGGACGTCGCGTAAATCGGGACCACGGTCGCCCCGGTCGCCGGGTCCGCGTCCTGCCCGGCGTGGATCGCCCGGGTGCTGAACCCGAGCGCGGTGATATCGGCCGACATATCAGTCCCTCTGGTGGATACCCCATGATACGAAACGAGCCCACCCGCCGGGCGGGTGGGCTCGAGTCCGGGCCGGCCACTCTGTCACAATCACCGCACCCACTCGTCGAGCTTCAGGTGCCGGTACCCGCCGTAACTGGAGAGCGGCTGGAAGTACTGGCAGCCCTCGAAGTAGTAGTGCGTCACCTGGCTGTGCCGGGTCCGGCCCTTGTCCCGGTGGACGCTCCCGCCGTGCAGCAGGTTCGCCGCCCAGATCAGCGCCTGACCCTTCCGCAGCACCGCGTGGTGCGGGGTCAGCCCGCGGTCCTTGACGAGCTTCTCGACGTACGCCTCGTACAGGTGGTAGTACTCCGGCCCGGGCCCGGGGGCCACGTCCTCCATCCTCACGATCGGGAGTTTGTGGCTGCCCGGGTAGTACACGAGCGGGCCGTTCTGCATGTCGATGTCTTCGAGGGCGACCCACACCCCGCACATGTACGTCACCGGGTCGCTGTTGAAGTGGATGATGTCAGAGTGGACCTTCTGCTCGGTCCCGATCGGGAAGTTCAGGGTCTGGAACGGCCGCGGCTCCCGGCCGTACAGCTGCCGGAGGAGCCGGAAGACCCGCGGGGCGAGCGCGACCGCCCGGACCGCCCGGCTCACCTTCCACCCGTTGAACACCCGGCTCCCGTGGTGCAGGACCTTCTGCATGTCCGGGTGGGTGGCCAGGTCCGCGACCGCCCGGTCGAGCACCGGCTCGGGGAACTGGAGGTCGAACACTATGTACCCGTCGTGGTGGTACTGGGCGACTTGCCCCTCGCCCACCACCGGGGCGTTCCGGAGGGCGAGCTCGATCAGGGGCCGCACCCCGGGCAGCTGGCGCAGCGACCGGGCTATCGTCTGCTTCAGGCCGAGCATCGCGGGCGACATGATCTCCTCCTGCGTCTCCCCGGGGCATCCGTTCCAATCCGGTAGGGAGCGACGGCGGACCATAGCCCCGGCCCGGCCGGGTGTCAATTCCGGGCGCGCGGATGTGGGTCAGCCGAAGCGGACGTCTTCCGCCCGGGCCGGTTTACGATCCGGGAGACGGTAGAAGAGGGAGCACAGGCCGAGGCCGAGGAGCGCCGCGAAAAAGCACCAGACCGAGGCGAAGGCGTACTCGAACACCGCCGCCGTGACCGCCGCCGACCCGGCCATCAGAAGCCCCGGGAGGGGACCGACCAGCCGGGGGCCGAGGAGCAACGGGGCCGCGATCGAGAGCAGGTAGGCGACGCGGACCACGACCCGGGGAACGTACTCGTCGACCTGCAGGGTGGTGGCGTACCGGATCGAGTGGTGGGTGATAATCGGGGTGAGCCGGCCGGCCGGGTCGGTCAGGAGCGGGTAGAACAGGACCCAGAACCACCCGGACGTGAGGGCGGCGACCACGAGCAGCCGCCGGCGGTGGGCCGGCCGGGTTTCCCCGACCGCCGCCACGAACGGGAACCAGAACGGCCAGAACGCGAAGGCGAAGAAGAGGAACACGAGGGCCGGGGGCCGCGCCCCGGCCGTGTCGCCCGCCCCCAGCGCGAGCCACACGAACCCCTCGCTGATCTGCTGGGCCGCCAGCAGGACCGGGACGACCGCGAGCGGGAGGAGTCGCCGGGCCTTCCTCCAGGCCGCCCACAAACAGTACCCGCCGACGGGGACGAGCGCCCCGCCGACGGCGAAGCTGGCTTCGGGCGAGAAGCACATGACTGTGGACCTTCTGACGGAGAGGAACGCCGGTCTTGCCGTCAGGGGATGCGGCTCCGCTCGCACGCCTCGGCGTACGTCGCCTCCAGGTCGAGCGCGACGCACCCGAACCCCTTGAGAGCCAGCGGGACAATCGGGAGCGGCGTGCCGACCGCCAGGGGCCAGTGCCACAGGTCGATGAGATTTTCCTTGTTCCGGCGGACCGGGCGATAGGCGACGGCGTAGGTCGGCGGGTCTCCGGCCATCTCGAACTTCGGGTCGTGCCCGGCGAGACGGACGACCACGTTGTGCACGTTCGCGAGCCGTTCGGTCACGATGTCGATGACCACGAGCCCGATCCCCTTACCGAGGTAGCTGAGGCACTTCGCCGCGAACTGTTCCCGCTCGCTCAGCTCCGTCTTGTTCCCCGGGCTTACCAGCTCGACAACACCGACCACCTGGTAGGCCCGTGTGGAGTCTCTGATCTCCACCCTCATCTCGTTCGGGAACGTGGCCGGCATGCTCAGGGCGGTTGCCGGCGGGGCGTAGCTTTCGGTCGCCAGCGCCACCCCCCCTCCGTCCTCCAGCGGGCCGTGCCCCGCTGAGCCGTTCACGAATTCACCCGCGATCAACTGATCGGTCTCGGCCACGTCGGCCGCAACCGCAGACCCGAGGTGCATCGGGGCCTCGGCCAGGAACCGCTTCGGAAGCCGTCGGTTCAAGTCGTCCGCCATCGCCACCCCCCACCGGGTGTGGAACGATTCCAAGTGGTGGGTGGCCGCGAGCAGGCCGTGAAAGTGGTCGTACAGCGGCATCGGTCCCTCCGGTCGGTGCGGCTATTCTACTTCGCCCGGGTCTGGTCCCAGTAGTGGATCAGGTCGATCCGGGTGATGATGTCCGTCACCCGCCCGTCCTGGGTGGCGAGCACCCCGGTGTAGCCCGCGAGCAGGAGCCGGTACGCCTCGTCCAGGTGGGTGTGGACGTCGACCACCGGGAGCGGGCGGGCCATCACCTCGCCCACGGGCACCTGGTTCGGGTCGCGGCCGTCGTGCAGCACCCGGGCGAGGGTCACCTCCTGCACGCTCCCCACCGGGCGCCCGCCGTCGATCACCGGCAGCTGGGAGATCCCGGTCTCTTCCAGCAGCTGGATCGCCCGCTCGGCGGTCGTGTCCGGGGCGATGGTCACCAGCTTCCGCTCGCCCCGCTTCCGGATCAGGTCGCCGACCGAGTGGGCCGTCGGCTCGGCGAACGTCAGCTTGTTCTGGGCCAGCCAGCCGTCGTCAAAGAACTTGCTCAGGTAGTTCCGCCCGGTGTCGCACCCGAGGGCCACCACCAGGTGACCCGGCCCGAGCCGGCGGGCGTACCGCAGGGCGGCCGCCACGTTCGTCCCGGTCGACCCGCCGAGCAGCATCCCCTCCCGCCGGGCCAGCTCCCGGGCGACGTGGAACGATTCGGCGTCTCCCACCCGCTCCCACTCGTCCACGTACTGGCTGGTGAACGTCTTCGGCACGAAGTCCTCGCCGATCCCCTCTACCTTCCACGGCTTCGGCGACCCCCCGGACAGCACCGAGCCCTCCGGGTCGGCCCCGACCACCTTGATGTTCGGGTTCCGCTCCTTGAGGTACCGCCCGACCCCGGAGATGGTCCCGCCGGTGCCGACCCCGGCGACGAAGACCGTCACCTTTCCCTTGGTCTGGTCCCAGATTTCCGGGCCGGTGGTCCGGTAGTGGCTCTCGGGGTTGGCGAGGTTGGTGAACTGGTTCGGCCGCCAGGCGCCGGGGATCTCGCGGGACAGCCGGTCGGCCACCCCGTTGTAGCTCTCGGGCGAGTCCGGCGGCACGTTCGTCGGGGTGATCACGACCTCGGCCCCGTACGCCTTCAAGAGCAGGATCTTCTCGGACGACATCTTGTCCGGGAGGACGAAGATGCACCGGTACCCGCGGACGGCGGCGACCATCGCGAGCCCCACCCCGGTGTTCCCGGCGGTCGCCTCGATGATCGTCCCGCCCGGCCGCAAGAGCCCGCGGGCCTCGGCCTCGGCGATCATGGCCAGGGCCACCCGGTCCTTCACGCTCCCGCCCGGGTTCATCATCTCGACCTTCACCGCCACCTTCGCCTGGAGCCCCTCGGTCAGGCGGCTCAGCAGGACCAGCGGGGTGTGGCCGACGGCGTCGAGAATCGAATCGAGCATGGGGACCTCCGGGAGAGGGAACCGTTTCACCCTATTGTCTTCGGCCGGGGAAGGGGCGGACAAGATGAGTCGGGGGATCGGAAGAACCTCCGGGGGAAAAGCGATCGCCCCCCCGGGTTCCTGTCTGAGGCGAGCGGGGGGCGTGAGCCCCCCGAGGGAGCCCGACGCGCGCCCCCGCGGGTGACCTTCCTCGGGGGGCTCATGCCCCCCGCTCGCCAAGATTTCGACCAAGCACGGGAGGGATGAACGGCGGGGCCGGGTCATCCTTCCTCCGGGTGAGGCACTTCTTCGTGCAAAATTCCGAAAATGCCGCTATCACCTGTTGGCCGAACGTCTGAACTGATCTACAGTGGTCAAGTCCCGTCGCTGCCGTGCTCTGTGCATCGTAATCATGAGTCTGCCGAGCCAAACCATCGCCTTGCTGCAGGCGGCCCGCGACCTCGTCAGGGGTCTGCCGGCCGACGCCGTCCTGATCCTGACCGAGACCCCCATCGACTGGGACGAGGTCGGCCGGCTGCTGGGCGGGTGCCGGCTGTTCGTCGCGGCCGAGAACCCCGCCCTGACCAAGCCGCTCCGCGACCACCCCGACTGGACCGTCATCGACCTCGACCCCGAACCCCACCCGACCCAGGAGCGGATGAACGACGCGCTCCTGAAGACGGTCACCCAGAACCTGCTCCAGCCGGGCGCGCACATCGTCGCCCTGTACAACGGGATCGCCACGCTGGAAGACGCCCCGGAGCCGGTCGACAGCCTGAGCATCATCCACCTCGGCGAACACCTGGAGCGGATGACTTCGCAAGACCTCCGGGTGCTCGGCCGGTCGGTCCCGCTCGACGTGTTGCGGGCGGTCGTCGATCTGGCCACCGAGATCGGCCGGGAGGGCCGGGAGGGCCAGCCGGTCGGGACGATCCTGGTCGTCGGCGACACCCGGAAGGTGCTGAGCCTGTCGCGGTTCCAGAACTTCAACCCGTTCCGCGGGTACACCCGGGCCGAGCGGGACATCCGCAACCGCGACGTCCGCGAGCAGATCAAGGAGATCGCGAAGCTCGACGGGGCGATCCTGATCGGCCGGGACGGGATCGCCGAGGCGGCGTGCCTGCACCTGGGCGCCCGGGCCGACGGGGTGACCCTCCGGAAGGGATTCGGGAGCCGGCACATGGCCGCGGCCGGGGTCAGCAAGCACACGTCCGCGATCGCGTTCGCGGTCAGCCAGTCGAGCGGGTCGGTCCGGGTGTTCCAGAAGGGCGAGGAGGTGCTCCACATCGAGCCCCTCGCCCGCCCCCACGTCTGGCAGCCGTTCCGGCTCGAAACCCACGACCCCGAGGACGAGGAGCAGAAGGACGGAGTCTCCTAATGAGGGGGTAGGGGTGAGGGGACAGGGGGTAGACCAGAAAAACGCGAAGAGCCACGGGCGGCAACAAGACTGGCTCTCGTCCCCTGTCCCCTGTCCCCTGCTCCCTGCTCCCTGCTCCCTGCTCCCTGTCCCCTCTCCCCTACCCCCTACCCCCTCACTATGATGTGCGCGGGATGAAACCTGCCGCCGGGACCGGCGGTAGTTCCTTGGGGCGGCTCCGGCCGGGTTCTTCGGCCACCCCGGCCCCGACGTCAACTCACCCGAGAGAGCTCCCATGCTCGGCACATTTCGCCTCCCGCTCGCGGCCGCCGCGGTTCTCGCCCTGGCGACCGCCGGGCGGACCGAGGCCGCCGCCCCCGCCCCGCCCGCCGGAACCAACATCACCCTGCCGTACCCGGCCAAGGCGCCGCTGGTCGTCCAGGTGAACGGGCTCGAACGGGCCAAGGACCGGCTGGCCAAGATGCTCGAGGCCCTCCCGGCGACCGAGGCCAAGCAGCTCAACAAGGAACTCGACGCCGGGCTCACCCACCTCCTCGCCGGCCGGAAACTCACCGCCGTCCCGAAGGACGGCCGGGTGTTCGTCGTCGTCCACGACTTCGCCAAGGTGGTCGACGAGGAGCCCGCCGTCGCCGTCCTGGTCCCGGTCACCGGGTACAAGGAGTTCAAGGAGTCGTTCCTGACCGCCGACGAGCGGAAGACGGTCGAGAAGGCCGGGGAAGGGGTCCAGCTCGTCAAGACCTCCGCGACCGGCGACGAGCGGACCGTGTACCTGGTCGAGCTCAAGGGGTACGTCGCGCTGACGCCGAGCAAGGACACGGCCGAGGTGTACGCCGGGAAGTACACGCCGGCCCAGTCCGGGGCGATGGGGCCCGACCTGTCCACCTCGTTCCTGGCCGCCGACGCCGCCATTTACGTCAACATGGATGTGATCAACGACCTGTACGGCGACCAGATCCGGGCGTTCAAGGGGCTGATCGATTTCGCCCTCGGCCAGGCCCAGCAGGGCGGGATGCTCCCCGGGCTGAACAAGAAGCAGCTCGAGCTGGTGAAGGTCGTGCTGAACGGGTTCGTCCAGGCGATCGAGGACGCGAAGGGGGTGGTGATCGCGGCCGAGTTCCGGCCCGAGGGGCTGAACGTCCGGGCCCAGGTCCGGTTCGCCGACGACTCCACCAGCGCCGCCCTGCTCAAGACGGAGGCGCCGACCCCGCTGGCCGAGCTCGACAAGCTCCCCCGCGGGATGAACACATACGGCGGAACGAAGTTCGGCAAGAAGGTCGCCGACCTGGCCCGGAAGTTCGCCCAGGAATTCCTGGCGTCCGACGACGACGAGAAGGGGAACGACCGGATCGAGAAGCTACTCGGCGAGGTGGCCGCCGCGGGCCCGCAGGCCGAGTACACCGCCGCCTCCGCCCCGGAAATCAGCCTGAACGTGACGCCGTACAAGAACCCCGAGAAGGCCGTTACCGCCATGACCCAGCTGTACAAGGGGTTGGCCGCCGGGAGTCGGTTCGCCAGCATCGTCCTGAAGGACAAGCCGAAGGTGACCGAGGCGGCCCAGACGTACCGCGGGTTCACGTTCTCCGAGGTCCGGCTGAATTTCGACTTCGCGGCCACCGCCGAGAGCCTGCCGGAGAACGTCCGCGAGTCCACCCTGGCCCAGTTCAAACGGCTGATGAAGGAGAAGACCACGGAATGGATCGGGACCGACGGGAAGGTGGTCGTCACGATCTCCGCCAAGGACTGGGACGCCGCGAAGAAGGTGCTCGACGACTACCTGGACGGGAAGGCCCCGGTCGGGGAGGACCCCGGATACCAGCTGACCCGAAAGAACCTCCCGCCGGAGGCGAGCATGGTCTCCCTGCTCGAAACCGGGCAGGTGTTGGTGGCGCTGGTGGACCAGGTGAAAGCGGTCGGGCAGGCGATCCCCGGCGGGGTCATCCCGCCGATCGGGTCGGTGAAGCCGGTCAAGGGCGACGCGACCTACCTCGGGATCGCCGTGACCCTGAAGCCGCAGACCGCGGCGTTCGACCTGTTCGTCCCGGGGACGGCCATGAACGTGGCCGCGAAGATGCTCGCCCCGCTGTTCCGGAACGTCGAGTAACCACCACCTGAAGGGGGTATATCACGTGTTCGCCCGTGCGATGACACTGTCGGCGGCGGTCGGGCTGCTCGCCCTTTCGGGGTGCGGCCCGGGGAAGCTGGATGAGACCAAGAATTGGACCCTCGACCCGAATGACAGCCCTGCTCATGCCCTCATTCTGTCGGCCCAGCCCAAGCCGCAGACGGTGACCGTGGAGTACGATTCCACGGCCGGCGAGATATCCGTGGGGGTGTTCAAGGACGCGGACGCCAAGTCCCTGGACACGATTCAGTGGTCGAAGGCGATCAAGACGGAGACCGGGAAGAAGTCCGGAACACTTGTTGTCGACATTCCCGAGAATACGGCGACACAGGTCGTGATTGGCGACAGTGCGAAGAAGACCGACGTGAAGGTTCACGTGACGAACATGAAGAAGTGAGCGCGCCCGCCGCGCGACAGCCCACCCCGGCCGGGGTGGGCGTTTTTGTTGGGCGGAACTGGTCGGGGCTCCTCATTCTTGAGCCCCAAGGGGGCGGAAGAAAGACGATTCGGCACGATCGTTACCGCGCCCCCTTCAGCCGGGCCTCGAACTCCGCCAGCCCGCGGCGGTACGGCTCGACCCATTCGCCCCGCGGCGACACCGGTATGCGGAACTTGACCATCGTCGCGACCGCGTCGGCGATCGTGAACGTCCCCTCGATCCCCTGCTCGGCCCGGAAAGAGTTCTCCACCCCGGCGAGGGCGGCGACCGCCGCCCCGAGCGCCGGCCCCTCGCCCGACATCAGGCGTTCGAGCGGCCGGTTCAGCACGCTCGCCAGGATCTCGCCCATCAGATCAGACTTCGCGATCCCGCCGGACACCGTCACCCGGGTGATCGTCTGCCCCGCGGCCTCGTGCTCGCGGACCCCGAGCGCGATCAGGTACGCGATCGCCTCGAACGACGCCCGGACCCGGAGCCCCGGGTCGGTCGGTTGGGTCGGGAACCACTTGATCAGCGGGGCGGCCACCCCGATCGACGGCTCGGCGAGCACGAACGGCAGGATGGCGGTGCCGTTGGCGAGCGGGGGGAGGGCCCGGGCGGCGGCTTCGAGGGCCGGCCAGTCCGGGTTCGCCCCGACCACCCGGTCGAGGAACTGCGCCCCGTTCGAGTAGCACCGCATCCAGAGGTACGCCCCCCAGTTGAGCTTCATCGCGTCGAGCGACCCGGCCCGCGGCAGCTGCGCCGACGACGAGTTCACGACGGCCGAGTTCCCGAGGATGACCGCCACCTGCCCGGCATCCGTCGCCCCGCCGCCCACGAGCCCGGCCGCCTGGTCGTCAAGGGTGGGAAAGAGGTACGGCCGCCGGATGGCCGGGATGCCGGCTTCGAGGGCGACGTGCTCGGCCAGCTGGCCGATCGGCTCGTTCATGTCGACGATCCGCGGCAGGGCGCGCCACGCCAGCTCGCGGTAGTCCTCGCGGCCGATCGCCCCGAGCATCTCCTTCCGCCACTGGTCCGTGCGGAGGTCCATGATCCCGGTGGACGCGGCCGCCGAGACGCTGGTGACCCCGAACCGGCCGGTGAGGTATCCGGCCGCGAGGGGGCCGTGGCCCATCACCCACCGGGTCTGCTTCCACCCGGCTTCCGGGAGGCACTCCTCGTCCTTGACGAGATGGCTGAGCGAGTACCGGACGGCCCACGGCCCGCCGACGAGGTCTTTCACCATATTCGGCCCGCCGAGCCGTTTGAGCCCGGCGGAGTGGTACTTCGCGAGGGTCTGGTCGTTCCAGCAGATCGCCCGGCGGACCTGGTTGTGGTGGGCGTCGACCCGGCCGGCGGTGTGGTGGGTGGCGGAGATCCCGGCGGCGACCCAGTCGGTGAGCCGGTGCAGGTCCCGGAGCTGGGCGGCGAGCGCGCGGGTGCTGGTGCGGGCCTGCCCTTCGAGGGTCATGAGGTTCAGCTCGGTGACCCCGCCTTCGGTCCACAGGTCGGTCGGGAACCGACTCTCGGCGACGACGGTCCCGGACAGGTCGAACGCGAGGGCCTTGACGGCCCCGGTGCTGAAGTCCCAGCCGACGATCAGGGCGTTCGGCGGGACGCAGCGGAGTGGTTCGGGCATGGGAGAGGTCTCCGGGAGGAATCAGCCGGCCGAGTGTGCCACCGGTTCCTGGTGTTTCCCCTGGGAGCGGGGCCGTCTCGGCCGCATGGGCCAGCTCGCCCCGTGGGGTCGCGGGAAACTGCGGAAGCCGGTGGCACTGCTGGTGCTGAGTTTCACCACCCCGGACCGGTTCGGCAAGGGCTGAGACCGAACGAGAAAACCGGGGTGATTCGTGACGACCCGGAGGCGGCACTTATGGGGGCAAGTTTCCAACGGGCGCAACGGGTCGGGCTCGCGGGCCGGTGGCCGGCTCCACCCGAGGTCGGGGCGGCAAACACCCGCGCGCGAGCCCGACCCGTTGTGTCCCGTTGAAAGACCCCGCTTCCCGGGGCTCTCGACCGCCCTCCGGCGGGTATACTGCTGGTATGGAGGCTCTTGAACTCACCCCCGAGCTGGCGGCGAAGCGGGACCAGCTGCTCGCGATCCTGGCCGACCTGCCCGGCGTGGCGGTCGCCTTCAGCGGCGGGATCGACAGTACGGTGGTCGCCAAGGCCGCCGCCCTCGCCCTCGGCCCGAAGGCCGTCGCGGTCACCGCCGACAGCGCGAGCGTTCCCCGGTCCGAGCTCGCCACCGCCCGGGACCTCGCCCGGGTCATCGGCATCCGGCACGTCGTCGTACTGACGGCGGAGTTCGACAACCCCGACTACCTGAAGAACGACGGGACCCGCTGCTACCACTGTAAGAGCGAGCTGTATTCGCGGGTCGAAGAGATCCTGCCCGAACTCGGCGTCCCGGTGATGGCGAGCGGGGCGAACCTCGACGACCAGGGCGACTACCGGCCCGGTCTGACCGCCGCGGCCGAACACGCCGTCCGCCACCCGCTGCAGGAGGCCGGGTTCACGAAGGCCGACGTGCGGGCGGTGGCCCGGCACTGGGGCCTGCCGACCTGGGACAAGCCCGCCGCCCCGTGCCTCTCCAGCCGGCTCGCCCCGGGACTGGCCGTCACCCCGGAGCGGACCCGGCGGGTGGAAGAGGCGGAGGCGGTCCTCCGGTCGCTCGGCCTGCGGGAGTGCCGCGTCAGGTATCATGAAGGCGACCTCGCCCGGGTCGAGGTGCCGCTCGCCGACGTGCCGACGCTGGCCGCCGACCCGGTCCGGGCAGACCTCGCCCGGACCTTCCGCCGGCTCGGGTTCAAGTACGTCACCCTCGACCTCGACGGGTTCCGGTCCGGCAGCCTGAACGACCTCGTGCCGCTGGAGCTTCGCAGAACGTTCGGCGGGCAGTGAGCATGGCACGGGCCGCCACGGCGGGCGGCCCCTACAAATCCAGTGGTTTGTGGGGGCCACTCTCCGTGGCGGCCCGCCGGCGGCAAGGGTTTCCACCGAGCATGTCCACTTCACACTCTTCACAACCGACTCCCATGACGCCGCTCCCTGCTCCCCGCGCCCTCGACCAGTACTTCCTCGAAGCCCGCGCCCGGCTACTCGACCTCGCCGCCATCCTCGACCGGATCGACCGCGGGGCCGGCGCCGGGGCCGCCGCCACCGACCCGCGCGTCGCCCGCATCCGACAGGCCCTGGAAGCCCTTCTGCGCGGGAACGGGGACCGGGCCGAGCAGGTTCAACGGATCTTCTCCCTGGAGTACGACCCGGCCTGGGCCCGCCCGCAGCCCCGGTTTTGATCCCAGGGCTGTCACCGCCGAGATTTCCCAACGAATCCGAAACTGTGGGGTATCTCCCCGCGGGTCGGCAATTTACCATGTCGGTCGCGGTGCGCGGGACTCGCCGAGCGGAATAATAGAGGTATGTGCCGGTCGTGTTTGCGTGCCGCGGACCGCCCCGGGCGCCGGCGCGGTCGTGGTGGTGGACCCGCGGGTCCTTCTCACCGAGGTCGAGTACACTTACCTCCGTTCCTCGCTGTATTCCGCGGGCCGCGGCCGGTGACGGCGGCGCCCGCTAATGCCGGGCCTCTCCCGGAGGACGCCATGCCGATCACACTGGGTTGCCCGACGTGCGGGAAGCGGTTCCGGGCCCGGGACGAGTCAGCCGGGAAGCGGGTGAAATGCCCGTTCTGTCAGGCCGCCGTCCTGGTGCCGTCGGCCGAGGAGTCGCAGAACGCTTCCGCCCCGACGGACGTCGTGCCCATTCCGCCGCCGGCCCCCCCGGCCCCCCCGCCGGCCGCCGCCGCACCCCCGCCACCGCCCACCCGGCCCGCGCCGGCCGTCGAGAAGGAACCCGCTCTGTTCGACGTGGCGAAGGTTCCCCCTCGCCCCGCCGCCCCGCCCACGCCGGTCCCCGCCGCGACCCCCGGTGATTGGGGGGCGGAGGACGTGTCCAAACCGATCGTTCTGGCGGAAGGGCCCGCTCCCGCACCGTCGTCCCCGGTCCCGGCGCCGAAGGGCCCGAAACCCGCCAGGGCGGCCGCACCGGCGGGTAAAAAGGACCGCGCGAGCAAGCCGACCAAGCCGGAGAAGTCCCCGCAGGAGATGGCCGCCGCGGCGTGGCGAAAGACCCGGGGCGGGCTGTTCTGGGTCCAGTTCGGCCTGTTCTGGCTCGCCCTGATCGGGTTCGTCCCGTTCGGCAAGTTGGTGTACGAGCGGACGCAGGGCCCGCTGCCGGACGGCCCGGGGTGGGTGAGGATCGACGGGTACGTCAACAGCGACGAGGCCGACGCCATCCGGATCAGCAAGCGGGAGGAGATTGATCTCCTGGCCTACGGGGTCCCGGTCCTGCTGGGCGGGCTCGCCCTGGTACTCGGCCGGGTGACGGCCGGGGCGGCCCCGCGGAACAGCGGGGCGAAAGGGCTATTCGCGTTCAGCGGGTTGTTCACGCTGATCGCGCTCACCGGGCTGGTGACGTGGGTGGTGTGCGAGCGGTTCACCTTCCGGGAGGTGGGCGGGTACGCGCGCACCGCCACGCTCGTCTGCGGGGGGGTGGGCGAGTTCTGGTTCCTGCTCGCCCTCGGGGCGGCCGGGGCGACGCTGCGGCGGCCGAAGGCGGTCCGGGCGGTCGGGTTCTTCGCCCTGGTCGTCGGCCTGGCCGCGGTCGTGGTGACCGCCGGGTGGGATGCGTACCTGAAATACGGCCACGAGATCGGCCGGCCCAGGCAACCGGACGCCGACTGGCTCTTCTACGAGGAGGCGGCGAAGATGCTCGGCTGGCTGCTGGTCGTCGGGACGTACGGGCGGGCGGTCCGGGCGGTCCGGGGGGCGATCCGCGACTTCCTGGCCAGCGCGGAGGACGGGGCCGCCGACTCCCACTGACCGTTACCGGGTTGGATCGCCTGAATGCCCCTCTCGGTCACGTGCCTCTACTGCACGGCCGGCCGTGCGGCGACGTCCTGACCGACGGCGGGCGGCACCGGCGGGGCCGGAGAGAGGATGATCCGATGATTAGTCCGCTTCTGCGTCAGCTCGGACAGGTGTTGCAGAAAATCGACCGACCGGGGTCGTTCTCCGTCTCCGGGAGTGCCCCGGCCCTCCTCCCCGGGCTGGTCGTCAAGGGGCTCGGGCCGATCGGGTTGCCCTTCACGGCGGCGCAGGCGGCAAAGTTGAAGAAACAGTGCGAGCAGGCCCCGTACGGGAAGGGCGAGAAGACGCTCGTCGACACGAGCGTCCGTCGGGTCTGGCGGCTCAAGCCGGACCGGTTCTCGCTCACGAACCCCGAATGGGAGCAGTTCCTCCGTCAGGCCGTGGACGTGGTGCAACAGGAACTGGGCCTGGAAAAGCAGAAGCTGGTAAGCCACCTCTACGACCTGCTCCTCTACGAGAAGGGGAGCTTCTTCCTGCCCCACCGCGACGGCGAGAAACTGGACCGGATGGTGGCGACTCTCGTCATCGTGCTCCCGTCGTCGTTCCGCGGCGGCGAGTTGGTGGTCCGGCACGACGGGCAGGAAAAGGTCATCGATTTCGGCGGCGGCGAGGACGACGCATTCCGCATCCACTTCGCGGCCTTCTACGCCGATTGCGAGCACGAAGTCCGTCCGCTCCAGGCGGGCCACCGCCTGTGCCTCGTCTACAACCTGACGCTGGCCAAAGCCAAGAAACCCCTCCCCGCACCGCGGTATTCCGAGGCCGTCGAGCAGTGTCGTAAGATCCTCGCGGACTGGGCGACCGGGCCGGCGGACGAGACGGACCGGAAACTGGTCGTCACGCTGGAGCACCAGTACACCGCGGACGGCCTGACCTGGGACGTGCTCAAAGGCGTGGACCGGGCCAAGGCCCGGGTCCTGCTCGAAGCAGCGGGTCGGGCGGACTGCCAGGCGCATCTCGCACTCTTGACCTTCCACGAATCGGGTTCGGCCGTGGAGCCCGATAACGGGTACGGAGGGTACGGCTCCCGGTACGATCGCCGCCGTCGCTGGGACGACGAAGACGAGGAAGACGAAGACGAGGAGGAGGGCGGCGAGTACGAGATGGAAGAGGTCTTCGATTCCGATTTGTCAGCCGATCACTGGGTGGACGGCGAGGGCAAGCTGACGCCGATCGGTATGTTGGGCGTAGAGGAGAACGAGATCCTCAACCCGGACTGGTTCAAAAAGGTCGTTCCGGAGGAGGAGTTCGAAGGGTACACCGGCAACGCGGGCATGACCCTCGACCGGTGGTATCGGCGGGCCGCGATCGCTCTCTGGCCGAACAAGAGACACTTCGCGATCCTCTGCGAGGCCGGCAGCGAGTCCGCCGTCCAGGCCCTCGGTCTCATGGTGAAGCGGTGGAAAAAAGCCGCCAAGAAGGATGCCGACTCCCTCCGCACGGAATGTATCACCTTCGCCACCACGATCATCGCGGGGTGGAAAGACCGGGCGTACGCCGGGTACGACCCGCGCCCGGAACCGTGCCCGTTGATGCCGTCGCTGGAGGGGCTCGACGATCCCGGGCTGATCAAAGCCTATCTGACCGGGGTCGTTGCCCGGGACGCCTCGGTCGAGCCGGGCAAATCACTCGTGCGGGTCTGCCAGAAACACGGCTGGGAGACCTTTCGGCCGGAGCTGGAGACCCTGTTCAAAAGCACGACGAGCGAAACGATCGACCGGACTGTTCGGTTGCTGGAGCAGTTCTGCCTGGTGAAGGCGCGGAAGAAAGAGGAATGGCTCGGCTTATGCACGGCGCTCGCGCAGGCGGCCGTCCGGGCGCTGGAGGAGATCGACCAGGCCACGCCCGCGCACGACTACCGGGCGAAGGAGCTGGCGAAGGCGGAGCTGCTGGCCGGGCTGACCCGGTCGCTCCTCGCGACCGACCAGCTCGACCTGCTGTCCCGGCTCGTATCCCACATCCTGGCCCGGCCGGCCCGGTTCCCGTTAACGGACACCCACGTGGCGGCACTGACCCGGCTCGGCCCGTGGCTCGGGAAGCACCTGAAGAAGCCCAGCCCGGCACTGACGCAATGGCTTGCCGCGTGCTGCGAGCAGCTGGAGGCCCTCACCGCCCGGACCCCGCAACCCCCGACCGATTTCCGGCGTTCCGCCGAGGTTTCCTGCAAGTGCAAGGAGTGCGCCGAACTGAAACGGTTCCTGACCGACCCGCACGAGCAAGTGCATCGGTTCCGGGTCCGGGAGGATCTTCGCCGACATCTCCAGGACCGGGCTCGGCAACACCACTGTGACCTGGACTTCCGGACCGAGGAAACGAGTAGGCCGTACGCCCTGGTCTGCACCAAGAACACCGCATCGTATCAGGCCAAGCTGAAGACGTTCCACGAGGACCAGAAGCATCTGGCCGCGTTGCGATCGATCGAGGCCGCGCTGCCGAAGTGAACACGCCGCCGACCGTTCGAGAACGCCGAACCTGTACCAACCCCAGTCGACCCGGTGCTTCTGGATCAGCCCGGCGGCGTTCAGTTCCATCACCTCCACGAAACTCATCTGGTCCCAGTTCGGGGACTCGTGGGGATACTTCCATGTGAGCTTCTGCCGTCCGTCGGATACCCGGTCGTACCGCCGCACGGTCGGCTAGTCGGCGGCGACCTTGTCGAAGGGCAAGGGGCCGTCCACCGGAACTCACGCGAGCGGTTCGAGACGTGTAACTCAAGCGGGGCGCCACCATAAGATGAACGGGAAGCCGAACCCCGATGGCGGCGGCGTTGGCCGACCCCGAGGCTCCGAAACCCCCTTATGCCGCCGAAACATCAAACCCCCGTGACCGCCCTGGAACCGGGCGATCGGTTCGAGGTTTATCCGTCGCCCGACGGCCGGACCTTGACCTTGCCCGAGAGCTTCCTGGAGCTGAACCAGCCGATCGAGCAGCTGGTCGGGCCGGGCGATCGGCCCCAGTCCTTCCAGCTGGCTGATTCCCTCACCTCTCTGGAGTTTGCCGAGCCGCTGGTCCCGCCCCCGGCCGGCGCCGGCTCGCTCTGGCTGGAATACCGCGACCCCGGCCGGTATCAGCTGGTCGCCCAGCCGGACGAGTCCCCCGTCCCGGCCCTGGACGTATCCGTCGAGCCGGGGATCGGGTTCACGCTCAACCCGGACGACCAGGAGTTCTTGCGATCGGCCCCGCGGCAGCGGGCCCCGCTGCCGCTGTTCGAGCTGGCCCGCACGGCCGCCCACCTCAGTACCAACGCCGGCTTTGATCGGCTGATCTGCCTGCCGCTGGTGCGCGACATGGAACTGCTCGACCACCAGATCCGCACGGCCAAGACGGTGCTCCAGCGGTTCCGCGGGAAGGCGCTCCTGTGCGACGAGGTCGGCCTGGGCAAAACCATCGAGGCCGGCCTGATCGTCGCCGAGCTGCGGCTGCGCGGCCTGATCCGCTCGGCCCTGGTCCTGGTGCCGCCCTCGCTGATCGAGCAGTGGCAGGGCGAGATGCGCCGCAAGTTCTCGCTCGACCTGATCAGCCACGACGACCCGGCGTTCCGCGACCGCGGCCCGGCCGCCTGGGCCGAACACGATTTCGTCATCGCCTCCATCCACACCGCCAAGCGGGAGCCGCACCGGTCGGCCATCACCGGCCGGTACTGGGACATGGTCGTCGTGGACGAGGCCCACCACCTGCGCAACCGGAACACCCAGACCTGGCGGCTGGCCAGCGAGCTTCAGAAGCAGTACGCCCTGCTGCTGACCGCCACCCCCGTTCAGAACAACCTCGAAGAGCTGTTCAACCTGGTCACCCTGCTGGAACCGGGGCTCCTGCGCACGGCCAAGCAGTTCCAGAAGCACTTCGTGGACAAGAAGGACAAGCTGACCCCGCGCAACCTCGACGAGCTGCACCGCCTGTTGGCCGAGGTGATGGTCCGCAACCGGCGCTCGACGGTCGGACTGCAGTTCACCCGCCGCTGGGCCCGGACGGAACGGCTCGTCCCGACCCCGCAGGAGCAACAGCTGTACGAGGCGGTGGCCGCGTTCGTCCGGCCGCACCTGCGCAAGGAGGGCGGCGGCGCGATCTCGCGCATGGCCCTGCTGTCGCTCCAGATGGCGCTGGGCAGTTCCAGCCAGGCCGCGGCCGGCATCCTGGGCAAGCTGGCCGAGACGCCGAAACTGGCCGCCGGGGACCGGCAGACCCTTCTGGAGCTGGCCGGGCAGGCGGGCCGGCAGCAGGAGAGTTCGAAGGTCAACCGCCTGCTCCAGCTGCTCGGCGAGTTCCCCGACAAGCTAGTGCTGTTCACGCAGTTCCGCGCGACGCAGGATCTCTTGCACCAGCGCCTGACCGAGGCCGGGCACACGGTGGCGGTCTTTCACGGCGGGCTGACCCGGCTGGCCAAGGAGGCCGCGATCAACCAGTTCCGCGGCCCGGCCCGCGTCCTGATCGCGACCGAGTCGGGCAGCGAGGGGCGGAACCTGCAGTTCGCGCACGCCCTGTGCAACTTCGACCTCCCCTGGAACCCGATGCGGATCGAACAGCGGGTCGGCCGGCTGAGCCGGATCGGCCAGACCCGGGACATCCAGATCTTCAACCTGGTGACGGCCGGCACGGTCGAGGAGGCGGTGCTGCACCTGCTGCAGGCCAAGCTGAACCTGTTCGAGCTGGTGATCGGCGAGATCGACATGATCCTCGGCAACCTGGAGGAGGAGCGCGAGTTCGAGGACGTGGTGGCCGACCTGTGGGCGGAATCGGCCGACGTGGGCGATTTCCGCCATCGCATGGAGGACCTGGGCGACCGGCTGCTCAAGGCCAAGGTGGCGTACCAGGAACAGCAGGCCCTCGAGAACAAGATCTTCGGCGACAGTTTTGCCCCGGACCAGTGAGCCGGGCGGCCCAAGTTTCTGGGTAGGTGCCACCCGGTCCCAGGCGACCGCCTCACCGGGTTCCTGTGCGAGGTGATTTCGTGGACAGCACCGTTTCGGACGCGGCGGTCGGGGTTTCGCCGCTGGAGTCGTTCCTCCGCGACTACCTGGACAGGACCGGCGGGGTGTGGGTCGAACTCGAGCCGCAGGTCTACGACGTGCTGCTGCCGCCGGGGACGGAGGTGCCGACGGGCCGGGGCGGCGACGGCGGGGAAGTACGGCTGACGTTCGACCCGGAGGCACTGCCGGAGCACCCGTCGGCCCAGCTGGCCAGCTTCGGCACGCCGCTGGTGGACCGGCTGCTGCACGACGCCCTCCGGCGCGGCCGGGCCGGGCAGTTTCACCTGATCGGCCTGAACCTCGAGCCTCGCGACCTGTCGGCCCGGCTGCGCCGCAGCCTGCACGTCGCGCCGGCGACGATCCAGGTCGAGCGCGTCCGGGCCCTGCAGTTCCCGCAGGTGGTGTTCTGGTTCCAGGCCGCGTTCGTCAGCGACCAGAAGGAGCAGATCATCTTGCCGGTGGCGGTCGATCTTCACTACGGCCGCGAGGTGCGGCACCGCGACGAGCTGTTGGACCCGGCCCGGCTGGCGGAGCACCCGTCGCAGCCGCTCCCGCCGGCCCGGGCGTCGAGCCTGACGTCCGGCTACCGGCTGGCGCGGGGGCAGATCCTCCGCAGCGTGGCCGCGCTGGCCAACAGCCGGGGCCGCGAGCTGGCCGAGCGGCGCGACGTCCACATCGCCCGTCTCAACCGCTACTACGCGGACCTCCGGGCCGAACTGGACGAGCAGAAACGCCGGGCCCGCAACGCCGAGGAGGCCGCCGACCGCCACGCCGAGCGGCTGGCCGCCCTGGAGCGCGAGGAACAGCTGCGCGTGACCGAGCTGCGGCAAAAAAGCATTCTGAACGTCGATTTGCGGTTGTCGCAGCTGTTGCGTATCGAGCAGCCCAAGCTCCTGGTGCAGACCGTACTGACGGCGGCGGACCACGCCCCGGGCCGGCTGGAGGTGGTGTGGGACCCGT
>JAQGHQ010000284.1 GCA_028288765.1 Gemmataceae bacterium | reverse complement strand
GACAGGCGACCTCGCCGGACGGAAACGCGAGCGTCTGCGGCTCATCCTCGGCCTCGGATAGCGGCACATTCCCGACGCCTTGATGCGGGCGTTCCTCGTGATAATGGGCGACGAAGTTTTTGAGGATATGCTGGAGGTGCTTCCCCCCGCACATCAGGAAGTGATCCAGGCACTCGGTCCGCAGGGTCTGGACCCAACGTTCGGCGTACGCATTGAGATCGGGCGCCATCGGCCCGACCCGCTTGACCTCGGTCCCATCGGACTCGAACACGGCGTCGAACGAGGACGTGAACTTGGTATCGTGGTCGAGTAGTAGGTGGGACGCCGGGAGACCCCAATCGGCCATCGTCGCCGACGCGTTCCGGGCTTGCTGGGTGACCCACTGGGCGTCCGGATTCGCGGTCGGGCCCGAGACGATCACCCGCCGGGTCCCCAGATGAATAAAGAACAGGACATACAAGTCGACGAACCCGGTCAGGGTCGCCGACTTGACCGACAGGAAGTCGCAGGCCCAGAGGGTCGCGGCGTGCCGCTTGAGGAACTCGTCCCAGGACCCGGACCCGCGCTTCGGCCCGGGGTCGAGCCCGGCCGACCGGAGGATGTCGGCGACGGTCGTCCGGCCGACCGAGGTGATCCCGAGCTTCTTGAGTTCGCCGAGGATGCGGGTGTACCCCCAGGCGTTTTCCTCGGCGAGTCGGACGATCAGTTCGCGCAGATCCTCGGGCTTCCGCGGCCGTCCCGGTCCGGGCGTTTTCCCGGTCCGGGTGGTCGGGGCTTCGCCACTGGCCCTGTGGCCCCGGTGCCGGAGTTGATCGTTGGCGGGGATCCGCGAGTTCTCGGTGGCCCGCATCGAACGGGGGCCAGTCTCTGATCCCTCTTCAACTCATTGTAACCAGGGCCTAGGGCCTGCATCACCGGTCGGGCTTCCCCCCGAGTTGGACGAGCCGGTTGCGCCGGACCGGCTTACTTGTATATATCCATGTTCCAGGCAAACGTCGGGGCCGTCACCGCCCGGAACGACTCCTCCACCGTCAGCCCGGTCAGGGCCTTGACCCGGTTCTCGGCCTTGATGCCGTCCCACAGCCGAAGCTCCTGGGCGGTCGGTGCCGGCCGGGCCCGGTACGGGACCTGCTGACCGACCAGCAGGCACAGATACCCCTCCATTCCGAAGATGTCGTTGTTGTGAAGGAGGTTGGACTTCCCGTACAGGCTCGGTCCGTTCTCCTGATAGAAGTCGACGACGGCCCGGGCATGGCCGATGTCGGCCGTCTCCCGGCAAGCCCGCCAGTAGGGGGTGTCGTACCGGGTGTTGAACTTGAAGTGGACGCCCAGGAAGTCCCGGATGTTGTCCCACTCCCGGGCGTAGATCCGGTTGTACCCGTCGATCAGGGACGGGGTCGGGGTGCGGTCGCACTCGAGGAGCAGTTCGGCCAGCAGCCGGCTCTCGTCGCAGATCACGGCCAGCCCGGTCGATTCCAGGGGCTCCACGAACCCCGCCGCGTTCCCGATCCCGACCACGTTCTTGACCCACGACCGGTGGTGCCGGCCGGTGACGAACTTGATCAGCCGGGTCGACCCGACCTTCGGGTTCTTGGCCCGGAACTCCCGCTCCGCCTCCTCGTCGGTGATGAAGTCGGAGCTGTACACGTACCCCCGGTTGATCCGGTCCAGGTGGTCGATCTGCCAGCACCAGCCGGCGGCCATCGACTCGGCGGTGGTGTACGGCCGGGTCGGCTCGGTGGTCCGGGCCCACCCGCCGGTCACCGCCCGGTTGTTGAAGAGGGTGGTCTTGAAGCTCGTGTACGGCTCCCCCAGGGCGCCGCCGAGCAGGGCCGACCGGAACCCGGAACAGTCCAGGTACAGGTCGGCCCGGCAGGTCTCCCCGGTGGCGAGGCGGAGGCCGGCGACCCCCGTCTCGTCCCGCAGCACCTCGGCGACCACCTCGTCCCGGGCGACGACCCCCAGTTCCTCAGCCTTGGCCTCCAGCCAGCCGACGAACTTTTCGTTCTCGATGTGGTAGGCGTGGTTGATGGTGACGTGCGGGGTGCCGTCCGGGAGGCGGACGAACGCCCTGTCGTGGGACATGAGGGCCGACGGGACGTCGACGTACGAGAAGTCGTCGGCGCAGTAGTACCCGTTGCACCGCGGCAGGTTGCTCCACTTCCAGTCGAGCTGGTAGCCGAACGTGTAGTCGAAGTGGGGGCGGCGGCCCCAGAGGAAGCGGATGCCGAGCTTCCAGGTCGTTTCCACCCGGCGGTAGAAGTCGCCCGGGTCGAACCCGAGGTAGCCGTGGAGGAACCGGGGGAGGGCGACGGTGGTCGCCTCCCCGACCCCGATGACCCCGATCTCCTTCGACCGGACGACCGTCACCCCCAGCTCGGGGAGCTTGACCTTGAGGGCCAGGGCCGCCAGGAACCCGGCACTGCCGCCGCCCAGCACGAGCACGTCCCGGATCATCGCCGCCTCCCGCCCGCCGGCGCCAGCCGGGTTCTGGGCCGGCCGCCCGCCGGGTCATACGATAGACGCGCCCGTCTCCGCCGACAACCGCGGCCCCGACGCCCCGGACCCATGCACGACATCCTCCAGGCCGCCATTGCGCACCACCAGGCCGGCCGGCTCGACCAGGCCGAACGGCTGTACCACGACCTGTTGAAGGTCCGACCCGATCACCCCGACGCCCTCCACCTCCTCGGGGTCGTGTCCCACCAGCGAGGGGTACACCACCTGGCGGTGGAACAGATCGGCCGGGCGGTGGCGCTCAACCCCGGGGTCGCGGCGTACCACGTGAATTTGGCCGAGGCGTGTCGGGCGGCCGGGGACCCGGGCCGGGCGGCAGACCATTGCCGGGAGGCCCTCCGCCTTCAGCCCGACTCGGCCGAGGCTCAGTGTAATCTGGGGCTCGCCCTGGGGGACCTCGGACGGACGGACGAGGCGATCGCCGCGTACGAGGCGGCGATCGGCTTCCGCCCGTACTGGCCGCTCCCGTACCGGCACGCCGGGGAGGCCCACCGGGCCGCCGGCTTCCCGTACCGGGCCACGGCCGTGTGCCGGGAAGGGTTGCGGCTGTGCGGGGCCGTGGGCCCACTCCACCTCGGGCTGGCCCGGGTGCTCGTCGAGCTGGTGGAGCCCGAACAGGCCCTGTTCCACTGCCAGGAGGCCGCCCGGCTACTCCCCGAGGAGCCGGAGGCGCAGCTGCAACTCGGACATGCCCTGGCCGCCCTTGGCCGCCTCGCCGACGCCCGGGCCCGGTACGAACTCGCGGCCGGGCTGGCGCCCGCCTTGGGCGAGCCGCCCAGCCGGCTGGGACTGATCGCCCAGGCCGAGGGGCGGCTGGACGAGGCCCTTCAGCTCGCCGCCGAGGCGGCCCGCCGCGAGCCGGCGAACCCCCAGTACCACTGCCAGGTCGCGAGCGTCCTGTACGAAAAAGACCGCCCGGACCAGGCCCTGACCCGGTACCGCGAGGTGATCCGGAACCGGCCGGACTTCGCCGAGGCGCACAACAGCCTCGGCTACATCCTCCAGGACCAGGGAGACGTGCCGGGGGCCCTGGCCGCCTACCGCGATGCCGTCCGCGTCCGGCCCGCGTACGCCGACGCCTATCTGAACCTGGGGCTGCTCCTCACGGAGGTGGGCGAGCTCGACCAGGGGGTCGCGGCGTTCCGGGAGGCCCTCCGGCACGACCCGGACCACCCCGAGGCGCTGAGCGGTCTGGCCGTTTCCCTTCGGGACCGCCTCCCGGCCGAGGAAGAGGCGGCGTGCGAGCGGGCACTGGCCCGGGGCCGGATGTCGGCCCGGCGGCGGGCGGTGCTCCAGTACGGCCTCGCCCAGGTGATGGACGCCCGCGGCCACTTCGGCCGGGCCGCCGCCCTCGCCGCCCGGGCGAACGCGGCGCTCAAGGAGGAGGCCCGCCGGCTCGGGCAGGGGTTCGACCCGGGCGAGCACCGGGCGTACGTCGACCAGATCGTGGGGGCGTACCCCCCGGCCCACTTCGAGCGGACCCGCGGGTGGGGGCTCGACACCGAGGTCCCGGTGTTCGTCCTCGGCCTGCCCCGGTCGGGGACCTCGCTCGTCGAGCAGGTCCTGGCCAGCCACCCGCAGGTGTTCGGGGCCGGGGAGCTGAACTTCGTCCGCGACATCTACCGGTCCCTGCCGGGACTGGTGGGCCGGTCGGCCCCCGGGATCGCGTGTGCCGGCGACCTGACCGCGGACCAGGTTCGGGCGCTGGCCGGGGGATACCTGGACCGGGTCCGGGGGCTGGCCCCGGCCGCCGCCCGGATCGTCGACAAGATGCCGGACAACTACCTGATGGTCGGCCTGATCGCCACCCTGTTTCCGAACGCGGTGATTATCCACACCCGCCGCGACGTCCGCGACGTCGGTTTGTCCTGCTGGCTGACCCACTTCAAGCACATCCGCTGGGCGTGCGACCTGGAACACATCGGGGTCCGCGTCCGGGAGTACCTCCGGCTGATGGACCACTGGCGGCAGGTGCTCCCCGGGCGGATGCTGGAGGTCGATTACGAAGAGGTGGTGGCCGACCTGGAGCCGGCCGCCCGCCGGTTGCTCGACCGGGTCGGCCTCCCGTGGGACCCGGCGTGCCTGGAGTTCTACCGGACGAAGCGGGTGGTCCGGACGGCGAGTATGACCCAGGTGCGGGAGCCGGTTTACCGGCGGTCGGTGAACCGCTGGGTGAACTACCGGACCGTGCTCGGCCCCATGCTGGCCGCCATCGGCGGGTCGGAAGAACGAGCGCCCTGATTCGGCCGGCGCGAAGTTTCCCGATACACCGCTTTTTCTCTTCCCTCCCGCCGCCGGGGGCGTACTCTGGATATCGCCCGGTTGAGAATCTGGGATATCTGGCGAATTTACGGCACTACTCAGGGCTGGTCGGCCTTTCCACTCACGACTTCGCCGGTTCCGTCACCCGCCGAGGGGAGTCGATGTTCCGTTTCCCTCTCTCCTGGTTCGTCCGCCGCCCGTCGTCCGGCCGTTCGGCGAATCCGACCTCGGGGCAGCGCCGCCCCAAGTTCTTTGTCGATCTCCTCGAAGACCGCACCCTGTTGAACGCCTACGTGGTGAATATCCCCGGCGACGCCGGGACCGGGGCCGGGCTCACGGGCGACATCCGCTTTGCCGTCACCCAGGCGAACGCCAATCCGGGCAGCACGATCAGCTTCGACACAGCCGGCACCGGCCCGACGATCCTGCTCACTCAGGGCGAGCTGCCGATCTCGGTGACCGTGGCGATCAACGGCCCGGGGTCGGGGTTGCTAACCGTGAGTGGGACCGGGGCCGGGGTGGCCAGCCGGGTGTTCGATATCACCGCCGCGGCGGCCACGGTGGACATTTCCGGCCTGACAATCACCGGGGGGAACGGGTCGACGACCTTCTCCGCCACCCCGGGCACGCAGGGCGGGGACATCCTGAACGCCGGCACCCTGACCCTCACGAACGACGTGGTCAGTGGGGGCGCGGTGGCGGGCGGGGCCGGCGGGTCGGCCCGCGGGGGCGGCATCTTCAACGCCGCTGGGGCCGCGCTCGCCCTGACGGGAACGACCGTCACCGGGAACTCGGCCACGGGCGGGGCCGGGCCGGCCGGGATCGGTAACGGGCCCGGGGGGGCGGGCGGCTCCGCCCTCGGGGGCGGGGTTTACAGCAACGGTACGTTGTCGATCACCGGCGCCACGTTCTCGAGCAACCTCGTCACCGGTGGGGCTGGCGGGCAAGGTGGCGTCGGGACGGTGGGGACCACCGGCGCGACCGGTGGGACCGGCGGCACGGGCGGGGCCGGCGGGGGCGGGGGGAAGGCCCAAGGCGGGGGCGTGTACAACGCCGCCGGTGCGCTGATGATTAGCGGCAGCATGTTCACCGCGAACCAAGTGCTGAGTGGGTCCGGCGGGACCGGCGGGGCCGGCGGCGCCGGCGGAATCGGCACCGCAGGGGCCGGGGGAACCGGCGGGGTCGGGGGCACCGGCGGGACGTTCGGCGACGGCCGGGGGGGCGGCGTTGACAACACCGGCGGCGACCTGACGGTGACCGCCAGCACGTTCACCTCGAACACCGCGAGGACAGGTACCGGCGGGGGCGGCGGGGGCGGCGGGACCGGCGGCGCCGGCACGACGGCGGCCGGGACCGGCGGGGTCGGGGGCGCGGGCGGGGGCGGCGGGGTTCTGGTCTCCGCTCAGGGCGGCGGGATTTCCAATTCGGCGGGGAACCTGAGCGTCTCCGGGAGTACCTTCTCCCAGAATCAGGTCATCGGTGGGGCCGGCGGGGCCGGCGGGGCCGGCGGGGCCGGCCTCACCGGCGGGGGGGGCGGGGCGGGCGGCAGTGGGGATACGGTGTGGGGCGGGGGGATTGCCACGAGCGTTGCCGCGATCAACGTCACCATCACCAACACGACCTTCACCGGGAACGCCATCACCTCGGGAGCCGGCGGGAGTGGCGGGGTCGGGGGAATCGGCGACGCCACGGCCGGCACCGGTGGGCAGGGCGGGAATGGCGGCCAGGGCGGGTCTGCCTGGGGCGGCGGCGTCTCATACCACCTCAACACGACCGCTCACACGGCCGCCAATACCGTGTCGGTTTCGGGTGGGTCGTTCACGAACAACACGGCGACTGCGGCCTCGGGCGGCCATGGGGGCGGCGGCGGCACCGGGAATACCGGTGGGGCCGGCGGCACGGGTGGACCCACGAGTGATTCCTGGGGCGGGGGCATTTCCGTCGACGACCGGGAAGGGCCCACCAACCTAGTGGTAACCGGTACACCAATTACCGAGAACGGACTTTCCAACCTGTCGGCCGGGGCCGGCGGGGCGGGCGGGGTCGGCGTGGCGACCGGCGGGCGGGGCGGGACCGGGGGGCGGACTGGGTCTCCCTGGGGTGGCGGGATCAGCGTTTCTCGGGCGCTTGACGTCACGATCTCGAACAGCCCGGTGACCAACAACACCGCCCTCGGGTCGGTCGCCGGGGCGGGCGGGGCGGGCGGGGGCGCCGGGGCCGGGGGTACCGGCGGCCGAGGGGGCGACGGCGGGAACGGGTTTTCGGCGTGGGGTGGGGGGGTCTCCATCATCCACAACAATGGTGGGTTCGGCGGTTCGGACGGGTTTGCGACCATTACCAACAGCCCGATGACCGGAAACCGGCTTGTTGGTTCCGACGGCGGGGCAGGCGGGGTTGGCGGCGTTCCGACTTCCGGCGGAACGGGCGGGACCGGCGGGACCGGCGGGACCGGCGGCGACGGCGGGTCCGCCTGGGGTGGGGGGATTCTCGACACCAACGGCAGTAGTAGTCTCCGCCCAAGCCTGTTGCTCGCTTCCAGCCCGGTCACCCAGAACACTTTGATGACCGGACACGGGGGGCGCGGCGGCGACGGGGCCAGTGCCGGTATCGGCGGCCCGGGTGGGACCGGCGGACGTAGCAACCAGGCATGGGGTGGCGGAATCAGTGTCGATGGGGCGGCGTTGACCCTCGACTCAAGTCCGGTAAGCGGCAACCAGGCTACCGTGCAGGGGGGCGGGGCCGGCGGGAACGGGGGCGCCGGTTCGACCGGGGCCGGTGGGGCCGGCGGGGCCGGCGGGAATACCGGCAGCGCGTTCGGCGGCGGGATCAGTAACGATAGTCCCCGGAACCTTCAGATTAACGCCAGCGACATCACCTTCAACCTGCTCACGCAGGCCGCGGCCGGGGCCGGCGGGACCGGCGGCGCCGGTGCCACGACCGGCGGGGCCGGCGGGGCCGGCGGGCGTGCGCACGAGGCCAACGGCGGAGGCGTGTTTCAACCCGGCGGTACGTTGCAGATCGTCAGTAGTGCGTTCGGCGGGAACGTCCTTTCCGGCGGGGCGGGCGGGGCGGGCGGGGCCGGAGGGTCCGGGGGGTCCGGGCTCGGCGGGGCCGGTGGGGCGGGGGGAACGGCCTCCAGCCCGCAGGGGGGCGCGGTCTACGACGGCGCTACGAGCCCGGGCACGCTCGCCATCACCAACAGCACGTTCGGCGGGGCGTCGACCAGTTCGGCGACCCCGGACCAGAACCGGAACATCCTGACCGCCGCGGCCGGGGGGGCCGGCGGGGCGGCGGGTGCCAGCGGGAGCGGTGGGGCGAACGGCGGGACCGGCGGGGCGGGCGGTAGTCCCCAGGGGGGCGCGATTTTCGTGCTCAACGCCATCACCACCTCGCTCACCAACGACACCATCACGGGTAATCAGGTCAACCCCGGTGCAGGGGGAGCTGGCGGGGCGGCGACTGGTACCGGCACTGCTGGTACTGCCGGCGCCGCCGGCACCGGTACGGGCGGAGGTTTCTTCGGGGCCACCGGCGGCGGGGCCGCGTACGGCATCGGGAACTCCATTGTCGCGCTGAACACGGCCGGCACCGACGCGGACGTCCACGGCACCTTCGCCAGCACGGGTCACAACCTGATCGGCAGTGTCGGTGTCGCCACCGGGTTCGTGGTGAGTGACCGGACGGGCGTCACCGCCGCCCTGCTGAACCTCGGTCCGCTCCAGAACAACGGCGGGACCACCCTGACCGACGCCCTGCTCGCGGGCAGCATTGCCATCGACACCGGGGACAACACCATCCTGCCCCTGCTCCCGCCCCCGAACAACCTGGTCCTGTCGACCGCGGCCACGGGAGGGACCCTCGCCGCGGGCACCTACGCCTACCGGGTGACAGCCGTGAACGCCCAGGGCGAGACCCTCCCCTCGCCGGAGGTGAGCATCACGGTCGGGGCGGGCGCGACCAACTCCGTCACGGTCGTCTGGCCCCTCGTCGGCGGGGCGACCGGCTACCGGGTCTACGGCCGGACCGCCGGGGCCGAGCAGCTGCTCGCCGCGGTCGGGGCGTCGGTCACCACCTACACCGACACCGGTGCGGTTACCCCGGCCGGCGCCTTGCCCGCGACCAACACCGCCTCCCTGACCACCGACCAGCGGGGCACCGGGTACAACCGGATCGCGAACGGGCAAATCGACGTCGGGGCGTTCGAGGCCCAGGCGGTGATCGCCACCACCACGACGGTCACCCCGTCGGTGACGGTGTCGGCCCCGGGGAGCGCGGTCATCCTGACCGCGACCGTGACCCCCGCCTCGACCGGCCCGGTCCCGCTGCAAGGCACCGTCACGTTCTTCAACGGGACGACGCAGCTGGGGGCGCCCGTCGCCCTGAGCGGGAACACGGCCGTCCTGACGGTCACCACCCTCCCGCCCGGGACGGATTCGATCACCGCCAGGTACAACGGCTTCACCCAGGGGAGCGCCCCGGTCTACGCCGCGAGCACCTCGCCCGCGGTGACCGTGACGGTGTCGGTGCCGGCGCTGGTGGTGTCGGGCCAGCCGAACGGGACCGCCCTGGTGTACACGCCGGGGCCGAGCGGCCAGTTCAGCACCCCCGCGTCCGCCACCCTGAACCCGTTCGGGTCGATCACCGCGGACGTCCGGACGGCGGTCGCGGACGTGAACGGGGACGGCATCCCGGACACCATTTTCGTCACCGGCCCGGGGGTCCCGATCCAGGTGGCGGTGGTCAGCGGGGCGGACAACAGGACCCTCCTGGTCCGGCCGTTCGACCCGTTCGGGGGCGGGTTCACGGGGGGCGGGTTCGTCGCCGCCGGGGATCTGGACGGGAGCGGCCGGGCGTCGGTGGTGGTCACTCCCGATCTGGGCGGCGGGCCCCGGGTGGTGATCTTCACCCTCCAGACCAGCGGTACCTTCCTCCAGCGGGCAAGCTTCTTCGGGATCACCGGGGACCCCAACTTCCGCGGCGGGTGCCGGGCCGCAGTCGGGGACGTCAACGGCGACGGGAGCCCGGACGTGGCGGTCGCCGCGGGGTTCCTCGGCGGCCCGCGGATCGCGATCTTCGACGGGAAGTCGGTGCTCACCACCCAGACCAAGCTGGTGAACGATTTCTTCGCGTTCACCGGGTCGGACGTGACCAACCTGCGGAACGGGGCGTACGTGGCGGTCGGGGACGTGACCGGGGACGGGTTCGCCGACCTGATCTTCGGCGGCGGCCCGGGCGGGGCTCCGCGGGTCTTTATCCTGAGCGGGCAGCTGGTGGCGGCCGGGAACGTGGCCGCGGCCCAGGCCAGCCCGATCGCCAACTTCTTCGTCGCCGGGAATTCGACCGACCGGGGCGGGGTCCGGGTGGCGACCAAGCCGGTGGCCGGGAGCAGCCTCCCCTCGGTTGTCGCGGCCAGCGGGCAGGGGTCGCCCAGCCGCGTCCGGGTCTACCCTGCGTCGGGCTTCACTGGGACCGGGGAACCGACCACCTTCCAGGATCTCAACCCGTTCAACTCCGCCGCCCTCACCGACGGAGTATTCGTCGGCTGACCGACCGCCGACCGAGCGAGGTCGTCGTGTGCGAAAATGTCGCCATGTGCGGAGATGTTGTTTGTCCACGGCAAGCGGACAGATGACACCCAAAGGTAGTCACCCAGGTGACAGTCAACGGTAGTCACTACGGTAATGGGAAACCCATCTCGCGGAGCCTTCCCATGAGCCAAAAAACCCCTCCGAGGAACAGAGGCGTGCCATGGTGGCCGCGGTCCGGCGGGGTGCCTCCTTACGGTCCGTGGCCGAGCAGTTCCGGGTCAGCCTGCGGACCGTCCAGATCTGGGTCGCTCGGGC
>JAQGHQ010000283.1 GCA_028288765.1 Gemmataceae bacterium | reverse complement strand
GGATTCGGGGCGGGACGGGCGGGGTCACCGACGAGATCGACGTAGACGTCTTTGCTGGTGGGCAAGCAGATGGTAGAACAGGAGCGGGCCAAGATTCCCCTCCGCGTCGTGCGGGTTACGGCGGAGGTGATTCTTGGCCCATTTCTTTCCCCCGTCCCCTATAAACCCGCGCTCCGCGCCTGGCCGCGCCATAATCCGGGACGGTCAGGAAAAAGTGAATAGCTCGACCCGCCCCAGGAGAGTGGGGCGGGTCTATTCGAGCAGTCCTGTCCTCCGCCGTTATACCCCACAGTTCCCGCACGCGGCGGCGTCCGACTTCCACCCCCGCTCGGTTTCCACCGAGTTCTTCGTCAGGTGGACGTGGGTATCGACGTGGTCCACCCACCCGGTCGGGACGAAGTGGTGCTGCCCGTCCGGGCTGTCCTTCCGGGTCAGCTTGATCGCCCCGCCCTCCAGGTGGTCCACCACCCCGACCTTCTTCCCGCACGACGCGATCACGTCCATCCGCTCCTTGATCCCGGCCACCCCGACGTTCGACCCCTCCTTCGGGCCGCCCACGCCAGACTTCTCCTTCACCCAGTCGGCTGCCTGACCGGCCTTCTCGGCGACGGTGTGGCCGACGGTCTTCGCGGTGTCCGCGACCTTGTGGCCCGCTTCCTTGAGCGTGTCCTTGATGTCCGACATGGGTCATCCTCCGTTGATCGACAACAGAGTCACGGGAGTCTATACCGCAACGAGTTCGTCGAGCGCTGTCCGCGGGATGGGGGACAGCAAACCGCGAGCCGCAAAGGGGGGGAAAGAAACCGCTCACTCATTCGGAGCGGGATGTTCCGGGCGTGGGGCCGGCCCACCCCGTTGTACCCGAGGGGGCGGACCGGTCATGCCGGGCGGTGGGGAGGCTATCAGCGATGAACCTCGCTTCGGCCGCCGTACTCGACCGCGCGGCCCAACTCCGGGCCGAGTCGCCGGTCCTGATTGATAAGGCGATGGATGCCACCCTCCGGGCGGCGAGGGGGATCGTCGAACAAACCATCCGCTCGCACACTGCCGCGCGACCCGCGTTCGAATCATGTCCCGGCCGGTCCTTCCCGAGTCAGTGGGCACCCGACGAATCCCGTAGCCAAGCCGCCGGGAACGATGTGAACTCCCGGGCCGGACTCTAAATCCTTCCAGAAATCCGTAAATCCTGCCAAAAGGCTACATCCTGCCAACGCCCTCCCTGGGCCGAGTTCGAGCGGAAACATAACCTGAGAACCCCTCAACCCCGACTCCATTTTTCTTGGGGGAGACCACCCGCCGCGCGTCCGCTCGGTTCGTCCGTCTGGCCTGACCGACTGCGCAGCGGCGACTCTGCTATATTGATGGAGACGGATTCATCCGGCGGCCGAAAAGGCAGGGCATGGATGTCCGGCCGGCGGCCGCCCGGCACCAGATCGAGTCGATCAACACCATGTTCGCAAGGGGTTGGGAACGAACCGGGCCGTTGCGGCCGCGGGCCGGAGATCGACTGGGTATGTCGGATCATGCCAGCTCCGATCCGACGTGAGTGACGTGCCCGATGAACACGGTTACGCCCGCAATTCAGAACTTGGCCCGGCGGTTGATCGCCCTCGAGGCGGCGCGCATCCCGTCCGACGGGCTGGGCGGCGCGGCGGTGCGGGCCTGTGAGAAGTTGCGGGTGCCGCTCGCGAGGCTCGCGGGAGTTGCCGGCTTTCGGTCCCTCCTGGCGCGGGCCGTGGCACTCGCAACGGCGGAAGTGCCTTGGCTCGACTCGGTGCAAGTCCGACCGGACGGGGCGTTGGAGGGATTCGACGCGGCTGGACGTCAACCCGGTGCGGTCCTGGGCGGTGAGGCGGGAACCGCGGTCGTGGCCCACCTGCTCGGGCTGCTGGTGACCTTCATCGGCGACCCCCTGACCTTGGCCCTCGTGCGTGACGCGTGGCCGGACGCGCCCGTGGACGAAACAGAGCGGCGAGCCGAGGGACAACTATGAGCACGGACGAACGGGTGACGATCCGCAAGCTGCCGACCGGGGTGCCCGGGCTCGACGAGATCCTGGGCGGCGGCCTGCCCGAGTACTCGTTCAACATCATCGCCGGCGCCCCCGGGGGCGGGAAGACGACGCTCGCCCACCAGGTGGTGTTCGCCAACGCCACCCCGGCGCGGCCGGCCCTGTACTTCACCGTGCTCGGCGAGCCGGCCATCAAGATGCTCCGGTACCAGCAGCAGTTCGAGTTCTTCGACCCGGCCAAGCTGAACACCGCCGTCCGGTTCATCAACTTGAGCCAGGTCGTGCTGGAAAAGGATCTGAACGCGGTCCTGGAGGAGATCGTCAAGGAGGTCGAGGCGGCGAGCCCCGGGATCGTGGTGGTGGACTCGTTCCGGACGGTGGTGCGGAAGGCCCAGGCCGGGACGGCCGAGCTGGACCTCCAGGGGTTCGTCCAAAAGCTCGCCCTCCACCTGACGAGCTGGGAGGCGACCACGTTCCTGATCGGGGAGTACACCGAGGGGGAGATCCGCGACAACCCCGTCTTCACCGTGTCCGACGGGCTGTTCTGGCTGTACCAGCAGGTCGAGCGGAACTCGATCGTGCGGAAGCTCCAGGTCATGAAGCTCCGGGGGCAGACCTCCGTCCCGGGGCTGCACACGTTCCGCATCACCGCCGCCGGGGTGCAGGCCTTCCCCCGCACCTTCGGCCTCACCGGCCGGGCGGAGAAGGCCCGCGACCGGCGGCGGCTCTCGTCCGGGGTCGCCGACCTGGACGGGATGCTCGGCGGCGGGATCCCCGAGGGCGACAGCCTGCTGGTGGCGGGGCCGTCGGGGACGGGGAAGTCGGTCCTCGCGACCCAGTTCATCGCCGCGGGGCTCCGCCGCGGGGAGCCGGGGATCGTCGCCATCTTCGAGGAACGCCCGGACGAGTACGCGGAGCGGGCCGCGAATCTCGGCATGGACTTCGAGACGGCCCGGCACGACGGCCAGCTGAGCGTCATCTACCTCCGCCCCCTCGACCTGTCGGTCGACGAGACGATCCGCGAGATCCTCGACGCGGTCGCGCGGACGGGTGCGAAGCGGGTGGCGATCGATTCGCTGGCGGGGTTCGAGATGGCCCTGGCCCCCGGCTTCCGCGCCGACTTCCGCGAGTCGCTCTACCGGATGATCGGGGCGCTGACGCGGACCGGGGTCACGATCGTGAGCACCGTCGAGGTGACCGAGACCTTCACCGAGCTGGCGTTAAGCCCGTACTCGATCTCGTTCCTGAGCGACGATATCATCCGCCTGCGGTACGTGGAGATCGGCGGCCAGCTCCGCAAGGTGCTGATGGTCGTCAAAATGCGGGCGGGCGACCACAGCAAGGACATCCGTGAGTACGAGATCACGGCGGAGGGGTTCCGAGTCGGCGGGCGGCTCACGGGCTACCACGGCCTGATCACCGGGGTTCCCGAACCGCTCCACCCCGGGCCGGGGGGCGAACCGGGCCCCGGTACGCCGGACCCAAAGGAGTAGGGGTACCTCATGGTCGAGGGACGCGACGCCGACGCCGTGGAACGAACGCCCGATTTCCCGCGGCTCTGCCGGTACCTGTCCGAGCGGTCGCCCCAGCCGATGGTCGCCGTCGAGGGGACGACGCACGTCGTCGGCTACCTCAACCCCGCGTTCACCCGCCTGGCCGGGAGGGAGAGGGAGGACCTCGTCGGCCGTCCCTTCGCCGAGGCCGTGCCGGAGGGGGCGGGGAACGGGTGCCTGGCGCTGCTCGACCGCGTCTTCCGAACGGGAACGCCCGAGAACCTGGCCGAGCAGGAACACCATCAAGTACAACCGCGACCCGTTTACTGGTCGTACGCGGGGTGGGCGATCCTCGGGCCCGACGAGCGGCCCGCGGGCGTCATGATCCAGGTGACGGACGCGACGGAGGCCGCGGTCTACCGCCGGCAGGCGATGGCGATGAACGAGGCCCTCCTCGTCTCCGCGACCCGACAGCACGAGCTCACGGGGGCAGCGGAGTCGCTCAGCGCGCGGCTGAAGGCCGCCGTTCGGACGAGAGACCACTTCCTCGCCGTCCTGAGCCACGAGCTCCGTAACCCCCTCGCCTCGCTATTCGACGGGCTGCACCTCCTCGAGCTGGCCGGGGAGGATCCGGTCACGGCGGCGAGATCCCGGGCCATGATGGAACGGCAATTGAAGCAAATGGTGCGGCTGGTGGACGACCTGCTCGACGTCAGCCGGATCACGACGGGCAAACTGGAGATCCGCACGGAGCGGGTGAACCTCGCGGCGGTGCTGTGGGACGCCGTGGAGGCGAGCCGCCCGTTGATCGATCGCGGGGGCCACGAGTTCACCTTTACACCGCCGCCCGACCCGATCCTACTGGACGCCGACCCGCCCCGGCTTGTCCAGGTCTTCCAGAACCTACTGACCAACGCCGCCAAGTACAGCGAGCCGGGCGGGCACATCCGGCTGTCAGCCGGGCGGGACGGGGGCGGCGTGGTGGTGAGTGTTCGGGACACCGGGATCGGCATCCCCGCCGCCCAGCTGCCCCACGTGTTCGAGGTCTTCGTGCAAGTGGACACGTCGTGGCAGCGGGCGCAGGGCGGGTTGGGGATCGGGTTGTCACTGGTCAAGGAGTTCGTCGGGCTGCACGGCGGCCGGGTCGAGGCTCACAGCGACGGCCCCGGGAAAGGTAGCGAGTTCGTCGTCCGCCTGCCGGCGGCGGCGGCGACCGCCGCAATGCCGCAGACCGCCAGGACCGAGCAGGCGCCCGGGCCGCAGCGCCGCGTCCTCGTAGTCGACGACAACCGGGACGCGGCGGAGTCGCTCGCGATGATCCTGGGGATCATGGGACACGAGGTGCGTACGGCCCACGACGGGGTGGCGGGGGTGGCGGCGGCGGCGGAGTTCCGACCGGAGGTGGTCCTGATGGACCTCGGAATGCCCAGATTAAACGGGTACGAGGCCGCCCGCCGTATCCGGGCGGAGCCGTGGGGGGCCGGGCCGTTCCTCGTGGCCCTGACCGGGTGGGGGACCGGCGACGACCGCCGGCGGACACACGACGCCGGGTTCGACCGTCACCTGGTCAAGCCGGTGGACCTGGACGCCGGGTTCGACCGTCACCTGGTCAAGCCGGTGGACCTGGACGCCCTCACCAGACTGTTTGCCGAGATGCCGATCGAATCGCCCTGACCCCGGCGCACGACCGGGTGCCGTTGTGCGGGCGGCTGCCTCATCGCCTACCAGGGCCCGATCACCAGGTTCCCGCCGCTCGGTCCCGGAGGGGTGGAAACCGGAGGAGCTGGAACCCCGGCCATCGGAGTGCGTCATGAGTACGACGGCGGTGCCGATCGCGGGACCGGATCCGTTCGACCTGCCCCGCCTGTGCCGATACTTCTCCGGGCGGTCGCCCCAGCCGATGGTCGCGGTCGGGGGGCCGACGCACGTCGTCCGCTACCTCAACCCGGCCTTCGCCCATCTTGCCGGGAAGACGGCGGCCGAACTGCTCGGCCGCCCGTTCGCCGAGGCCGTCCCGGAGGGGGCGGGGAACGGGTGCCTGGCGCTCCTCGACCGCGTCTTCCGAACGGGGATGCCGGAGAATCTGGCGGAGCAGGAACATCGCCAAACGCCGCCCGCCTACTGGTCGTACGCGGTGTGGGCGATCCTCGGGGCGGACGAACACCCGGCCGGAGTCATGATCCAGGTGACGGAGGCGACGGAGGCCGCGGCCTTCCGCCAACAGGCGACGGCGATGAACGAGGCGCTGATGGTCTCGTCCGTCCGGCAGCACGAGCTCATCGATACCATCCGGCGGGGCGAGCAGGACCGGCGCGAGCTGGAGGCCCGGGTGTTCCAGGCCCAGAAGCTGGAGAGTCTGGGCGTGCTGGCCGGGGGGATCGCCCACGACCTGAACAACATGCTGACACCGGTCCTGGGGTTCGCCGCGCTGGCGTCCGACTCATTGCCGGCAGACTCCCCCGCCGCCCCCATGCTCGAAGAAGTCGGGAAGAACGCCCGCCGGGCCGCCGACCTCGTGCAGCAGATCCTGGCGTACGCGGGCAAGGGGCGGTTCGTCATCCAGTCGGTCGACCTGTCCCGCCTCGTCCGCGAGATGGGCGGATTGCTGGGATCGGCGGTCTCGATCAAAACCGAACTCGGGTACGACCTGGCCCCGGTACTCCCCCCGGTGGAGGCCGACGCCACGCAGCTCCGCCAGGTCGTCCTCAACCTGGTGACGAACGCCTCCGAGGCCGTCGAGGGGAGCGGCGGCACCATCACCGTACGCACCGGCTTGATCCAGGCCGACCACCCGGCGTTGCGGTCCTCCCCCCCGGAGACAGGTCCGTCGAGGGGGCCGTCCGTGTTCCTGGAGGTGACGGACTCGGGGTGCGGGATGACCGCGGACGTGATCGAGAAGATCTTCGACCCCTTCTTCACCACGAAGTTCACCGGCCGGGGGCTGGGTCTGGCGGTCGTCCAGGGCATCGCCCGCGGGCACTGCGGTGCCCTCGAGGTCCGCAGCGAACCCGGCAAGGGAAGCACGTTCCGCCTCCTCCTCCCCTGCTCGACGAAGACCGCCGTGGCGCCGGTCGTACTCCGACAGTCGGAGGGTTGGCGGGGGACCGGTACGGTCCTGGTGGTCGACGACGAGGACCGGGTTCGCGACATCGCGACCCGCATCCTCAAACACGCGGGCCTCACCGTGCTGGTCGCCAAGGACGGGCAGGAAGGGGTGAGGGTGTTCCGCGAGTATCTGCAAGGGATCGACGCCGTCGTGCTGGACCTGACCATGCCGCGGATGGGAGGGCTCGAAGCCGCGCGGGCGTTACGGGGCGTGCGGCCGGACCTCCCGGTCGTCCTCATGAGCGGGTTCAGCGTCGAGGAGGTGACACTCCAGTCCGCGGGCCTCAGCATCACGGGGTTCGTGCAGAAGCCGTTCACCATCCCCGACCTGCTGGCGGCCGTTCGTCACGCACTGGGGCAGTGACGCGAAGGGTAGTCCCTCGGTATGCCTGGCAAGCCGGACTCACTGCGACTTCGTACGGATGCGGCGGTATCGGTACGGCCGCGAACGAGTGCCGGGCCTTCCGTAACGATACCGACTCCCCTTCCCATCAATCCCGCCACCGGACTCTCAGACTCGGGTTTTGGGCATTACCGCACGGCGGCGAGCCAGTTTTTCAGGAATTCGTGGAGTTTGGCGCGATCCTCCGGATTCCCCGACCTGCCCGAAAGGCGTTCCTCCCAGAACTGGAGCCGCAACGCCCCGAGCATATCCGCGAACGTCGGGGTGAGCGGCTCGGCGGTCTCCTCAAGCACTACCACAAAGTGGGCTGATCGGCCGCACCTCCGCTCGCCCCCCCCACCGGCGACTGCCGCGTCACCAGTCCCGCATGTGCGGGAAACGCTCCGGCTCTGTCCGGCCGCACCCAAGCGGCGATTGCCGATCGATCCTCTCGCGCCGGTCTGATGACAGCCCGATGACCGACAACCCGCCTGACCCGCCGACCACCCCGCCGCTTGCCGCGGACAACATTTCCGCACATGGCGGGGACCGACGACGACCGGCAGCGAACCCGCGACGCCGGCTTCGACCGCCACCTGATCAAGCCGGTGGAGGCGGACGCCCTGACGAGCCTGTTTGCCGAGATGCCGATCAGATCCCCATGACGTGAGCCCGCCGCTTCGCGACGCCGGCCCGCCGAAA
>JAQGHQ010000261.1 GCA_028288765.1 Gemmataceae bacterium | reverse complement strand
GTCGCTACCGGCCGTGCATCGGGTGGTCAGCGACTGGTTGCGGCGTGAGGCCTTCCGCGAGTGGATGGCACGGGAAGACATCGAGAGCTTCCGACCCCTGCTGAAGTGACAAAGCAGTATTAGGCGGGATCTCTCGCGGTCGATGAGTCCCTGCGTTTCCAAGGATCGAATCCTATAGCCCTCCTCGCCACAGCCGTTCAGACCGTTCAGCATGACCGGAATGAAATATCTGATACATGTTTTCTATTTGAACTATTTGTGTTAATATATTCGTATATCAGTGATATCTTCATATCAAATTATAATAATCAATTCAAAAGTGTGACAACCAGACTCGGTCACCGGTCCCACGGTCGTGGTGCTTCAGTGGTCCAAAACTGCGCCAAATTGGCCGCAAACCCCGCCAACACATGGGAATTGGTGCAAACGGCGGGCGGGACGATGGGATGCGGTGGGGATTTTTTGCCGGGGACACGATCCGGTCGAGCAGATCGGAACCGCATGGCGGCCTGGCAAGGCACCCCCGACCATTCAAGCCAAGCCCACTATTTTGCCTGAAAACCAAGGTATTTTCAGCCCTTGGGATAAACCCAGACCTCCGACCCGGCGGCCAGCACGACCGACGCCGGCTCGACCCCGTTCATCACCCCCCACTCCGGGCCGTAGAGTGCGGCCCAATCGACCTCGGCGGCGAACTCTCGCACCGGGTAGACGTCCCATTCCGGGTGGTTCAGTTCGTAGCGGATGAGCTTCCCTCGTCGGCTCGTGCCGAACCCCCACGAGTGTTCCTTGAAGAAGTGTTCGACGCTCCCCGGCCCCGGACGGAACGCGGGTTTTGACCCGACCGCCCGGAGGGTGTGGACGCGCCCGCCCCACAGCACCGAGTAAGTCGCGGTGACCGCGTCCGCGGTGTGCTTCACGTTCATCGTCATCCGGGCGGCGCGGTAGGGCTCGTTGTAGATCACCCGGGCGAGAGTTGCGACCAGCCATTGCGGAACGAACTCGCGGACGAAACACACCCCGCGGCGCTCGCCCTCCCGGACGTAAAACCGCAGGTTCCACTCCGGGAAGTGACGGTATCCCGGCCAGCTGATCCCGAGCACCTTCGTGTCGAGAAATTGAAAGCCGACGAGGCTGCACCACGCCGACCCGTCCCGCCGGTCCAGTTCCAGGCCGGGCGGCACCCGAACCAGCCCCTCCGGAAGTCGGTAGTTGGCCAGAATCAAGTCGTTCCAGCGGGCGGTTAGGAACGTCCGGCGGGTGGACGCGGGATCTCCGGAATCGAGTCGAGACACGCTCATAGCTCGGGGCTCGCGAGGCGCGGTGACGATCGGAATCGTTTTAGGAGTTACAAAGAAGTGGTTGCGTTGGTGAAATGCTCACGTGGCGCGGGCCGCCTTCGGTGCCGGCCCGCCATCCACCCAGGGTTTCAACCGACTATCCGGAGAGATTCATGCCGGGTTTGCCGGCCCTGCGCCCGGACGATCCCTTCGCCCGAGGAGGTCCGTGCGCGGGCCCGTTGTCCTATCGGACCCGGAGTACGATCTTGCCGAGCACGTGCCCCGCGGCCAGTCTTTCGTGCGCCCGAGCGGCTTCGGCGAGGGGGAAGGCCGCCGCGATCGGAACCTTGAGTTTCGTCTCCTCCACGGCGCGGGTGAGGCGATTGAACTCGCGGACCCCGGCGAGAGCGTCGTAGGAGACGATCTCGACACCGGGGCGCTTCACGGGCTCGGGCTCGACCCCGTTCGGGTAGGCGACCCGGCCGCCCTCCCGGAGGGCGTCGATACACCGCTCCAGCCCGTCACCACCCGCGAACCCGAGCACGGCGTCGGCGCCGTTCGGGGCGAAGGCGCGGGCGGCGGCCGTGATGTCCTCGTGCCGCCCGTCCACGGCGGCGGCGGCGCCCAGCTGGCGGACGAGGGCCACGCCGTCCGCGCCCGACGCGGTCGCGAACACCTTTGCCCCGCGCCACTTCGCGAACTGGACGGCGAGCGTCCCCACCCCGCCGGACGCGCCGTGAATGATGACGGTTTCGCCGCTCTTCACACCCAGCGCGTCATCGATCCCCTGTAGCGCCGTGAGGCCGGTGGTCGGGATCGCGCCGGCGTGTTCCCGGTCCATCCCCCCGGGTATGTGGGCGACCTTTTCCGCCGCGACGGCGACGTACTGCGCATAGAACCCGCCCTTCGGGTTGTAGAAGCTGTAGGAGTAGACCAGATCATCGACCTTCAACCGGCGGACGCGCGACCCCGTCGCGGCGATGACACCGGACCCGTCGGTCCCGAGTACGAGCGGAAACCGGGGGACCTCGCCGTCCGGCGTCCAGCCTTCGCGCATGTCAGCGTCCCACCGGCCGACCCCGGCCGTGTGGACCGCGATCAGTACCTCGTGCTTGTCAAGGACGGGCACCTTCAGGGTGTGAACCTTCAGCACCTCGGGCCCGCCGAACTCGTCGATCGCCACCGCGACCATGGTCTTCGGGACCGTCGCGGCCGGCATGGTGTCTTGGGTCGCTGGCATCGGAGTGGCCCCGCGGAAAGGAAAACGGGCGGCCGGTCTTCGGCCGGCGTGACGAGGGGGTTAGAACGGGTACCGAACAGAGGAGTGCTGGGCACGGACCCGAAACGCGGGCGGGTGTCCCGGTGCGGGTCCAGTGAGTATCCTCCGGCCTCATCCGCCATCGCTGACAGAAGGCAAGGAATGTGCCCGGCCGGGCGGAGCACGTTTTGTTGCCCCAAGATCTAAATGGGTCAAGGCTTCGGGACAGATGGGGGACGGAAACCGCGGGGCACGCGCGGAGAAGCACGCGTCACGATGACTGACCTCCCGGCAGGTGAGACAATCTGTCCGACCGCGAACCAGGATGGGGAGATCGACACACCTGCCGACCTGATGCGTGAACCCGCTGATACACGAACCGACTGATACACGAACCCGTTGAGGCGGTCACATTTTCGGCGGCGGCGTGGCCCGTATGACACCAACCCCAGCCGGCGAGCCGTTCAGCTCGATCGGGGTAGGTCCGGCGCG
>JAQGHQ010000240.1 GCA_028288765.1 Gemmataceae bacterium | reverse complement strand
CGAGTGAGGCCATGCTCACGGTGAGTATGATTCATCTGATGACCCGCCGGCTCCACCCCGTACCACGGAAGAGGTCACAACGGTTTCGTTATAGATCATAAGGACTTCGGGTTTTCGCACAGACACTTAGCCCAGGGCGGGAACCCTGGGCGGCCGGCTTGGCCCATGCGATCATTCTGTCAATCATGTTATCCTGTCGAAAACTTTTCGCCCCTATCCGTTTCGCTCCTTCTCAGTTCCGTCACATCTGACCATAGCCGCGTGCCGGTGCGGCCGATAGGTTCCCCCCGTCCATCTCGGCCCCGGGAGCCTTACCATGACAGCCCCACTCAGCGCGGACGAACTTCGGAAGATCGACGCCTACTGGCGGGCCGCCAACTACCTGTCGGTCGGGCAGATCTACCTGTACGCCAACCCGCTGCTGAAACAGCCGCTCGCGAAGGAGCACATCAAGCCGCGGCTGCTCGGGCACTGGGGCACCACCCCGGGGCTGAACTTCATCTACGCCCACTTCAACCGGGTGATCACGGCCCATGACCTGAATGTGATCTACATCGCCGGGCCGGGGCACGGCGGCCCGGCGATCGTAGCCAACGTGTATCTCGAAGGCACGTACTCGGAGGTGTACCCGCACGTCTCCCAGGATGAGGACGGGATGCGACGGCTGTTCAAGCAGTTCAGCTTCCCGGGCGGCATCCCGTCGCACGTCGCCCCGGAAACGCCCGGCAGCATCCACGAGGGCGGGGAGCTGGGGTACGCCCTGAGCCACGCCCACGGGGCCGCGTTCGACAACCCCGACCTGCTCGTCGCGTGTGTGGTCGGCGACGGGGAGGCCGAGACCGGCCCGCTGGCGACCTCGTGGCACTCGAACAAGTTCCTCAACCCGGCGACCGACGGGGCCGTCCTCCCGATCCTGCACCTGAACGGGTACAAGATCGCCAGCCCGACCATCCTCGCCCGCATCCCGGCCGACGAGCTCGATCACCTGTTCCGCGGGTACGGGTACCAACCCTACGTCGTCGAAGGCGATGACCCGGCGACGACACATCAGCAGATGGCCGACACCCTCGACACGTGCGTGGCGGCCATCAAGCAGATCCAGACCGACGCGCGGAAGAACGGGGTGAGCGCCCGGCCGCGGTGGCCGATGATCGTGCTCCGCACCCCGAAGGGATGGACGTGCCCGAAGGAGATCGACGGGAAGCGGTGCGAGGGATACTGGCGGAGCCACCAGGTGCCGATGGGGGAAATGCACGAGAACCCGGAGCACGTCCGCATCCTCGAAGGGTGGATGAAGAGTTACCGGCCGGAGGAGCTGTTCGACACGACCGGCAAGCTCCGTCCGGAACTGGCGGCCCTGGCCCCGAAGGGGGACCGGCGGATGGGGGCCAACCCGCACGCCAACGGCGGGCTGCTGCTCAAGCCGCTCCACCTCCCCGACTTCCGCGAGTTCGCCGTGGCCGTCCCGTCGCCCGGGGCTACCTCCGCCGAGTCGACGCGGGTGATGGGCAAGTTCCTGGCGGAGGTCACGCGGCGGAACCTCGACGCGCGGAACTTCCGGCTGTTCAGCCCGGACGAGCTCACCTCGAACCGGTGGAACGACGTCCTCCGGGTGACGAACCGGCAGTGGCTGGCCGAAACGGTCCCCTACGACGACCACCTGGCGCCCGACGGGCGGGTGATGGAGGTGCTCTCCGAGCACCAGTGTCAGGGGTGGCTGGAGGGCTACCTGCTCACCGGCCGGCACGGCTTCTTCAGCTGTTACGAGGCGTTCATCCACATCGTCGACTCGATGTTCAACCAGCACGCGAAGTGGCTGAAGGTGTGCAACACGATCCCGTGGCGGCGGCCGATCGCGAGCCTGAACTACCTCCTCTCCTCGCACGTCTGGCGGCAGGACCATAACGGCTTTTCTCATCAGGACCCGGGGTTCATCGACCACGTGGTGAACAAGAAGGCGGAGGTGGTCCGGGTGTACCTCCCGCCGGACGCGAACTGCCTGCTGTCCGTGACCGACCACTGCCTGCGGAGCCGGAACTACGTGAACGTGATCGTGGCCGGGAAGCAGCCGGCCCCGCAGTGGCTGACGATGGCCGAGGCGGAGCGGCACTGCGCGGCGGGGGCGGGCATCTGGGAGTGGGCGAGTACCGACCGGGGGGCCGAGCCGGACGTGGTGCTCGCCTGCTGCGGGGACGTGCCGACGCTCGAGACCCTGGCCGCCGCGGACCTGATCCGGACGCACCTGCCCGGCCTGAAGGTGCGGGTGGTGAACGTGGTCGACCTGATGACCCTCCAGCCGAACACCGAGCACCCGCACGGGCTGACCGACAAGGCGTTCGACACCCTGTTCACGAAGGACAGGCCGATCATCTTCGCGTTCCACGGATACCCGTGGCTCATCCACCGATTAACATACCGGCGGGCGAACCACCGGAACCTGCACGTCCGGGGGTACAAGGAGGAGGGCTCGACCACGACCCCGTTTGACATGTGCGTGCTCAACCAGATCGACCGGTTCGACCTGGTGAAGGACGTGATCGACCGGGTCCCGGGGCTGGCCGGGCGGTCGGCCTACCTGGCCCAGGAGATGGACCGGAAGCTCTTCGAGCACAAGCTGTACATCCGCGAACACGGGGTGGACATGCCGGACATCGACGGGTGGCAGTGGCAGCGGACGGCCGCCGGGTCGAACGTCGAGATGCCCAAGGACACCGCCGCCGACAACGTGTGACGACTCGATGGTAGAATGAACCCCGTCTCGCGATCCGGGAGGTGGTCATGGAACTCTCCGTGCTGATCGAACCAATTGCCGGGAACGGGTTCCGCGCGTGGACCGGAGAGCCGTTCCCGGTCGCCGCCGAAGGTGCCACGCGCGAAGAAGCTCTCGACAAGCTCCGGACTGCACTGGAAGCCAGGACCCAGAGCGTCGAAGTGGTCCGGTTGCGGATCGGTCACGCTATTCCCCGATCGCCGGTCTGGCCGGACGACAAAGTCACGCATGACTGGCTCGCCGGCATCGCCGCCGCCCGCCAGGCCGCCGACCACACACCTGACCCGTGGGACGATCCGGCCGGAGCGGAACGGCCGTGACCCGCTACTTACTCGATACCGACACGTTCTCGCTCTACCTGCGGTCCAACCCCGATGTCGTCAACGGGGTGATCCGGCATTTTGCCGATCAAGTCACGATCTCCGTCATCACCGTCCAAGAGGTCTGGGACGGGTGGGCG
>JAQGHQ010000225.1 GCA_028288765.1 Gemmataceae bacterium | reverse complement strand
CCCCGATCCCGTGGTCCGTATCCGGTCCCCGGGTCTTGCGTTTTGTCGTGAGACTCGAAGACTCGACCCACCCTACAAGAAGCCCTCCCAAACAAGGATCTCGACCGCGCAACTTGTGACCCCAATCACGCCGCCCGCTTCGTCCGGCGGACTTCGCCGAACACGTCGAGTAGTGCCCGGTAGTGGTGCTCGAATGTCCACCGGTTCCCGGTCTGGCGTGCAGCTTGCGAGGCCGCCGCCCGGTAGCCGTGGTCGAGCAGCTTGGCCATCGCCCCCGCAAGTGCGGGGGCGTCGTGCGGGTCGTCCACCACCAACCCGTCCGTCGGGGGCGAGAGCAGCTCCGACGCCCCGTTGTACCGCGTGGTCACCACCGGCAGGCCGCACGCGAGGGCCTCGAGCGCGACGAGGGAACACGGGTCGTAGAACGTCGGGTGGACCAGGAAGTCGGACGCGAAATACGCATCCTTCGGGTCGTCCCGGTGCCCGAGGAAGGTCACCCGGTCGGCGATCCCGAGCCGGCCGGCGAGCTGTCGGTACCGGCGGAACTTCGGGTGCCCGACGACCGCGAGCCGAAACGGCTTATCGCGAGGCACGAGGGCCGCCGCCCGGAGCAGCGGGGCGAGTCCCTTGAGGCGGTAGTTCATGGCCACGAACAGCCCGACCGTTTCCTCGGGCGAGATGCCCCACCGGTCCCGCTCCTCCTGCCGCCGCTTGAGCCGGTCGTCGGCCGCGAACCGGCCCGGGTCGATCGCGCTGGAGACGACCCGCACCGACTCGGCCGGGACGCCGTAAAACCGCTCGAAATGCCCCCGCACCATCCGGCTGTTCACCACCACGAGCGGGCGGTCGGGACGGAGGTACTGTTTCCGCTCCAATCGGGCGAACGACCACGCGGCCGGGTCGACCCACTTCCCGGCCGCGGCCAGCGCCCGTTCCCACCCGGTCGGGAACTTGAGCAGGTTGTGGGCGGCCGAGGCGGCGTGCAGCCCGCCCTGCGGGTAGAGCACGTCCTGGCCCCACGTCTTGTCGAACCCGATGCTCACGTCGTGGTGCGACCCGGCCAGCGCCCGCTCGCACGCCGCGGCGAACCGCCACGGGCGGAGGAACCGCGACCCGGTCGGCACGTCGAGCCGGTGGAAGTGGGTCGAGGCCGGGAGCGAGAATGCGTCCCACCGGGAGGCGTACAGGTGGACGGCGTGCCCGTCGCGGGCCAGCCGGCGTGTGAGGTCGCCGATATACGTCTCGGCCCCGCCCCGGGCCGGCAGCACGCTCTCGTAACACAGGGCGATGTCCATCAGGTGTCACTCCCGAAGCGGGAAATCCGAAAGCCGAGTTATCCGGGGTCTTGAACGTGTGTTCGTTTCGAGCTTCGGATTTCGGATTTCGAATTTACGGACGCGGCCCGCCGGGCGTGCCGGCGGTACAGCTGCCATTTCAGGCGGATCAGCGGGCGGAACCAGTCGCCCGGGGGCGAGCCCGGCCAGCCGGCCCGGTACAGCTTCCAGAACCGCACCCGGTCCCGGGCGGTGATCCCCGGGACGTCCGACGAGTACAGGAACTGGGCGATGTCCTTCACCTGCCACCACGGGGCGGTGACCGGGTGCTTGGCGAGCCGGTGCAGGTCGATCATCACCGCCCGGCCGGTCCACGCCTCCGGGACGCGGCGGGTGAGGGCGTCCGGGATGTAGAAGTGGCAGAGGTAGAGGTCCTTGTGGAACACCTTCCGCCGGTGGAGTTCGCGGGCGATCCGGGCGAGTTCGGCCGTCAGCCCGCGCTTCCACCGGCCGAACGTGACCGGGTCGAGCCGGGCCGCGGCGAGCGGGACCGCCTCGTGCAGCGGGAGCATCCCGTGAAGCTCCTCGACCGCGAGGAAGCCCTGGAGCCGGAACCACGGGCCGACGAACTGCCCGGCGGCGACCGGCCGCGGGACCGGGAGCCCCTCGCCCTTCGCCCAGCACAGGTGCTGCCACTCCTGCAACCCGGGCGACCATGCCCCGCCGGGGAACAGCGTGGCCATCAGGCCGGACCACCACGGCAACCGGTAGTGCCGCTTCAAGTAGGTGGTCAGGCGGTGTGGGCCGTCGGCCAGGGTCCACCGGGCGATCGCCCGCCCTTGCTTGGTATGCAGGCGATCGGTCACCGCCTCGGTCATGATCCGCTCGACCCACCCCTCGCCGGCGAACCGGTCCCAGTCGGGCTGCTTGCGGATCAGTTTGCTGCCCCGGCGGAGGCGGTGCCACAACGACGACACCGGGTCGCCGACCGACGGCAGGAACCGGGCCGGGTTCGTTGGGGAGTGTCGGCTTGGTGGGTGTTCGCTCATGAACCTCGGGACCGAGTGATTTCAGCTGGGCGAAACCGGTCGGGCACTCTCGATTTTGAAGGCTCTGAAGAGGCCATCTTTTCTGGCACAGGTCGGCCGAACTGTATAGCTGCACAGGTCTGGAGACCTGTGCCACCAGAAGAACTGTTCTTCTCCGGTGGCACAGGTCTCCAGACCTGTGCAGGCACCCAGGCCCGCTGGCCTGTGCCACCAGAGGAGCTATGCTGCTCGTGAGCCCGGCGGGTCACGACCATATCGGCTGTACCCTTGCAACCGCCAGTCGGGCTGCCGCTTTTCCGCACGGGTCGTCCGCCCACCGGGCGCCGTGGTATCCGCGGATCACGCGGAGACAGTCGGTCCGGGTCAGGGTCGGCAACCCGCGCACGACGGCGAGTAGGTCCGCCCGGCGGCCCCGGGCCCCGATCCGACGGACGATCCGGACCGCCCGCCACCCGCCGACCGAGATCCGCCCGGCCGGTTCGTCCGCGACCCAGAACAGCGGCCCCGCACCTGTGTATCGGCATCCCGCGTCGTGCAACTGGCGGAGCAACAGCCCGACCTGGGCGACCACGTCCCGCCGGACCGGATCGGGCATGGGGGTGGATAGCCATTCCGCGAGCGGCCGGCCGGTAGGGGGTTCCGACAGGGCGAACCAGTCGGCCGTTGTTCGGCCGGTTTCCCGCTGCCCGAATGCCAGGAGTTGGGGGGCCGGGAGGCCGTACCGCTGGAGGTGGAACAGGACCCGGCCGAGGGTGACACCCGGCGACCGCCACGGGTGACTGCGGGCCCGCGCCAGGAAACGACCGCCCGGTGCGAAGGACCGGCCGCGGACGAGCTCCGCCGGGCGACCGCCCGGCAACCGGATGCGGACCGGGTCTTCGCCGGGCGGGGCCGAGGCGGTGTAGAACGGCGCGGCGACTGCGGGCGTGGGCCAGGCCGCGGCCACGTCCGGAACGGCGCACACGGCCTCCCCGGCGAGCCAGACGAGCCGTTGCTCGGCGGTCGCGGCGACGGGTTGGCGCTGATCCCGGATCGACCGCCGCTTCCCCGCATGCCCCGATTCCCGATCGATCGCCCGGACGAGTGCGGAGAATCCCGGGGTGGGAAAGCCATTCCGCCGGGTCACCCGCCGGTACGTCCACAGGAACCGGAGTCGGTCGCGGCGGTCCGCGAGGTGATCGGCGAGCGAGGCGGCGAGCGCCGCCACCGCCCGGACGCGGTCGTTCATCCCGAGACTGGCAACCCGGCGGGCGGACTGCCAGTCGATCAGCGTGACCGCGAACGAGGTCGGGTCGACGAAGACGTGTTTCGCGGTCAGGTCCGGGGTGTCGAACCCGGCCGCGTGGAGTTCCGCCACCGCCTGCCCGAGTCGGTCGGCGAGCTGGCGCCGCGCGGCCGGGGCCAGGCGGGTGGTACTCAGCAGCTGGCGGAGCTCCACACCAGTGAGCTCCTCGACGAGAAGGAACGCCCGGCCGCGGCCGTCTTCCCCGTAGGCCACCCACGCCGGGCACGGGAACCCGGCCGAGCCCAGCGCCCCGAGTAAATGGCCTTCCCGCTCGCACCGCGAGACCCACCCGAGCCCGGCGAGCTGATGCCTCAGCCGCTCCCGCCACCCGACCGTGTGCTGCCGCTTCAGATAAAGGGCCCTCGCCCAGCCGGTCAGCTCCACCCGGGCGACGTGCCGGTCCGGATGACCGCTGACCACCTCGCCCGGTAAATCGAGGATCGCTCGCGCCGTGGTCAGTCCGAGTGTGCCCAGCGGCTGGCGGTATCGGGGGTTGATCTCGACCCACCCGCCGGGCGCATCCGTCCGGCCCGGCTGTGGTTGAGTCTGGAGCGGGGCACCGACCTGGGTTCGGGCGGTCGCGTTAGCCGGCACGACGGATCTCCCCGGCGTGCGGGAGCGGGAACCGCGCGAACAGCTGGTCGGCGGCGGCGAACACCTCGGCGGGGGTCAAGTCTCGCATGCACCGGTGGTCGAGCGGGCAGGTCCGCTTTTGACAGGGCCCGCACGGCACCTTCTTTTGCAGGTGGACGGCTTTCTCGAAGTAGGTTTCGGTCCACCCAATGTGGGTCGGGCCGAAGAGCGAGACCACGGGCCGGCCGAACGCGGCGGCGAAGTGGCGCGGGCCGCTGTCGGTGGTGACGAGCAGATCGAGCCGGCGGATAACGGCTTTGGTGAGCCCGATCGACAGGGGGGCGGCGGCGAGCGAGAACACGTGCGGGCTGCGGCTGTCCTCGGCGATCCGGCGGGCCATGTCCCGCTCGCCGGGGCCGCACAGGGTCAGCACCCCACACCCGAGCCTCTGGGCGAGCCTTCGGGTGAGCTCGGCGAACGATTCCGCCGGCCAGTGCTTCGCCGCCCCGAACGCGGCCCCCGGGTTCAGCCCGACGACACGGGCGTAGTTCCCCAGCCCGAACCGGCCCCAGACGGCGTCGGCCGCGGCCTCGTCGGCCGGGGTCGTGAACAGATCCATCCGGTAGCCCGGGTCCGCCGTGCCGAGGGCGACCGCGAGACGGTTGTAGTCATCGATCACCGGCGCGGGGACGAACCGGCCCCGGCCGTCGGTCTTGTGGTTCAGCTGATGACTCAGCAGGAACCGCCGCCCGTAACGCGAGAAGCCGATCAGGCTGCGGCACCCGCTGAGCCGGGCGAGGAGGGCGGTGCGGAACGAGTTCGGGAAGAGGATCGCGGCGTCGACCCGGGACTGGCGGAGCCGGCGGGCGACCGCCCAGAAGCGCTGGGCGCGCGGGCCGCCCTTGTCGAACAGGAGCACGTCCCGGAACCACGGTGAGCCGGCGAGTACGTCCGCCACGTAGGGCTTGCAGACGGCGACCAGATCGGCCGCCGGGAACCGCTCCCGGATCGCGCGGACGGCCGGGGTGGCCATCACCACGTCGCCGATCCAGTTCGGGAGGAACAGTGCGATCCGGTCCATCCGTGGTCCGTTCACCAGGGGCTCGCCCAGGGCTCCCGCCCTGGGCTAAATACGAACGCCGCTCCGCGGCTTCACGACCCGACCCTTTTCTTGCCCCGGAGGGGCGGTCGTTCTTAGCCCAGGGCGGGAGCCCTGGGCGGCCGGCGGAGGTCACGCCGCCTTCATCCGCTCGATCAGGGACGTCGTCGAGAACCCGTCCCGGAGTGCGGCCAGATGCACCCGGCCGCCGTAGCCCTCGACGACTTCCCCCCCGACGACCTCGGTCTTCCGGTAGTCCGCGCCCTTGACCAGCACGTCCGGCCGGACGGCCCGGATCAGCTGGAGGGGTGTTTGTTCGGCGAAGATGGTGACGTAATCCACGTCTTGAAGCCCGGCCAGTACCAGGGCGCGGGCCTCGACCGGGTTCAGCGGGCGGTCCGGCCCCTTGTTCTGGCGGACGCTCGAATCGCTGTTCAGCCCGACCACGAGGCAGTCGGCCTGCTGCCGGGCCTCGTGCAGGTACTGGACGTGCCCGGCGTGGAGGACGTCGAAACACCCGTTCGTGAATGCGACCCGCTGCCCGGACTGGCGGCGGCGGTCGAGGTCGGCGACCAGCTGGGGGAGCGGGAGGATCTTGTCCCCGCCCGGCACCCGGCCGGCCGCGTGGAACGGGGCGTGAAGGAGGTCGGCCAGGATCTCCTCGCGTGTGACGGTCACGACCCCGATCTTCTCGACTTCGAGCCCGCCGGCGATGTTCGCGAGCCGAATCGCCGGGTCGTAGTCGGCCCCGGCGGCGAGTGCCAGCCCGAGTGTGGCCATCACCATGTCCCCGGCCCCGGTGATGTCGTACACCTGCCGCGGACGGGTCGTGAACACCACCGACCGGCCGTCCCGATGGGCCAGGGCCATCCCGTCCTTGTCGAGTGTGACGATCCCGGCCTCCAGGCCGAGCCGATCCCGGAGCTCGGCGGCCGAGCGCAGGGCGTCGCCCGTGCTGCCGATCGTGCGGTCGGTGGCCAGGCCGGCTTCGAGCCGGTTCGGGGTGATCGCCGAACACCCGGCGTACTTCGCGTAGTCCCCGCCGCGGATCGGGTCGGCCACGACCTTCACCCCGCGCCGGTTCGCCCCCGCGACCGTCTCCGCCAGCAGTTCGGGCGTACAGACGCCCTTGTCGTAGTCGCTGACGAGGACGATGTCGGCGGCGCGGATCTTGGCTTCCAGGACCGCGGAGAGGTCCCGCCGGACGGCCTCGCCCACCGCCTCCCGGCTCTCGTAATCGACCCGGATCATCTGCTGCGGGTGGCGGGCCTGGGCCCGGCCGATGTACCGCTCCTTCACCGTGGTCGGGCGGTCCGGGTCGGTCACCACCCCCCCGGCGTCGATCCCGAGGTCGCCGAGGATCTGCCGGGCCCGGAGCCCGTCCGCGTCCCGGCCGACGACCCCGACGAGGCTGGTCTCGGCGCCGAGCGCCTGGAGCATGGTGGCGACGCTGCTCGCCCCGCCGAGCCGTTCCTCCCGCTTGTCCGCCCGGAGGAGGACGACCGGGGCCTCCTGGCTGATCCGCTCGGCGTTCCCCCACACGTACCGGTCGAGCATCACGTCGCCGACGACGAGCACCCGCGGGTGACCGAGCTGTTGCACGAGTTCGACGAGATCGGCCGGCATTCATACCCTCCGTCAGGCTGCCCGCGACAGTCCATCACCCGCGTCCCCGGCAGCCAGCTTCGCCGCCAGCGAGACGTGCAACAGCGGGATCAACAGCTCGTGGTGCCCGATCACCTCGATTCCCTCCGACCCGGGCCGCCGGAGGACGTTCATCCCGGTCCGGTACTTCGACTCCTTGTCGAGGTTCGCGGTCACCAGCCCGTCGAGGTCGTGCCCGAAGTTGCGGACCACCGCCACCGCCTTCAGGAACACCTCGGGCATCACCACCGCCGACCCGAGGTTCAGCCACACCCCGCCGGCGAGGGTCGAGACGACCGAGCACAGGATGCGGAAGTCGAGCATCGACGCCGCCCCGAGGGCCGCCCCGGACACCTGCGGGTGCATGTGAACGATGTCCGTCCCGAGGGCCACGTGGACGGTACACGGGATACCGGCCCGGCGGCACGCGGCCACGAGACTGGCGTCGGCGTGCGGGCAGCCGAGGTCATCGATATACCGGCCGAGCGCCGCCCCGAGCCCCAGGTCATTTCGCGACCCTTGCTCCGCGGCGACGGCGAATGCGTCCGCCGTCTCCCGGGCCATCCCGAAGTTCCCGGCGTGCAGCTGGGCGCCCACGTCCTCGCTGGTCTTGCCGGCGAGGGCGAGCTCGAAGTCGTGGATCGCGGCCGACCCGTTCATCGCCACGGCCTTGATCACGCCGCGCTGGATCAGGTCGATCAGGTACGGGGCGCACCCGGTCTTGATGACGTGTCCGCCGAGCGCGACCGCAACCGTCCGGTTCTCGCGGTGCGCCCGGACGATGTGGTCGCGGAGCTTGCGGAGTTCGGTCGCGGCGAGCTGGTGCGGGAGGGAATCGAGCCAGTCGCCGACCGGGGTGGACGGCCCGACCGGCTTGCCGAGGTCGGTGACGGACACCTTGCTCGGGCGCGACCGGAGGTCGTAGGTGCGCAGGCCGTGGAGGTCGAAGGGTCGCATCCGTGCAACCTGTGGGTGTAAGTCCGTGGGCCGAGCCCGGCTTCATTCGTGGGGGCAAGTTTCCAACTTGCCCAGCCTTCCAGGGCAAGTTGGAAACTTGCCCCCCGGGGAAAACCAATTCCCCGCCTACTCCATCTCGGGGTCGCCGCCCCCCGCTGTGACCCGGCATAACATCTCGTCGAACGCCTCCTGCCCCTCGCGGAACACGAGGCCGATCCGCACGGCCCATAGCGGGCGGCCGGCGAGGTCGGCCAGCCGGAGTTTCACCCAATCTTTTTGGGTGGTGGCGATTACGGCGTCCGCCGGCAGAGCATTTGCCCAGGTTTGCAGGTCGTCCACGTCGGCCCGGGTGTACGGGTAGTGGTCCGGGAACGCCCGGAACGCTGCCACGGTCGCCCCGAGGTCTTCGAGCGTCCGGCGGAACGCGGCCGGGTTGCCGATCCCGCAGAACGCCCCAACCGGTCTGGTTCGCAGGACGTCCGGGGGGATCGCCTGTCCCTCTTCGCCGGCCCGGATCAGATCCGTCGGACGGTGTTCGGTCGTCGCGACCGGTTTTCCCGGGAATCGTGCCCGAAGCCAGTCGCGGATCTCGTCCACCGCCCCAGGCTCGACCTGATCGCACCGCGTGACGACCACCGCCCCAGCCCGCCCCAGCCCGCCGACCGGCTCCCGCAGCGTCCCCCGTGGGAACAGGTAGTCGCGGTGCGCGGGCCGCGTAGCGTCGATCAGCACGACGTCGAGATCCCGGTGCAGCCGGCGGTGCTGGAACCCGTCGTCTAGCACGAGCAACTCGGCTTCCAGCTCCTCCACCGCTGTGGCCGCAAGTGTCACCCGGTCCGGGCCTTGCAGGTGCGGCACGTCGGGCAGGTTCTCCTCCAGGACCATCGCCTCGTCGTTCCGGCCCTGGTTGCTCCCGTACCCCCGGCTCAGGATCGCCACCTGAACGCCGAGGTCGCGGTAGAACCGGGCGACGTACTCGACGCACGGGGTTTTTCCGGTCCCGCCGAGGGACAGGTTCCCGATGCCGACCACCGGCACGGCCGCTCGGTGGACGGCTTTCCACCCGCGGTCGAACAGCCGGTTCCGGGCCCGGACCGCGAGCCCGTACGGCCAGCTCGCCGCCCGCAGCCCGGCCCGCCCGAGCATGCCCAGCGGGCCGCGCAGCTCTCCGCGGATCAGGGCGTGGTACGCTTCGACCGGGAACCGCACGGCCGAAGGCCCTCCGGGTGGGGTGGGGAGTCTAGCAGTGGTCCCGGAAGCGTGTCAACCGCGGGTCCGTTCGATTGATCCGCCGCGCAGCGCGTGATAAGTTAGGAAAATCCAAGTCCCCGCCCCGACGCGGGGCCGCCGGGCCTCTCCCCGCGGTCCCCGGTTGTTCCCCGAACCGCCCCTGGGGTTTATGTCAGTAAATCTCGACGCCTCCGGGATCGGCCAACTCGCTCTCAGACTCGCCCTCGTGTCCGAGGAGCAGGTCCGCGAGTGCGTCCTCGAACTGGACGACAAGAAGGCCCCGGCCGAGGACATGATCCGGCTGCTGGAGCGGAAGGGGTATCTGACCCCGTGGCAGGCGAACAAGCTCCGCAAGGGTGACCTCGACGGATACCTGCTCGGCGGGTACCGGCTGCTGTACAAGATCGCGTCCGGGAGTTTCGGCCGGGTGTACCGCGGCGACGACCCCCGGACCGGGCAGATCGTGGCGGTCAAGGTCCTCCGCAACAAATGGACCATGGACAAGCAAAAGGTCGAGCTGTTCATTCGGGAAGGGAAGCTCGGGCTGTCCATCCGCCACCCGAACATCGTGTCGGTCCTGGCGGTCAACCAGGACTCCAAGACCGGCCAGTACTTCCTGGTGATGGAGTTCGTCGAGGGCGGGAACCTCCGGGACATCATCAACATCCGCAAAAAGCTCGAAATCGACGAGGCCCTGCGGATCATGGAGGAGAGCGCCGCCGGGCTGGTCGGGGCGCACCAGAAGGGGCTCACCCACCGCGACATCAAGCCGACCAACATCCTGATCTCCGCCCACGGCCAGGCGAAGCTGGTGGACTTCGGGCTGGCCGAGATCACCCAGGGGGCCGGGTCCGTCCACCTGATGCGACAGACCGACCGGGACGACGACGTCGCGGTCGACCGGACGGTCGACTACGCCGGGCTGGAGAAGGCGACCGACGTCAAGCCCGGGGACATCCGGAGCGACATCTACTTCCTCGGGACCGTGCTCTACGAGATGGTTACCGGCCAGCCGCTCATGCTGGTGACCCGCGACCGGCAGGTCCGCATGCTCGCCCGCCGGTACCGCGAGGTGGAGGACACGCTCGCCCGGACCGGCCCCGAGTACGGCCTCCCGACCGAACTCCAGAAGCTGATCGCGAAGATGTCGGCGTTCGACCCGCGGGGGCGGTTTCAGACACCCGCCGAGCTGCTCGAGGCGATCCGCCAGTGCCGGGCCGAACTCGGCGGGGCGGCCGTCCTCCAGGTGAAGGCCCGCGCGGCCGCCGGACCGAAGACCCTGTTCGTGGTCGAGCCGAGCGAGAAGCTGAAGGACGCGATCCGGGAGAAGTTCAAGGCCCACGGCTACCGGGTGCTCATCTCGATCGACCCGGCGATGGCGCTCAGGCGGTTCCAGGAGCAGCCGTACCACGCGCTCATCATCGACGCCCGGACGCTCGGCGAGGAGGGGATGGTGGCGTACAACCGGATCCTCCGGGAGTCCGGCACGGTCGGAATCGACGTGGGGGCGGTCCTGATCCTGGGCCCGGACCAGGGTCATCTCGCCCGGCAAGCCGCCCAGCACCCGAACGGGGCCGTGATGACCTACCCGGTGACGATGAAGCAACTCATCGAGAAGGTGTACGAGCTGACGCCGGGTGAGGACGAGGCGGAAGGCGGGTAGGGCGAGGCGTGACCGGGTCACGTCGGAGGGCCGGCCGGAGAACGGGACGCCCCTGCCGGACACAAGTCTTGTAGGGCCGGCTGTGCCGGCCGCACTTGTTGGCGGGTGAACAGGAAACGGCCGGCACAGCCGGCCCTACGATTGGTTTTGTCGGCCAGTCCTTATCCTTCCGTCCGCGCCATCCTTCACCGCGCCGTGTAGAGCTTGCGGTCGCGGATGTACTCTTCGACAGACCGCGGGACCATGTACCGGATGCTCATCCCGTCGGCCACCGCCCGCCGCAGCTCCCGGCTCGCGATCTCGATCATCGGACAGGCCACGAACCGCAACCGGATCGCGGCCGGGTCCACCGCCAGCGCCCGGGCCAGCCGGTCGGCCGTCCACAGCATCACCCCCGGCCGCGGGACCACCACCAGCCCCGCCTGTTCCACCACCCGCATCGGCTGATACCACCCCGGCAAGTCCGGCAGGCAGTCCGACCCCAGCAGTAGATGGAACTCGTCCCCGGGGTGGCGGCGGCGGAGTTCGGCAAGCGTTTCGGCGGTGTAACTCGGCGGCGGGAGTTCCTTCTCGATCCGGACCAGCTTGAACGCCGGGTGCCCGGCGGTCGCCAGCTCGATCATGTCGCACCGGTGCTCGAACCGGACGACGTCCCGGGTCGATTTGTGCGGCGGGTGGTAGCTCGGCAGGAACCAGACCTCGTCCAGCCCCGCCTGGTCGCGGCACTGCTCGGCCAGGATCAGGTGACCCATATGGACCGGGTCGAACGTGCCGCCGAAGATGCCGATGCGCATGGACCGGTTCTCGTAGGATGGGCCGGGCCGGCGGGGCCCACGCCGGGTCTCCCGGGTCTACCCCGCGGGCCTTGATCGCCTCGCCCGCTCCGGCCCACCCTAACATGGTACGACCGCCACCGCCGGCCGGACTTGCCCCATTACCCCCGCCCGGGTAAGAGCCCCCGGTCCCGCATGCGCACGGAGGCCGAGCATGATTTCGACCTGGCTCCTCGCCGCCGCCCTCGGTCCCGGGTCGCACGACCCGACCAGTGCCGGCGACCCACCCTCCCCGACCGCGGTTCACCGGATCGACGGCCCGAGGTTCCGCATCCCGCTCAGATCCGAACAGATTCACGACCAAGAGGTCACGCGTATCCGGCTGCTTATGTCCGCCGACCGCGGACGCACGTGGAAGCTCGCGGCCGTCGCCACCCCGAACACGGGGTGGTTCGACTTCCGGGCGGAAAAGTCGGGCGAGCACTGGTTCACCGTCCAGTACGAGCGGAAGACCGGAGCGCTCGACCCGGCGGACCCCCGCGACCTCTTTCCAATGCTGAAGGTGCAGGTCGGGCCGGTCAAGGCTTCCGTCCTGGAAGAAGAGGCCGGCCAGCTGGACGAGGACCTGAACGAGGTCGAGCTCGCGCTGATCCGCAAGCAGTTGAATCGCCTCACCGGACGGGACGGCCTCACCCCCGGGGTGGGGGAAGAGATCGACCGCCTCCGGCAGCGGCTGACCGAGACGCGGAACCGGCTGCGGGCGCAGCGCGATCCGTTGATCGGGATTGCCCCCCCCGTGGCGACGTCCGGCTGGACCACCCCACCGCCGTCCCGCGACCCGGTGCCGCCGGCGCCGATGTCCGTCCTGCCTCCGCCCGGCGCGCCACAACTACCCTCTACCCCGGACACGCCGCTCGAAGTTGCGCCGCCGCCGTCTCCGGCGCCACGGCGTTGACGTAGCACCCGGTCCCCCACTCGAACCCGGCCGGGCGGGACGTGCGGGGCATGACCTCGAAGTGCCAGTGGTAGTGCCCCAGCTCGGCAGACCGGAGCGGGGCGGTGTGCAGGAACCAGTTGTACGCCGGCCCGTCGAGGACCGCGTCGAGCCCCCGCACCACCCGCTTCATCAGCCCCGCCAGCTCGGCCACGACCGGCCCCGCGGCGGCCTCGTACCGGCTCCCGTGGGCCTTCGGCAGGACCCAGATCTCGTAGGCGAACCGGCCGGCGAACGCGGTTACGGCCAGAAAGTGCGGCGTCTCGGCCACCACCCGCCGGCCGTCGGCTAGCTCGTGCCGGACGATGTCGCAGAACACGCACCGCCCGGTCCGGGTGTGGTACTCGCCCGCCCCGTTGAGCTCTTGCCGGACGATGTCCGGCACCAGCGGCGTGGCAACAATCTGGGAGTGGCAGTGGCCGAGCGACGCCCCGGCCTCCGCCCCGACGTTCTTGAACACCGCCGCGAACTGCAGGTCGGGATCGGCGGCGAGGGCGACCAGCCGTTCCCGGTAGGCCAGGAACACGTCGCGGATCTGGTCGTCCGGGAGGAAGGCCGGGTTCGACACGTGGTCCGGCGACTCGATCACCACCTCGTGCCGACCGATCCCGGGTAATTGCTCGAATGGGGAAGGACTGAACCCACCATCCCCCTTTCCTGGAAAGGAAGAGGGGGAAAGACCACCCGGGCGTAATTGTCCCTCTCCCGAAAGGGAGCGGGTCGGTGAGAGGTCTGTTTGTGGCTTCACCGCCGGGTACTTGTTGGGCACGACCCGGAGCCGCCAGCCGGGGCCGTCCGGGGCGCTGCCGGGTTCCCGGACTGCGAACACCTCGTGCGGGGTGTCGTACTCGTGACCCGGGCAGAAAGGGCACGGCCGGCCCTCGCCGTCCGGGCGGTGCCGGGGTTCGGCCCCTTCGAGCGTCATCGGCCGCAACGACCGCTCCGGGGCGACGATCACCCACCGGCCGGTGACCGGGTCGCGGCGAAATTCCGGGTCGCGCAGCTCACTCACACCCATATCCTACGTGGCGGTGCGAAACTCGCACCGATCACCGACCCTGTCAGGTCGTGCAGGCGCCAGACTCGAACACCGAGAGACGAGACTGGAGCCCGCCCGGGCCGACCGGTCCGGGTGGAACCGGGTTGATCCCCACCGGTCCGCCGGCCGGCAGGACGACCGGCCCGGCGGCCGGCCCTACCCCGGCGGCCGGCACGAACCCGTTCGGCGGGAGTGCGTTGAGCGCCGGGCCCGACCGCCGCCGGTACGTGATCTGGTATTCCGTGGTGTCCCGGGTGGCGGTCGTGCTGGTAATGGTGTCCTTCTCGCCCGGTAGCAACGGGTTACGCCGATTCGCGATCTGTTCGCGCTGCACCTGCTGGTTGTTCGAAACGGCCGTCCCGGTGACCACCTCACGCTCTTCGAGGATCTCGTAGTCCGGGCCGACGTGTCGGCGGATCAGGTCCTCGGCGTCCCGCCGGTAGTGGGTCAGCCAGGCATCCGAATTGTTCGGGATGGCCACCACCCCGGTGTCACCCTGTTTCGCCACGTACCGGGCGGTCGTTCCGCACCCGGTCAGACTGGCGACGATTACCACGACGGCCGGCAAAATGACGACACGCTTCATCGTACCCCCCCCCGACGCGAATGGGCCTTCCCCCGAAGGCACACGACACGCGCGGGGGTGATAGCGACGAGCTGGCCGGAAATCGAGGGGACTTTCCGAGGTTCTGACCGGCGTGCGGTCGCTCAACGAGATGAATGGAATAATCCGCCGCCGGCCTGGAACCAACCGCCCGTGTGAACCCTGACGTCCTGATTCGAGTCAGGCGTGGCGGACAGGGCGTCGAAGGGCGAACGTGCGGGATCGGCCGTCGCGGCCGTGGGCGACGCCTCGGTCGCAACCGTTTGCGGGACTTGACGGATGCTTCCCTGGGATGCCGGTCTCACTTGCGGCGGAGTGGCGTCAACCCCGCCGCCGTCGCGCGGGCCGAGCATCGAACAACCGATCGGCCCGGCGACCAGGACGACCGCCGCGCCATGACGGATGAATCCCCTCATGAAATGGCCCCCGGGCCGCCGGTGCCATTCCCCCGAAGGCCGCCAGCGGCGTGGGCGGCGATAGCACCGGGGCAGCTGGGGGTCGAGAGCTCTTGTCGTCCTTATTCGATTGGCATTGAGATCGGGCGTCATTGGTCGAATAAGGAGAGGCGACAGGCAAACCGGGAGGTCATCCTACTTCTGGTAGAGGTCCAGGTGATCGGTAACCAACCGATCAATGCGATTCGTGATCACCCGACCGGGAGGTAGCGTGTTCTGCGGAACGAACCCAATTCGGGCATCTGTTCCACTCGGCGACGCGGTCACCCCCCGGCCCGGGGGTCGATTCTGCGGAACGAACCCAATTCGGGGAGTGTTTCGCGCGGAAGGCCGGCCGGCCGTCTCACTCACTTCCGGCCCGGGGGTCGATTCTGCGGAACGAACCCAATTCGGGCAGCTGTTCCATCCGGCGACATGGTCGACCCCCCGGCTCGCGGTCGATTCTGCGGAACGAACCCAATTTCGCGAAGGCGGGGCCGCCCGGCCGGAGACGGTGGCAGTACCTGTCGCCATTTGTGCCTCCACTGCTCGGGCGAGGCGGAAGGAACCTCTTTCGGGATTAAGGTGATCCGGAGCATGGGTCGCATAGGGTCAGATTTGCTGGGAGGTGTCACCGACTGTCACGGCAGGTGAACCGGGGGCTTAGGACTGGCCGACAGAAGTCACGTAGGGCCGGCTGTGCCGGCCGTTTCTTGTTGCTATCTCTACAGTTACGGCCGGCACAGCCGGCCCTACAACGGGTTTTGTCTGGTAGTCCTGATACACGAACCCGATACCGCGGTCGCATTGGTCTGGGTGGCATGTCCACCGCTTTGGGTGGACATGGCCGGGAGTCGTCGAGCGAATCCGCATCCCGATCTGGTTTCCGGGGCGCTCCCATGTCCACGCCAAGCCGTGGACATGCCACCCGGCCGGTCGGCCTGACGGGGTCGGTCCGCCGGCCCGCGCAGCGTCGCTTGTCCCGGCCGAAGTCGATGGGACCGCTTCATCGGGTTCATGTGTTAGAGAGGTGCCGGCAGGTCGCGCCGGGTGAACACCCGGAGGGCGATCAGATACCCGGCGGCCCCGACCGCCAGAAGGAACCCGACGACCGGTACGTCGAAGAGCGGGCGGCCGCCGTTCCAGACCGCCCCGAGGTTCGTGGTCCACTCCTCGCGGAGCATGATCTTCTGAGGCTGGTAATAGTAAAAGATGCTAAACGGGCGGATGACCTCGACGTCGTTCCACAGCTGCCCGAGGACGTTCGCGATGAACATCACTACGGCCACCAGGACGCCGACCCCGATCACCTTCCACCGACTCCGGCCGTTCGCGGAGAGCGCCATCGTGATCCCGCTCAGGGCAAACAGGAGGGCGGCGAGGTTCGACAGGGCCGGGAGCTCGGGGGTCCCGCTCACCGGCATCGCCCGCGGCACCTCCGGGATCGGGATGGGCAGCCCGAGCTTCCGTACCGCAGTGTAATCCACGGTGAACGGCCCGACGGCCCAGAGCCCGAACTGCGTTCCGGCGTAGAAACTGAGACACAGGGTCGGAATGACGACGCAGTCGACGAGGAAGTGCGCCAGAATGAGGCGGTTTCGGGGCACCGGTTGCGACAGGAGCAGTTCCATCGTGCCGCGGTCGATCTCCCCGGCCACCGCCCCGGCCGCCCGGCCCACGGCCCACACGCACCCGAGGACCAGAACGATCGGGTGGAGCATCCCGACCGCGAGGAAGTCGTTCGGCTGCTCGAACCGAAGGTCGGCCCCGCCCAGGACCGCCTGCGACACCTTCCCCGGACCGCGGAAGATGACCTCTTCAAACACCCTCGGGTTCAGGCTGGCCCGGGCGGCGACGATGTCGAAGAAGGGGGTGATCTCGGCCGTCACCCGCTGGGTGATCTTCACCCAGAGCCCGGCGAACGCGAACAGGAGCAGGCAGACGACGACCAGCGCCGGCCGGACATCCCGGAGCAGCTTGCGGACGAGGATCAGGGTCATGGGGGGTTACCGCGCGAGGGCTTCCGGGGCCAGGTGATGAGGGCCACGCCGGCGACGACGAGGGCGGCAGCCAGCCCCACGGGCGGGGTCAGTTGCTCGCCGGCCACCGCCCACCCGAGCAGGACGGCCACCACCGGGTTGACGAATGCATACGTCCCGACCAGCCCGGGGTCGGCGACGGTCAGCAGCCACGTGTAGACGGACAGGGCGAGCACGGCCGCGGCCAGCAGGTAGAGGAAGGCGGCGGCCGAGGCCGCGGACACGTCCACCGGGTCGAACCGGTCCGGCTCGCCGGTGAGGACCCCGGTCGCGGTGAGGGCGACCCCGCCGGCGAGCATCTCCATCCCGGTCGTCAGGGTCGGGGACCGGGGCAGATCGGCGTGCCGGGCGAACAGCGACCCGGCGGCCCACGAGGCGGCCGCGACGAGCAGGGCGGCTGTCCCGGAGAGGGAGACGCCGTCGGACAGGCCGACCAGTCCGGGCAAGCCCAGAACGGCCACCCCGGTGAGGCCGACGACGATCCCGGCCGCCACCGCCGGGCGCGGCCGGCGACCCGCCCGGCCCCACTCGAACACGACCAGCCAACCCGGCATGGTCGCCGCGACCAGCGACGCCACCCCGGACGGGACCGTCTGCTGGGCCCAGGTGACCCCGCCGTTCCCGACGAGCAGCATGAGCAGCCCGGCCACCGCCGCGTTCCGCCACTGCCGGCCGGTCGGCCGACCGTCCCGTCGGGCCCACGCCCACCCGGTCAGCAGCGCGCCGGCCAGGAGGAACCGGGCCCCGGCCATCAAGAACGGTGGGACCGTCTCGATCGCGTAATGGATCGCGAGGTAGGTGGACCCCCACACGACATAGATCACGGCGAGGCCAAGGATCAACCCGACCCGGGACGCCTCCTTGCGCACCCCCAGCCCTCCCCGGGTCATGCAGCACCATGATACTTCTTGTAGATCGGGGTGAGCCCGATCGGTTCGACCCGCAGATCGTCGAGAGCCAACTTGGCGAGCCAGTCGAGCAGCACCGGCAGCGGGCCGCGGAAGGTCAGGCTGAGTTGGCCCTCCGGGGTGATGGTGTTGGGGCCGAGCGGGGCCCCGCCGGGGCCGGCCGTCGGCGGCGGGCCGACCAGCCTGGCATTGACCGACCGGCCGCCGCGCAGGTCCGTCATCTCCTGGAGGTGGATGAGCTTTCCCAGTCGGAGAATCCCGACCCGGTCGCACACGGCTTCGACTTCCTGGAGCACGTGCGACGAGAAGAGCACCGTCTGCCCCCGGGCTTTGGCCTGCCGGAGCTGGTCGAGCAGTTCGTCCCGCATCGTCGGGTCGAGGGTGTTGGTCGGCTCGTCGAGGACGATCAGCGGGACCTTCGGGACGAGGACCGTCAAGAGCGCGACCTTCCGCTTCATCCCGGACGACAGCTGGGTGAGTGGGCGGTCGACGTCGATGTCGAGTCGTTTCGCGAGGTCGTCCACCTCACGGCCGGGTGTATCGCCCCGGAGCCCGGCGAGGAAGCGCACGAGCTGGCGGCCGGTCATGTTCTCGTACAGCCGGAGCTCGCCCGGGAGGTAGGCCACCCGTTTGCGGGCCTCGACCCCCCGCCTCCAGCAGTCGAACCCGGCGATCGTCGCCCGCCCGAGGGTGGGTCGGAGGAAGCCGAGGATCAGCCGAAGGGCGGTGGACTTCCCCGACCCGTTCGGCCCGAGCAGGCCGAACACCTCGCCCGGGGCGAGCGCCAGGTCCAGCCCGTCGAGCGCGCGGAAGGAGTTGTAATCCTTGGTCAGGTTTTCGGCGACGAGGAGCGGGTTGAGCATGAAGGAAGGTTCACCGCAGAGAACGCAGAGGGTGCGGGGCGTAGAATTAATGTAGGTGTCTCCCCGGCAATCTCTGCGCCCCCTGCGGTGAAATTCCATCATGGACGCCTTCATCCTCTCCGCCGTCCGCACGCCGATCGGCAAGTTCCTCGGCGAGTTGGCCGATGTCCCGGCCCCCCGGCTCGGCGCAGTGGCGATCGCCGAGGCCGTGAAGCGGGCCGGCGTGAAGCCCGATCAGGTCGACGAAGTCGTTATGGGGAACGTCGTCCAGGCCGGGGAAGGGCCGGCCCCGGCCCGGCAGGCTGCCCTCTTCGCCGGCCTCCCGGATGCCATCGCCGCGTACGCGGTGAACAAGGTGTGTGGGTCCGGGTTGAAGGCGGTCATGCTCGCCGCCCAGGCGATCCGGGCCGGGGACGCGAACGTCGTCGTGGCCGGCGGGATGGAGAGCATGAGCAACGCCCCGTTCCTCCTGCAAGGGGTCCGGAAGGGGTACAAGTACGGCGACCAGAAGACGGTCGACGCGCTGATCCACGACGGCCTCTGGTGCCCGTTCGAGAACTGCCCGATAGGCGACTCCGCCGAGTACATCGCGGCGAAGTTTGACATATCGCGGGCCGACCAGGACCGGTTCTCGGCCCAGAGCCACAAGCGGGCGGCGGCGGCGTGGGAGCGAGGCGATTTCGCGGCGGAAGTGGTGCCGGTGTCGGTGGCGAGCGGGGGGCGAAAGCCCCCCGAGAAACTCGTCACCCGCGACGAGGGCATCCGCGCCGACTCGACTTCGGAGGGGCTCGCGAAACTCCGCCCGGCCTTCAAGGCCGACGGCACGGTGACCGCCGGGAACGCCTCCCAGCTCTCCGACGGCGCGGCGGCGGTCGTCGTGGCGTCGGGGGCGGCGGTCACCCGGCTCGGGGCGAAGCCGCTGGCGCGGGTCGTGTCCTACGCCACGACCGGCGTTCACCCGAAGGACATCTTCATCGCCCCCGTGAGCGCGGTGCGGACGGCCCTGGAGAAGGCGAAGCTGTCGCTCGCCGACGTCGATCTGATCGAACTGAACGAGGCGTTCGCGGCGCAGATGCTGGCGTGTGACAAGGGCCTCGGGCTGGACGAGGCGAAGGTGAACGTGAACGGCGGGGCGATCGCACTCGGCCACCCGATCGGGGCGAGTGGGGCCCGGGTGCTGACGACGCTGGTCCACGCCCTGCACAAGCGGGGGCTGCGGTACGGACTGGCGAGCCTGTGTCTCGGCGGTGGGAACGCGGTCGCGATGGTCGTGGAGCGGGTGTAACGGCCTCGGGGTCAGCCCGGTTTTTTACCGCAGAGAACGCTGAGATCGCAGAGGAACGCCCGGAGTGACGTTGGGAAAACGATCGTATGACACCTGGCGATACCCCAGTCCCGGACGGAAACCCCCGCCGTCGCGCATTTTTCAGACCCTGATTCGATTCTTCTCCGCGGTCTCCGCGTTCTCCGCGGTGAATAATCCGGATCAGCGGTGGGACGTGACGCCCACCTGCCGACACATGCTCAGCAGCGGGCACGTCGAGCACTTCGGCCGGACCCCGGTACAAATATGCTTTCCGAACGGGACCAGCAGGGCGTTGATCTCGACGCGGTAGGGTTGGGGTAGTCGTTCGTTCAGGGCCGCCATCGTTTTCTCGGGCGTTTTCGCCCGGACGAACCCCCAGCGATTCGTCACCCGGTGGACGTGGACGTCCACCCCGATCACCGGGTGGCCGCAGGCGATCCCCACGGCGAGGTTCGCGCACTTCGGTCCCACGCCGTGGAAGGTCTGCAATACGTCCGGGTCGCAGGGCAGTTCGCCCCTGTATTCCTGGACGGTCCGGCGGGCGATTTCGTGGATCGTCCGGGCTTTCGGCTCGTGGAAGGTACACGGGTCGATGAGCTGGTCGATCTCCTTCTCCGGGAGGGCGGCCACCGCGGCCGGGGTGCGGGCGACGGCGAACAGCCGGCGGGCCGCGGGCAGGGTGGTCTCATCCAGGGTGCGGATCGAGATCACGCAGGCGACAAGGATTTCGAAGACCGACGTGTGCCCCTCGCCGGCGAGCTCGAACAGCGCGGCCTTGGGGTACGGGGCCACCGCCTCGCGGAGCAGGCGGATCGCCTCTTCGATGTCGAAGGGGCGTTTGGACGGTTCGGAGTTCTCTGGTTTGTCGCGCCCGGGTCGAGTGATTTTCGAGGGAGCCATTGGAGACCCTGTTCGGGCGAAATGGGTGGCCGGTGGTGATTTTGCAAGTCTCGGGCCAGGGCCGAGCTGCACTCCGTTGGCATGCCTCTGGCTTCGTCGCGGGAACGCGGTCGCGGTGATCGCGGGGCGAGTGTAAGATGGCGATGCCGTGAGCGGGAACCTGGCGGATCGTCTGTGGTGATCGACTTATCCGTATGAGCAAACCGGAGAACCTATGATCCGGCCGTCGAACCTTATCAAAAGCCCCCGCAACGATTATCCCACCTCCGACGGGAAACCGATGGCGGAAACCGATCTGCACCGCGATCTGATGCTCGCGCTGATCGAGACCCTCCGGTGGTGGTTTGCCGACGACCCGTCCGTGTACGTCTCCGGGAACCTGCTCGTCTTCTACGAGAAGGGGAATAAACGAATTCATGTCTCCCCGGACGTGTTCGTGGTCCCCGGTATCGGCAACCACGCGCGCGAGAACTACCTGCTATGGAAGGAAGGCCGGGGGCTCGATCTGGTGATCGAGCTGACCTCGAAGACGACGATGACCGAGGACATCGAGGAGAAATACAACCTGTACGTCGAGCAGCTCGCGGTGAAGGAGTACTTCCTGTTCGACCCGAAGGAAGAGTACCTGACCCCGTCGTTTCAGGGTTACCGAAAGGTGCGGGACCGGTTCCGGCCGATCAAGGCGCTCGACGGACGGTTCCGGAGTCAGGTCCTGGGGCTGTACTTGGAGCGAGACGGGACCCAGCTCCGACTCCGGAATCCCGAAACCGGAGAACAGCTTCCGACGCCGAACGAGCGGGCCTCAGCCGAGCAGGCGCGGGCCTCAGCCGAGCAGGCGCGGGCTGACCGGGCCGAAGCAGAGGTCGATCGACTGAAGCGGGAGCTGGAGCAACTGCGTCGGGCTGCTGGCGGTGGGAAGTGACCCCGTCGGTTCTCATGCTGGAAGACAATGCCGAGCGGGTGGAGCGGTTCACCGCTACCCTTCGTAGGCTCGACCCATCTTTGAATCTGACGGTGTGGCGCAGTGCCCGGCGGATGTTGGGCGAACTCGGAGAACTACTGTCCTCCGCCCGGCTGCTCTCGCTCGATCACGACCTGGAACCGGATGTCACGGACCCGACCGACCCCGGCGACGGCCTCGACGTCGCGAAGTGGCTCGCCGGCCGCCCCCCGGTGTGCCCGGTGATCATTCACACGAGCAATGGTGTCCGAGGGGATGCGATGGAAGGCGAACTCGAACTCGCCGGGTGGACCTACCGCCGCGTCATGCCGCTCGGGGATGACTGGGTCGAGGTGGACTGGCGATCTGCCGTTCGGAAGTTACTCCGCCGGAGCCGTGAATAG
>JAQGHQ010000169.1 GCA_028288765.1 Gemmataceae bacterium | reverse complement strand
GGGCGACGGCCCGCCGGCCGGTGGTCAGGACGGCCGCGACCAGGAGGGCCGAGAACCGCTGGTACGTGGGGTTGGTGAAGTGCAGGGCCAGAACCTGCACCAGCGGGTGGGCCTCGGGTGGTCGACTCATGGCGGCCGTGGGGTCGTCAACAACCCGCATGATACCTCACCACGGACGGCCTCCCAGAATCGGCATCAGTCGAGCTAACTCAGGACACTAGTTTGAAAGAGATGATGCGGGCGGTGGTCGCAAACGTCAACGCCGCCGGCTTTTCCTGTGTCGATGGCCTGACGATCCCCGCTTGATCGTAGCCCGCCGCGGAGCGGCGGGCTACGATCGCCAGCGGTCTCACGTCTGGTCTTCGGTGGCGGGCTCGCCGCCCTGGGGTGGATGCGGTTGGCCAGCCTCCGGGCCCTTTGCTGGTGCTGCTGGCGCAGCTGGTCCAGGACCTCGGCCTGATGAGCCAGCAACCGCTCGCGGAACCCCCCCGCCCGGTCCAGGGCCAGCCCCTCCGCGATGCGCTGCAGCGCCAGGTCGTCCTGCCCGCTCTTGGTATGTACCGCTGCCAAGTTGCACCGGGCCCGGACATCGGCAGCGTTCACCTCCAGGGCCCGCACGTACGCTTGCCGTGCTTCTTCCCGCTGCCCCACGGCAAGCAGGCTCTCCCCCAGCGTGTTCCACAAATTGGCGGAGCAGCTCGGATTACAGGCCAATGCCGCCCGCGCCATCTCGGCGCCGGCCGCCGCGTCGCGCAGGTCCACGGTCAGAAAGTGGGCGACCTCCTCCATCAGCGCCCAGTTGTACGGCTGCCGTTCCAGCGCCTGCCGGTAGGCTGCCAGCGCTTCCTCGAAGTGTTCCTGCCGGGCGTGTTGGCGGGCCCGCTCCTCCGGCTCGCGCAGCCAGTCCCGACCCGCCTTCCCCAAGCGATCCTGGAAGCAGCCGACGGTCTCCGGGCCAAGCTGGTGCCCCAACAGATAAGCACGGGTGCCCGCCCGCTGCTCGTCCGGCGGCTCGACCCAGCGGGCCCGCCTTTCCCCCGCGAAGTAGGCCCGCAACAAGGGGAAGTTGATACCGACAAAGGTCGCGTGGGAGTAGCGGTCGTGCTGGAATTCGTCGGCGTCGGTTTCCGTGGCCGGCCCGTAGTCGTTGATGAGGATGAAGCCCCCGTCCCGGAGCAGGCCGAGCAGCCGCTCCAGACAGTCGAGGGTGCCGTGGCTGACCACCGTCCCCGGCAGGCCGGTGGCCCGGGCCCGCCGCACCGCGAAGTCGCCGTAGGGCACCAGCGCCGGGTCCACCGGACGGTAGGCGTAGTCTACGGCTCGTAGGTCGTAGGCCTCAAGCAGCTGCCGGCGGTCCGCGGGGTCCAGCGAGCTTGCCAGCCGGGCCAGGTCCGTAGGGAGCGCCGGCCGATAATCGTCGGCAGTCAGGCGGGTGCGGACCTGGAGTTCCCGGACCGTGGCCGGCAAGCAGTCGAGCAGGTAGTTCAGGAACACAGCCCGGAACGGCCGCGGCGCCAGCCCGCCGAAGAGCGGGTCTCGGGCCAACTCCCGCTCCGGACACCGGGCGTCCACCCGGCGCAACCGGGTGCGTCCCGGGTGATTGCTGAAGATGCCGTGGCGCTCGATGTCGGCGAGCATGGCCTCGGAGTGATCGGCAGCGACGTAGCAGAGGCGGTGATAGTAGTCCTTGCCGCGGCGTCCGCACAGCGCCCGGAAGGCGTCGAGGAAGAACCGGGCGAAGAGCCCGACGCCGATCCCCAGTTCCAGCGCGAAGACTTCCGGCTCCAGGGTGCCAGCCCGCTCGGCCTCCTCCAGGCTGGCGAAGAAGACCTCCGCCGCCGCGACGGAGAGGTTGCCGTTGTTGTTCACGAGGTAGGGGACCGGCTCCGCATCGCCGAGGAACGCGGCGCTGCCGTGCTCCTGGAGGTAGAGCTGGCCCAGTTCCCACTCGATGCTCTCGGTCAGGGGGCGGAAGTCTTGGAGGACGGGAAACTCCGCCCCGGCGCGGGCCGCCGCCTGGCTGAGGATCAGCGCAGGCGAGGTCTCGCTGGAACCAACGGAGAACCCCTCCGAAGGGGCGCCGGTTCGCGCCGCGAACGGGTCAGTGTTCATGCGCAGGTCCCTCGGATGGCGGCAGTCACTCGGGGAAGCGATTATACCGCCGGGTCCGCTTTTTACGGGTCCTCTTTCCATCCGACTACCGCGACCGGCCGCCCGAGCGACCGGGTGAGGATCAGCGCCCGGCTCTCCGGCCCGTCGAGCTTTAACTTCCTCGTCACCTCGTTCACATCGAGATCGATCGCCCGCTTCAGGATCGTGACCCGGCCGACCCGGCGTTCGCGGAGGTAATCCCGCAGCTTCGCGAGATGGAATGGGGCGGCGTGTTCCACCCGGTATCGGTCAGCGAAGTCGGAAGAGATGCCTTCGGCCCCGGTCAGGAGCGCGACCCCGTGATCGACTGGGACGGCCCCGAGCTGCTCCGCGACCAGCGGGAGCAACTCGGCCCGGATCACGGCGGGGTCGGGGTCGTAGACGAACCCCCGGACTTCGGCCGGGGGTGGGTCCGGCGGTAGGACGTCCGCGGTGAGTGTGTGGGTAGCTGCCCGTCTCTCCCCTTGCGGAAGCGCGGCCGGCGCTGAGGGTAACACCTCCTCCGGACGGGAGGATGAGGACGACAGCACCGTCGCCCGGCGTTTCGCCGCCTTCAGTGGGCCGAACCACAGGACGCACTCCTTGAGTTCTCCGCCCGCCGAGATGAACTCGGCCTCGGCGTCGTACCGTTCGATGTCGGACCGCGCCACCCCGGGGGCGATCTTCGCCGCAAGTGGGAACCCCGACGGGACCCGCGCGAGCACTGCTCCGAGCGGCGGGGTATAACGGTCCGGGTCGAGGAAGCGGCGTTCCCCCTCCCGCCGGGAAGGGTCGACGAAGGCCGCATCGGCGGGAGGGAGCGGAATGGTCAGCACGTCACCCGGATGAAACCGGACGCGGCCGGAGAGATCGGCCGCCGCCGTGTTCGCCTCGGCCATCGCCAGCCGGAGCGGGTCGGACTCGACCGCCTCCACCGAGGACCCGGCGAGTGCCAGCCGGACCGCGTCCGTGCCGATCCCGGAGCAGAGATCGAGGACCGTGGGGAACGACCGGAACCGCCCGGCCCGGTAGCGGGAAACCGCCTCGCCGGACGCCTGTTCCAGGGCCTCGCGGGTGTAGTACGACCGTTCCCAGAACGAGTGCTTGCCCCTCGCCCGGCCCCGGAGCAGTACGGTTTCGAGCGCGGCCTTGGCCAGGACCGGCGGGTGCCGTTTCCGGAGTTTCTCGAACGCGGCGAGGAACCCGGCCTCGGTCGGCCCTAGTACGGCCGCGTCGGCGATCGCGGTCTGTCCGGCGGGCGAGAGCAGCTGGCGGAACGTCTCCAGATCCATCGGATGCCCTGATGAGCGGTGGGCCGAAGGGGTTCGTGCCCCGGAGCCCGACCTCGACGTTTCCCACCCTTCTGCTACGTTAGAGAGAACCAACACGGCACCACCAAAGCCACCGGAGAAGATCATGGGGAACCCGGCGAGCGTCATCCGAAAGAAGACCGAGAAACGGCGCAAGAAGTACGAGCAACGGCTCGGGCCGGGGGTGTATCTGCCCAAGGCGGAGCGGGAAAAAGTCAACGCCGCGGTCGCAAAAGCGGAAGCCGAATCGAAGCTAAAGACGGCCGAAAAGAAGAAGGCCGCCGTCGAAAAAAAGAAGGCCGCCGAAAAGGAGAAGGCCGCCGAAAAGGAGAAGGCCGCCGAAAAGAAGTAACCTCTTCCGCGACCGGCGAGCGTAAGCTTCCCGATCACTTTTCTTCCGCTCCTCGTTTTCCCGCGGCGTCGCAACAAGACGGCTACGCTTCGGCAGGCAGTCGGAACTGAACGACCCTTCTGCGGGTACCCCGGGCGGTTTGTCCGCCCGCGTGGTCCGCGCGTCCGAGCACACGGGCGGACAAACCGCGACGGCCGACAACACGTGTCCCAGGCACCGAGTCGACGACTCGGTCCCACCCGCGGATGTGCGGTCCCGACTCGTGGCCGTGCTCGATCCCCCAGCTCCGCCAGCTACTCGCCGCCCACACCCGCGAGTGCGACCGTCAGCCCCGCCGACAGACGATGCACCTCGCTCACCGGCAGACGGCCCGCCGGCCGGTGACAGGGTTTGACAGGGTTTGACAGGTTCCGGGCGGACTTGTTCGGCCTGTCTTCCTCACCCGTGGCCAGAAGGGAAGGGGTGAGGTCGACCGGTCGGGGTTCCCGAGCGGAACCTGCATTCCCGTCACCACTTGTGGGAGAAGCAACGGGCTCGCGGACGGTGTCGGGCGCGGCGGGACGCTCCTCCTGTTTGGCGGCGGTCTTGGGACCCGGTGTGACAGGTCGGGGGTCGACGGGTTCGGACCGAATGGGATCGGACTCTTGCGGGCCGGTGGCCTGGGGGACCGGTGTCGCGGATGAGAGGCTATCGGTCGTGGCTGGCGGGGTCTCGGACAGGTCGGCGTGGTGGTCCCGGTCGCAGAGTTTCACGGCCAGTTCGATCAGCGTCTTCGCCGCCCGGAGCTGGATGCCCTCGGACGGGCTCCCGAGCAGGCGGTGGAGGGTGTCGCAGGCGTCGGCCGTCGCCCCGACGATCCGGCCGCAGGCGGTATCCAGGACCACCGCCCGGATCTCGTACACCCGGTCCTGAAAGGCGGGGTCCCGGAGCCGGTGGTAGACGGTCCTCTCGCTGACCCGGGCGGCCTTGGCCGCCTGGAGGATCGTCCCGCCGACGGCCAGGGTTTGGGCCAGGAGCTCGTCCGAAGCCCGCGAGGTGTGCCCGATCATCAGTTGTCCCCCCCAGGTGATTGCCCGTACACAGGGTACCCGGCCGGGTGCCGGTCGAGAAGGGAAGTTGGCCGACGGTTCCGGAGCGGGATTTCCGAGGGTTTTTCCTGGGACTGCGGCCGGCGCGGCCCCTCTCCTCACCCGGAACCGGTTTCAGTTACCCCCTTACCGGGGGGCGGGAATGGTCCTGGCATCGGCGACGCAGGAAGGCCGTTGTGGTGGCGACCGCTCTGGACGGGTCGATGTTCTCCTGCCGCCTGCCTTAGCGCAGCTGTCGGGTCAGTCGCTGGAGGGGTCTGGGAATTCAACAGTCGCCGCGGCGAAACGTGAACGCGGCCTGGCCTGCCTTGGATCAAGACGTCGAAGGTTCAAATCCTGTTCCCCCGATCTTTTTTCGCGATGAGCCCTTTGGCGAGCACGTTGAGGGGATTTCTCATTGTGGGAACAAGAGTTACAGCTCGATAAGCGTGTTCAAGTAGCACGGCGCGATGGTCGCATGTTGCAGGTAAATCGACGGAACATCTTTCGACACCGGACAATACGAGGTTCAAATCCCGTCGCCAGTTCGGCCGGCGGTAGAACCCTCTGCCGCGGAAGACGTGCAAGTATTGCTGGGCCAATTCGCGCGACCGAATTCGCCCTATGTTACTTGGAAATTAGAAGTTCGGTCATTGACGAGCCTATGCCGGCCCTGTACCCTCCACGCGTTCTTGTTGTGAGCTGCGCGAATCGTATCGGGCGCGTCGATTTTTTATCCCGCGCCGGTGTCCGAACGGTTGCAGCTTGTTCGTTGTATTCACACAGGGCGGGGGACAGGCCTCCGCCCGCGTATGCGAAACCGTCTGGAGTACCATCATGGCGAAGTTTTTGTTCATCTATCGCGAGTCCACGGAGAGCCGCGCCCAGCCGTCTCCTGAGGAAATGCAGGCGTTGGCGGCGGCCTGGTATGCCTGGATGCAAAAGTTCAGCTCGGCGATTGTGCCCGGAGGCGACGGATTGAAGCATACCGGCCGACTCGTGAAGGCTGGACTCGTGACCGACGGTCCCTATGTCGAAGCCAAGGAAATCATCGTCAGCTTCACGATCATCCAGGCCGCCGACTATGACGCAGCCGTGGCCATCGCCCGCGAGTGCCCCCCCGGACACACGATCGAGATCCGCGAAATGGCCGGCTACGCATGAGCGAACCGCGCGCACTGGTGGAGCACTTTTTTCGCCACGAGTTCGGCCGGCTCTGCGCCCTGCTGACCCGGTCGCTCGGCGTGCGCCGGCTCGACCTCGTCGAGGACGTCGTTCAAGCCGCGCTCGTGCAGGCCCTGGAAACCTGGTCTCGGCGCGGCGTGCCGGAAGACCCGGCCGGCTGGCTCTA
>JAQGHQ010000161.1 GCA_028288765.1 Gemmataceae bacterium | reverse complement strand
ACCGGTCCGAGTTCCAGGGCCGTTATCCAAACGGCGGGACTGCCGGTCGAACACACCGCGGCGATCTCGGCCTGTGCGGCGTGGTAGTCGGGGTCCGGTGTCCCATCCAGGTCCCGGAACCGGGCGGCGATCACCCCGGCCCGGATGAACCGGCCGAGGGCCGGCTCGTCATGGTCCTGGAGGTAGTCGGCGAGGACCAGCCGGGCCGTATCGTCCGCCGGCGTGTCCAGGACGGCGGCGAGAAGGCGCTCTCGGTCCGTCATCTCGCCCCCTTCCGCCTTCGATCCTTGCACGCCCCGATCTTCAGCCGGACCCGCTTCACGGTCACCGCCCGGACCGACCGCCCGATCCGCACCGCGATCACCTCGTCGTGATCTGTCCCGAGTAGGGCGAGCTGCTCGGCGGTCCAGCAATCATCCCTCCACCACGAACCGGGACGTAGCTCGAGTTGCGTCGCGATCTCGGCCCCGATCTGGCTCGCTTTCAGGTGGGCGGTCTTGCTCCCGGGCGTCGGAAACTTCCCACCCGTCGTGAACCGCTTCCGCCAGTTCCAGACGGCTTTCGTGCTGACACCGAACCAGTGCATGAGGGCGGACTCGCTCTCCGTCCGGATCGCCCGGACGAGGATCTCGTTGACCCACAGTCCAGACCCGCCCCGGGTTCCCCGTGCCCGGACCCGGGGCCACGGACTCCGCCCGTCGTGAATGCCGGTCACGACACAGTCACAGTCCCGGTACAGGCCGGTGACGACGTCGCCCTTGCGGCGTCGCCCTTGCGGACCGGGGGCGGGGTGTAGTTGCCGATCAGGGGCGGGGGCATGGGAAACAGTGTGCCCGGCGGGCCACCCCGGGGCAAGGAGAAGGCGGCCGGTTGCTCGCCGGTCCCGGCTCGGCGATAATCACCCTCCCCGGCTCGGGCGGGGGTTTCCACCTCTCACCACTCGTCTCTGGGAGGAGATCTCATGTCGAAGCTCGTGCGAGGTCTGGCTCTGTCGGGCGCGTTGGCCGGCCTGGTCGCCGCCTGCATCCCCACCGTGGCGCCGGCCCAGCCGAAGGACAAGAAGGGCGACGTCGGGACCGTCGAGGTGTTCAAGGACAAGGCCGGGGACTACCGGTGGCGGGTGAAGGACGCGGACGGGAAGGTGATCGCCATGCCGCCCAAGGGGTACGACACCAAGGACGACTGCCTGAAGGCCCTGGCGGTGGTCAAGGCCGCGCTCGCCAAGTCGAAGGTAACTGAGGCGAAGGAGGACGCCGAGGCGAAGAAGGACAAGTGAGGGTAACTTGTGGCCGCAGATCGGCATCATGCTTCTCGTCCCGGATGGTGTGACCATGCACCGGGCCTCGGTCCAGCCAGGCCGAACTGTTCGAGGGGAAAGCCCTGAACGACGTGGGCCGGGCGGTTGTACCTGCCGAACGCCCTGGCCCGGAAGTATCCGGGCGCGGCCGCCGAGTGGGAGTGGCAGTCCGTCTTCCCGTCGGTTAAACTTTCGACGGACCCGAGCACGGGGGACGTCCGGCGTCATCACCTGAACGAGTGCGCGGTGAGCACGGCGATCTCGGCCGGGGTGACGGCGGCCGGGATCGTCAAGCATGCGACGGCGCATACGTTCCGTCATAGTTTCGCGACCCACCTGTTGGAGTCCGGCTACGACATCCGGACCGTGCAGGAGTTACTGGGGCACGAGGACGTGAGCACCACGATGATCGATACGCACGTGCTGAACCGGGGCGGGCCCGGGGTGATCAGCCCGTTGGACCGGTGAGTCCGACAATGGCCGTTCGGATGGTGGTTTTGAAGGACTCTGGTTGAGGATGTGTCGCAACCGGTTGTCAATCCAGCTAGTTGCGTCGTAGTTTTCGAGATTGTTCTGTTCCGTGTTGGTTTACTGGGCACGAAACCAATCATTGGTTCGGCCCCGGAGGTGACCCGCGGTGGAAGCCGTTCGTGCGAAGCTCGAAGCTCTCGGCTACAAGCCGGCGGATTGGCAACTCCCCGTCACCGAGGAGTTCGTCGCCGAGTTCGAGCGGGACCGCGGGCTGCGGCTGCCGGGCGACTACCGCGCGTTCCTCCTGGAGTTCGGCGGCTGGGTCGGTAGCGCCACCTGCGACTTCCTGGAGCAGCCGACCCCGAACGGCACCGGGGCATGGATCGACCTGTTCTACGGCCGCATGGTGCCCGAGTACGAGGTGTACGACATCCGTTGGGCCACCAACTCGTTCGGGGAGTCCGGCGGGTGGGTGGCGGCGGCGTCCGCCGGCATCAATGGGTGCGTGGTGGTCGTGAGGTGCGGCGGCCCCGACGACGGGTGCGTGTACTTCCTCGACGCCGACCAGCGGGCGCTCTGGCCGGACGAGGAGTTCCGCCGGATGTTCCCGGCGTTGCACCCGTCCATCGAGGAGTGGCTGGCGCGGCGTCGCGCCGGCCAACTCCCGGCTAAGCCGGAAGGGTACGAGTGCCTGTTCCTACTGGCGCGGGGCTTCAACGAGTTCATCGAGCGGCTGGCTCTGACCGATGACGAGTAGCGCCGAACCCGCCACTGCACCGGACCTGGCCGCGAGGTCCGCTTCTGGAGACTTATAGCTTGCCGACGTGGCCGGGCCGGTGAGCTTATAGTTCGGCCGCCGCCGCAGCTCTCGGGAGCTGTGTAGGCTCTGACGGTGGTTGGCATCGGCGGGGCCAACTGTCGGGGGTCGTCGCCCCGGAGGACTCGCTCCATCGACGTGGCCTGCCACTCGCCAGTTCGAGTAGCGGCTCGCCGGGCGGCGTCCCCGAGCCGCCGGGTGCACTGGTCGAGCTCAGCGAGGCCCGCTGCGGCGGCGGCCGAACGACCGACCTCCCCGACGCCGGGGTCGTGAGGACCTCGAACCGGCGGCGGGTGGTCGGTC
>JAQGHQ010000148.1 GCA_028288765.1 Gemmataceae bacterium | reverse complement strand
CGAACCGGGCCTTGTGCTTGGTGATCCGCTCCAGGGCGGTCACCCGGTCCTCGACCTCGACCTGCTCCCGCATCTTGAGGGTCAGGTCGACCACCGCCTTGGCCGCCTTGAACCCGACGTGCGGGTTCGGGTGCCGGACCAGCTGCGTCAGCTGGAAGCAGGCGTCGGTCAGGCCGGTGGTGAGCATCCCGTAGGCCGGGGACAGGGCGGCCGCCTGGGTCGCGCTGAGGCGGTCCCGGAAGGTCGGGTTGGCGAGCCGGCGGAAGACGGTCCGCTCGCTGACCTTGGCGATGCGGGCGGCGTCGGGGATGGTGTCCCCGCGGGCCAGGCAGCGGATCAGGACCTCGTCCGCGTACTCCTTGCTGGGGGTGGGCATGGGGGCCCTCCGGGTATCGGGGGTGTCGTCCGCGGCGGGCGGGCCGGGGGGGCTGACCGCACGGAGAAACGGCTAGGCAATATGCATAGTAATGCAAGGCCATTTGTAGTGCAATACAGAGATGCGGAGGATTTCTCGGCCGGGGGTCTGGGCCGCGCGCCCCGCGCCCCGCGGGCGGACGACCTGGAAACCCCCGGGTGGCGGGCGATCGAGGTCAACCACCTCGCCCCCGGCTACTCCCCGGGGTAACGGGCTGTCGACGCCGGGATGGGGGGAGGGAGCGATTGTCGCGGCGAGCGAGAAGTCTCGCAAGTTTGGGGAAAGCCCAGGGTGGCTGGTGCGGATGACGCGGTCCATTCTGCGGTTCCTGGCCCGCAGATGATTGCCGATCCGTCGCTGCGTCGTCCGCCCGTCGGGGTCGTTGCTGTTGTCCAGGATCGCCTGCTGGATGTCGCCGAAGAGCGTCTCCACCGGGTTGTCATCCGGGCTCCCCTTGGGCAGACTCGTCCAACACAGCCGCAGTTGCCGCATCGCCCGGCCGGTCTGCGCGGCGTTGCAAGGATTGGCGGGGTCTTGATCCAGGGCGATCCGCATCGGCTGGGTCGGATACCACCGCCGGACCCTGGTGCGAAAAGGCGTGAAGATCGGTGTAGATGGTGTTGACGTGAACCTCCAGCGGTCGCGTGATGAACGCGGCGGTGTGTCCCGCGGCCAACCGGAGTCAGTCACAATCGGAGGAGGGACGCGCGGGCGCGTCTCGCGCATCGAGTTCGAAGAGTGCTCCGCTCGGGGAGGATGCCGTCGGGCGCTCACGGCGAACCCCGCCTCGCCCCCGGCCCGAGTTCTTCGATCGCCAGGCAGGCGTCTTCCAGAGGAGTCCCCTGCCGGAACCGCCCGGCGAGCGCCCGACACTGGTTCGAGACGGCGGTCGAACCCAGCAGGTCGGCCAGGGCCCGGGCCACGGCGGGGCCGCGATAGTCCGTCACCGAGAGCGACCGGGCCACCCCGAGCTGTTCCAGCCGGGCGGCGTTCGGGAACTGATCGAAGGCCATCGGCATCACCAGCTGGGGGACGCCGGCGGCCAGGGCTTGCGACACGCTCCCGATCCCCCCGTGGGATACGAGGGCGGCCGCGCGGGGCAGCACCCGGCTGAACGGGAGGTAGTTGAAATGGCGGACCCCCTCCGGTAACCCGTCCGGCACCTGCTCGTCGAACCGCGTCAGCAACAGCCCGCGCCGGCCGAGCAACCGGCAGGCGGCCGCCGACTCGGCGAAGAACTCCCGGCCGTGTTTCATCGCCGAGCCGGGGGTGAAGATGACCGGCGGGTCTCCGTCGGCGAGAAACCGCTCGACCTCTTCCGGCAGGCCCTCCCGCCCGGGGTCGTCGTACAGCGGGAACCCGGTCAGGCGGGTTTGCGGCGGCCAGTCGGGCTGGGGCGGGGCGAACCAGTCGGGAAAGAGGCCGAGCACCCGCTGGGGGGAGTGGGCCCACCGGTAGAGCGGCCGGCGGACGCGCGGCAACCCCAGGTCCGCCCGGAGCGCGTTGATCTCCCGGCCGAACGCGGGGTTCAGGAGCAGGACGTCGGCCAGCCAATCCAGAAGCTGCTTCACGGGCACCCGCAGCTGGGGAAACGCGAGCAGCCGGGGCAACACGCCCGGGTCGTCGTACGAGCTGCGGATCGCCGCCGGCTGGAGGTGAACGGTCACCAGAGGGACCCCCAATTTTTCCTGCGCGACCCGGGCGGCCAGGGCCAGGGACGAGGCCGCCACGACCGTCTCGCCCGGGACGTACCGGTCCGCGATGATGTCGTAGAGCCGCCGCATCAGGGGGAGGATCGCCCGCCCGAGCACGAGAAACCCCTTCCACCGGTGCCAGAGGTCGGGGTCTTCGAGTCCCGGCCGCAAGTCCTCGTAGGTTCCCAGCTCGACGAACGACAACCCCGCCCGCTCGACGGCCGACTGGTAGTAACTGTTCGCGACGACTTCGACGCGGTGGCCGCGGGACCGGAGGACGGCCCCTAGCCCGATAAACGGGTACACGTCCCCGGTGCTTCCCATGGGGATCAGCATGACGGTCATGAGCGGTTCCTCGACGGGCGCGGCTTACGTGACTAACGTCGGGCGGGGCGGTTCGACTCCGACGGCCGCCGGAGGCGGGTCGGGCTCGACCCCGGAGGGGGCGTGGCGGTGCACGAACGCCGCGACCGCGGAGAACACCGGGGCGGCGAATTCGCCGGCCAGCATGAAGTGCCCGCACTGCTCGACCGGGAATATCTCGGCCCCCGGGATCTTGCCGGCGGCCCACTCCGCGCCGGCGTAACCTTGCCCGACACAGTCTTCACGCCCGTGGACCAACAGGGTCGGCGCCCGGATCTTCTCCAGGGGATATTCGGCGAGACGGGCGATCTGTTTCTCGTCATTCAGGCAGCCGGCCATCTGCCGGCTCAGCGGCGTCATGGAGCAGAAGAGTTGCTGTAAGGCCTGCACCTCTTCGGGGAGTTGGCGCAACCGTGCGACACGCCGGTCGATCTCGGCGTCACTCACGGCCGGCACCGTCATCCCGCGCGTGAAATCCCGGACGAGCCCGGCGGGCCGGTACCGCGCCCGCAGGTACAGCAGCCAGTGGAAGAAATCGACGACCAGGCTCCCGGGCCGGGACAGGAGGACCCGGTCACTCACCGGCCATTGCTGCCCGACCGCGCACCGCCGGGTGACGGCGGCGAGCAGCACCATCGCCCGGAGCCGGTGGGGGTGGCGCAGGGCGAACTGCACGGCGACGGGCCCGCCGTAGGAGCCGGCCAACACGGCCGTCTGCCCCACCCCGAGGTGATCGAGTAAGGCCGCCAGTGCGTCCGCCTGCTCCTCCGGCGTGGGGCCGACCTCCAGGGGCGTCCGCAGGTATCCCGGGCGGGAGGGCGCGAGGACCATGAGTCCGCGCCCGCCGGCGTGCCGGTTGACCAGCGCGCCCAGCCCCAACGCCTGGTCGTAGCCCCCCATCCCGCTGTGGATGACGAGCAGGGGGTGACCCCGCCCGGCGACGGCGTACTCGATCGGGCCGCACGCCGTCCGGGCGACGCGGCTGGCGGCCCGGGCGGCGGCCAGCCGCCGGTGCCTCCACCGCCAATACCCGAGCACGGCCGGGGCGATCAGCAGGAGCGGGGCGGCGGTCAGCGCCGGGGCGAGCCAGTCACCGGTTGTCATGACGGAAGTTCCTTTCTCCGGGTGCGGGGCGGCCGCCCGGTCAGGGTCCGCCTGGTTCGTAGTCGCTCAGCCCTGCCTCCAGGCGGTAATGCTTGGAGACGAAGGCGAGCCCGCCCGCGACGTCCACCGTCACCCGGCGGACCTGGTTGTGCCCGGTCTCGGCCGGGCCGTAGTCGACCATCATCTCGAACCGATCCAGGAACACGGGCAGGCGGAGGGCCGAGCCGTGCATTCGCACCGGCTCGGCGGTCCCGGGATCGACCCAGGCCGACCCTTTGAACGTCCCCTCGGCCGGCCGGACCGGCTCGAAGCGGACCCGCACGACGGGCCCGCCGCCGACCTCTTCGATCCCTTCCAGTTCATACCGGTACAGGCCCGCGGGCGTGGCGTCCGAGAACGGCCACCGCGCCGCCGGATCGGCCCCGCCCTGGAACTCGGTCAACCCGATCGGTTCGCCGAGCACCTGCCGGACCTCCAGGGTGGTCTTGCGTTCCGTCCGGCCCTCGAAATGAACCCGCTCGACCGATTCGGTGATCGCGACGGGCCGGTTCCCACGGTCGAACTCCGTCACCCGGCAGGTGCGGCGGTGCCGCAACCGGAACGACCGGTCGGCCAGCGCCTCGTTCCGGATCTGGACGACCCGGCACAGCGCGGCCAGTTCCTCGGGGTCGGCGTATTTCCGCCGGAGGTCCGTGGCCGACACCGCGGCGCCCGATCCGTCGAGGACCGGTTGGGTGGCGCCCGTCTCCTGCCGCCGGCAGCGCCATTCGAGTGTGGCCGCCAGGCTAAAGGTCAACAAGACGGCGGCGAGCTTCACCAGAGATCGTTTAGCCCGTTGGCTCATCGCACCCGGCCTTTCCCGTCGCGGCGGCGCGGACACCCGGAACGCGGTCGTCGTGGTCGTCCGGCGGGAGGTCTGCACCACAACGAGGCCACCCGCCCCGGCCTCATACACGAATCCATTGGGCGGTCACCTTGGTCCAGGTGGCATGTCCACGGCTTGGGGTGGACATGGCTGCGCTTGGTCGGGCGAATACCCGGATCCGGCATCCGGGGCGCTCGCCTGTCCCCGCCGAGCCGTGGACATGCCACCCGGGCCATTCCCCCATCCCTTTCCTTCAAAGGGGAAAGGGGGACCAGAAACGGACACCGTCACCGGGTTCCGGTATCAGGCCGGGGTCCCCCCGGCCGTCCGCCGGGCGTAGAGGTTGTAAATCTCGCTCCCCTTGAAAACGGGCTCCTGCTCGACCTCGACGGCGTCGAAGCCCTGCCCCGTCAGGAGCGCCGCCACCTTCGCGAGGCGTCCGTCCAGGTCGTGGACTTCGACCACCACCTGCCGGATGATCGCCCAGTCGCCGGGCTCGATGCCTTCCAGGACGTCCAACTCGGCCTTTTCCACATCCACCTTGAGCAGGTCGATGCGGGTCACGTTCTGGTCGCGGATCACCTCCGACACCGTCCGGATGGGGCACTCCACCCGCTCGGTCACGAACGCCCATCGGATGACGCGGTCGACGCACCGGCGGAGGAGGAAGCCCGGCAGGCGGCGCATCCAGCGCATGCCCGACGGCCACTGGTCCGCGTTCCGCAGGAGCGTGTCCCGCAGCGCGGCCACGGCCTCGGCGGACGTGTCCGGGTAGATCGAGGACATGGCCGTGACCCGGGTGAAATAGCCGAACGTCGCCGTCCCGGGGCGGCGGCCCAGGCCGCACGAGAACACCTTCCAGTTCTCCGGGTCGAACCGCCCGGCGTTGTGCCGGAGCGCCTCGAACACGGGCGGGATCGGCTCGAACGAATAGACCCGGACCTGACCGCCGGCGGTCCGCCGCAGCCAGAGGGCGAAGAGCCCGATGTTCGCCCCCACGTCGAACACGACGTCCCCCGTCTTCACCCCGATCCCGTGCCGGAAATACTCCTGCACCTGCTGGTAGAGGGGTGCCACCTCTTGCGGGCGGACGGCGAAGACGCGCGCCCCGTCCGGGAGACTCACTTCACGCAACGCGGCCATGACATTCCTCCGACTCGGTTGATCCCGCCACGCCGGCCGCGACCCCGTTACCCGCCACATGCCCGCGCGGGTCGTGGCCGGTCGCGGCGGCAAACAATTGCTCCAGGGCCCCACACGCCTGCTCGACGGCATTCCCCTCGCGGCAGCGCGCCGCGTACTCCCGACACCGCCCGGCCACCTCGGCGGACCGCAAGAGGTGGTCGAGCTTCCGGGTCACGGCGCGGCGGCGGTAGGTGCCGCGGCGGACGGTCGCCGCCACCCCCAGCCGCTCGAGACGGCGGCCGTTGTCAGGCTGGTCGAGGAAGACCGGGACGACGAGCTGGGGGACGCCGGCGGCCAGCCCCTGAAAGGCGGTGCCGATGCCGCCGTGGTGGACGAGCGCCGCGGCCCGCGGCAGGAGGCGGCTGTGTGGGACGAAGGGGAAGTGGCAAACGCCGGGCGGGAGGGGCCGCGGCACCTGCCCGGCGTGAGGCGTCAGTAGTACAGCGCGGCGCCCCAGGGTCCGGGCGATGGCCACGGAATCGGCGAAGAACCGGTTGCCGTCGAGAACGGCCGAGCTGTGGCTGAAGACCACGGGCGGGCTGCCGGCGGCGAGGAACGCGTCGAGTTCCCGGTCCGCGGTGAAGGGGGTCAGGGCGTCATACAGCGGGAAGCCGGTCAGCTGCACGTTCGCCGGCCAGTCCGGCAGCGGCGGGGACAGCCAGTCGGGGAAGAAGCCGAGGACCAGCTGCGGCGAGTTCCACCAGTGCGAGAGGATCCGCGAGGCCGGGGCCAGCCCCAGGCGGGACCGGAAGGCGTTGATCTCCGACCCGTAGAAGTGGTCGATCCCGCGCTCGATCGCGCCGAAGATCGCGCGGCGGAGCGGCCGGGGCATCCACCGCGGCCAGGCGACGTCGTCGCAGGCGCTGCGGAAGCAGATCGGGGACAGGTGGACGGTGGCCAGGGGTAGGCCGAGTTTTTCCTGGGCGATCCGGGCGCCGAACATCATGCCGGCAGCCGCCACCACCGTCTCGCCCGGGACGTAATGGGCGGCGACGGCCTCGTACACCCGCGGCATATCCGCCAGCAGGTTCTTCCCCCCTTCCCTGAACGACTGCCGCATGCCCCATTCGTTCCGCCGCCGGCTGCGTTCGAGGTGCTCCTCGGCCGGGATCACCGCCACGAACCGGAGGCCCTCCCGCTCGGCCACGTCCCGGAAGTAGCCGTTGCCGAGCACGGTCACGTCGTGCCCCCGGCGGCGAAGCGCCTTGCCGACCGCGATGAACGGCAGCAGGTCGCCGGCGGTCCCGATGGAAACGAGTAGTGCGCGCATGACCGATCCTTAAGCGTTCGGCAGGCAGTGACCACCTGTGCCACAAGGCACGAGCCAACCTCCGGGGGGCGCTCCCGCACGGACTACCCGACGGCCGGCCCGAGGTCGTGGCCCTGGAGGACGGGTTCCGCCCCCCGGCCGGACCGCCCCCCGTCCGTGCGGCGCCGGTGCAGGCGTTCGAGGGCATAGCAGACCTTCTCGAACGGCTTCTCGTCGCGCATTCGGCCGGCGTAGTACCGGCACCGTTCGCCCACCTCGGGCGATTCGAGCAGGCCGCGGAGCCGGCGGGCGACGGCCGCCGGCCGGTAGGCGGCCGCCCGGACGTTGGCCGACACGCCCAGCCGGAGCAGGCGGCGGCTGTTGTCGAACTGGTCGAGGAGCGCCGGGACGGTCAGCTGCGGGATCCCGGCGGCGAGGGCCTGGCCGATGGTCCCCATTCCGCCGTGGTGGACGACGACGGCGGCCCGCGGCAGCAGCCCGCTGAGCGGCACGAACCCGAAGTAGCGGACGCCGGGCGGGAGGTCCCGGGGGAGTTGTTCGGGGTGAGCCGTCAGCAACACCGCGCGCCGCCCGAGTTCCCGGGCGACGGCCGCCGATGCTTCGAAGTAGCCGTGCGCGTCCCGGACCAGCCACGCCTGGGAGAACACCAGGGGCGGGTCCCCGTCGGCCAGGAACGCCTCCAGGTCCGGGGAGACGTCCGCCCGCGGCAGGTCGTACAGGGGGAAGCCGCCGAGGAGCGTGTGCCCCGGCCAGTCGGGCTGAGGCGCGGCGTACCACTCGGGAAAGAAGCCGATCACCAGGTCCGGCGACGACCACCAGGGCATGACCGGGCGGGGGGCCGGCGGCAACCCCAGCTCGGCGCGGAAGGCGTCGATCGGCCCCGCCAGCGCCCAGTCCCCCGCCCGCCGGACGACCGCGTTCGCCAGCCGGGGCACCCACCGCGGGGCCCAGCGCGGCAGGCCGGCCGTGTCGTGGTCGCTGCCGAACAGCATCGGTTGGAGGTGGACGGTCGCCAGCGGCACGCCGAGCTTTTCCCGGGCGAGCCGTGCCCCGAATAGCCAGCCCTGGGCGACGACGACCGTCTCCCCCGGGACGTGGCGGTCGGCGATGAGCTCGTACACCCGCCGCATGTGTCTCACGGCGTGCGGCACGAGCGTGCGGAAGAAGCCGGTCTTACGCGCCGCGGCCGCGTCGACACCCGGTAGACCTTGAGCGTCCGGGCCGTCCAGGTCGACGACCCCCAGGCCGGCCCTGCCGGCGGACTCCGTGCCGGCCCCGCTGCCGATCAACGTCACGTCGTGGCCGCGCGCCCGCAACGCTTCCCCCAGGCCGATGAAGGGCAGCATGTTGCCGGCCGTACCGGTGGACACGAGCAGCACGTGCATGAGGTCCTCCGCAATGTCAAGTCGCCCCGGCCCGCCGCCGGGACGTGTCCCGGGGTCATCACCGGCCTTCCGCGTAGGCGGCCTCCGGGTCAGACACCGGGTCCGCGCCCGCGGCCGCCGAGACGTACGCGACGATGAACGGGTCGACCCGGGCGGTGTGGGCGATCAGCCGGTCCCCGGTCGGGCGGTGCAAGATCAGGAAGTCGCCGTTGTCCTCGACGGCCAACGCCTCGAAGTCCTTGGGCCGGCCTTGGAGGCCCGTGCCAAGGGCCTTGGCCGCCGCTTCCTTGGCGCACCACAGCCGCGTCGGCGCGGAGCCGTCCGGGCAGACATCGGCCAGGTAGCCGAGCAAGGACGTTTCTTCATCCGTGGCGAAGGACGGCAGGATGGCCCGGGTGTCGCGCGCCGCGGCTTCGAGGTCGATGCCGACGGTCTCGTCTGCTACAAGGGCCACCGCGCCTGTGTCCGTGTGGGCGATACTCAGTCTCGGCGGCGGCAGGTCACTCCCCGGTTCGAGTTCCGGGTACGGGCGCCCCTCGGCGTCGTGGGCGATGACCAGGGTGGAGGGGTGCGGCAGCTCGTCCCAGCCGTACCGGCGCGACCACCACAGGCGGACGGCGTCCTTCGCGGCGACCCGCGAGGCCAGGAATTGTCGGCGGCGGGCGGTGGACTCGATCGCCCAGTATTCGGCCAGCTCCCGGGCGTGCAGGAACAACCGTGCCGTCCACTCCGGGTTGACCCCCTTGAAGTCATCCCGGGTGAGCAGCGTGCAGACGTGATCGGGGGCGGCGTCGGGGAGGGCCAGTTCCTCGGCCCAGGCGTAGTGGTGCGGCAAGTCGGTGGCGCTGACGTAGCGCGCGGAAACGGGCATGATGAAATCCGCCCAGCCCGCCAGGCGCGCCCAGACGCCGCCCTCCCCGTCGCCCAGTTCGACGTCGGACCGCATGTGGCCGGTATCGCGGTCGACCTCAACAATCTTGATCCGGATGGGGACGGTCGTGCCCGGGGGCGGCGGCTGGCGGTAGAACTCGACCTTGTCCACGCCGATGGGGAGGATGCACAGGCCGTACATTTTCGCCCAGAGCCCGACGAACTGGCCGACGCCGTCCATGACACAGGGGTCGGTCAGGAGGAGGGGGTCCGGGGTGGAAGCGAACAGGCGGTCCCTGGGGAGCACGGCGAGGGCACCGGTGGCGGCGAGGTCGGCGAGCGTGTCGAGCGAGGCGACGACCCGGAAGGCGGGGCCGTGGAACATGAACCGCTCGGCGTAGACCTGCCCGGCCGTGATGGGCCAGGGGCCCCCGCCGGTCGTGTCAGGGGGCGTGAAGTCCAGCTCGTGCCGGTACGCCTCCGCGAAGAGGACGGTGGCGGAAAAGTGTGTGTCCCCGCCGACGGCGAGCGTGACCCGGGCCCGCCTCACTCCGGTCTCGGCGTCGTGAGAAACCAGGCGGGCCTCCAGCCGGAGGTCGAGCGTGGGGGTGTCCCGGAGGGCGACCCAGCGCGAGCCCCGGACCGCCTCGAAGCCGATCAGGCCCAGGCCGGGCGAGAGCACGGCGGCGGCCCCGGCGACCAGTTCCATGCTCATTGTCAGGGGCAGGATCGGCATGCACTCCGCCGGAGGCTTGTGCGGGGCGTGGACGAACAGGTGGTCGCCCAGGAAGAGGTCCTCCGCCAGGTCGAGTGTGCGGTCTATCACCACCTCCCGCCCCGGGACGAAATGAGAAACGCGGCCCAACACGGGTAGGCGATCGTGGGGGAATGGGAGGTCGGCCGGCGGGGCCGCCTCGGGTACCGGCCGTGGGGGCGGCTCGGTCGTATGAGACAGCGGGGACCAGCGGAGACGGAGGGGGACGGCGGTCGGGGGCGGGGCCGGCGCCGGCCGGGGCGCGTCGATGTCCGGGGTGTCGACGACGCGGTGCTCGTAGAGGGCGTCGAGGCGGAGCGGGACGCCGTTGCAGAGGAGCTTGGCGAGCAGGTGGTTGAGTTGCGTCAGCGGGTTGCGGCCTTCAACGTCCAGCGCGGCGGTCACCGCCGGGCAGTCCGCGGGCAACATCATCATGTGAGCTGCCATGTGGCCGCCGCCGACTTGGACGAAGACGCGCGCCCCGTCGCGGTACATCTGCGCGGCCGTCTGCCAGACGCGGAGCGGCTCGTCGACGTTGCGGAGGAGCGTGTCGAAGATCAATCGCTCGTCATCCGGGTACCGGGAGGCCGTAATGGAGGAGTAGAGGGCGATCCGGGGCTTGCGGATCAGGGCCCGCTCCTCCCCCAGCAGGCTGAGGAGTTCGGCCCGGTGGCCGCTGAGACAGGGCGTGTGGACGGGCGGGTACGGCAGAGTCTGGATAAAGACCTGCCGGCGGCGCAGCTCGTCGGCGATGCGGTACAGGCCCGCGCGCTCGCCGGCGAGGACGACGCCCTCCGGGGCCATGTAGATGGCCACGTACGTGCCCGGCTCCCGGGCCACGAGCGGCTCGACCTGCTCGGCGCTCGCCCAGACGAAAGCCATCGCGCCGCCGTTGGCATCGCGGGCGTCCACGTTGAGGACTTTCCAGAACGCGGGGGCGAGCTGGTGGAAGTCGGCCGCGCCGGCGGCACAGAGGGCGGCCATCTCGCCCTGGCTCTGCCCGGTGAGCATGTCCACCGGGATCTCGAACTTGCGGAGTAACCGCCAGCTGACCCAGTTGCTCAGGGTGACGCCCATGGCCGCCAGGTAGCGCTCGCCCGGGGCGGCCGGCCCGGTCCCGTAGTCGTCGGCCTTGGGCGGGTAGAGGCGAGACTTCAGCCGTCGGCGGTAGTCCTCCGGCAGGCAGGGGGGCGGGACGAAAATGGCGCTGGTCGGGACGTCGTCTTCGGGGTGCCGGTCGCGGTCCTCGAAGTGGTCGAACTCGGCCCGGACGTCCGGGTCGTGCAAGCACAGTTCCAGGAGACGGTCGGGGTATCCGCCGATCAGGCCGGGGAACCCCATGCCGGGGAAGAGGAAGGCGATCTTGCCCGGGGCCGCGGCGGCCGCGGCGGCGAAGTACATCTCCTCGGGGCCGGCGGGCCCGTCGGGAGACTGGTGGCTCGCCCGCCAGGCGTGGAGGAGCCGGCGGAGGTGGGCGAGGTCGTCGCAGACCAGCGCCAGCCGGACGGGGTAGCCCGGATCGAGTTCGCCCGCGAGGGACCGGCAGACCCCGGCGAGGGTGGCGGCCCCGTCGCGGTCGAGGAAGCGTTCGAGCCGGTCGACCCGGGCCCCCAACTCGGCCACATCCGGCGCGGTGAAGACGGCCAGTTCGGTCGCCCGGCGGAGCCCGACCTCGACGGGGCGCGGGCGGGGGAGCGCGGGCGCGGCGGCGGGCGGTGCGGTTTCGGCGCCACCCCGTGGGACCACGCGGCCCCGCGCGGCGGAGGCGCCCGCCTCTTCCAGGACGACGTGGGCGTTGACGCCGCCGAACCCGAAGGCGTTGACGCCGGCCCGGCGGGGCCCGAGGGCGGGGTTGTGTACCCACGGCCGCGTCTGGGTGTTGATGTAGAAGGGGGCGTCGGCCAGGTCGGGCCGCGGCTCCTCGCAGTGGAGGCTGGGGCCGAGGACCTTGTTCGACAGCGACAGGGCGGCCTTGATGAGGGAGGCGATGCCGGCCGCGGGCATGGTGTGGCCGATCATCGACTTGACGCTGCCCATCGCGCGGGCGGTGGCCGGCCGGGGGAGGGTGCCGAAAAAGGTCTTGATCGTGGTCAATTCCGCCAGGTCGCCGGCCACCGTACCGGTGCCGTGCAGCTCGAGGTACCCGACCGTGTCCGGGTCGACCCCGGCGTCGACGTAGGCGGCCCGGAGGGCGGCGACCTGGCCGCCACTGGAGGGGGCGAGCACGTCTACGGCCTTGCCGTCGCTGGCGGACCCGACGCCCTTGACGACCGCGTAGACTTCGTCCCCGTCGCGGACGGCGTCGGCGACGCGCTTGAGCACCACGGCCCCGCCGCCCTCGCCGGGCAACAGGCCGTCGGCCCGGCGGTCGAAGGGGCGGATAACCCCGGCGGGGGAGAGCGCGCCGAGCCGGGTAAAGACGTGCAGGAAGCGGACCGACAGGGTGACGAACAGCCCGCCGGCTACCGCGAGGTCGCACCGGCGGGTCCGCAGCCGCCAGACCGCCTGCTCCACGGCCAACAGCGACGAGGCACAGGCGGCGTCGACGGTGTAGGCGGCCCCGCCGAGGTCGAGGCGGTTGGCGGCCCGGCTGGCGGTCAGGTTCGGGATGGCGGTGGAGACGTTCTCGACATCGGCCGGGGTGAGCGTCGAGCGCAGGAAGGCCTCGACCTCCCGGCGGCGGCCGCCGATCAGGTCGGGGAAGCCCCGGTCGATCAGGTCGAGGGCGGCCTCGAAGCCCTCGGTCCGCAGGCCCATCTCGAGGTGCTTTTCGGTCGGGTAGCCGCCGCGGCCGAGGATCACGTCGGTCCGCGCCCGCACCGGGTTGTCCGCGGCGACCCGGGCGTCGCCGAGCGCCTGGTCGACAAGATGCAGGGCCAGGAACTGGTCGGGGTCGCCGTGGGCGGCGAGGTGCGGCTGGACCCCGTAGCGGACGGGGTCGAAGAGGAAGTCGGCGGGGAGGTAGCCCCCCCGGTCGGCGGGGATGAACGCCTCGTGGTCGGCCGGCAGGCGGAAGTTGGAGGAGCCCCGCCACCGCCCCGGGGGCGGGGCGCCGACCGCGTCGACGGCGTTGACGATGTTGGCCCAGTACTCCCTCAGGGTCGTTGCCCCGGGGAATACGCAGGCCATGCCTACCACCGCGATGTCGTTGTCGTTCACCATACCGTGGCGACCTCTCGGTTCGTTCGGGCTATGCGGTCGGGGCCCCGGGGGGTCGCCGCTCGTCCATCCGCTCGACGCCGCCGGAGATGACCACCTCGGCGGGGCCGCCCGGTAGCCGCAGCTCGTCGAGGAACGCGCGGGTGCCCTCCGCGACGGGGATCAGGTCGATCCCCCGGGCGGCGTACACACGACGCAACTCGTCGCCGACCATGCCGGCGTCCCACGGCCCCCAGTTAATGCACACCACCCGGGCGGGCCAGCGGCCGGCGAGGGCGTCGGCCAGCTTGTTGAGCGCCTCGTTCGCCGCGCTGTAATCGACTTGCCCGGCGTTCCCGAACCGCCCGGCCACCGAGCCGAAAAAGACCAGGAACTTCAACCCCGCCGGGCGCAACTTCCGGGCCAGGGTCAAGGCCCCGTCCACCTTGGTGCGGAAGACGCGGGTGAACGAGTCGAGGGTCTTGTCCGCGATCCGCTTGTCCTCGATCACCCCCGCCCCGTGGACGACCCCGTCGATCCGGCCGAATCGCTCGTACAGGTCGTCGATCAGCCTGCCGAACTGCTCCGCGTCGGATACGTCCGCGGGGTGGTACTCGACCGCGGCCCCGGCGGCCCGGCAGGCGTCGAGGGTGGCCAGGATCTGCCGGTCCTTCAGGATCCGGTTGACGCGGCGTTCGATCTCGGCCGGCAGGACCGGCGCCTGGGTCCGCCGGGCGTCCGCGAGGAGGGCCTGCCGCAGGGCCGCCCTGTCGAGGTCCCGGGTGGCCGGCGATTCCGGCCCCGGCAACGCGGACCGGCCGACCAGGACCAACCGCGGCCGGGCGGCGGCGGCCAGGCCCTTCGCGACCTCCGCCGTGACCCCTAACGCCCCGCCGGTGACGAGCACCACCGACCCCGCGTCGAGCGCCAGGGGCGGCAGGCCGCGCGGCACCGGGGCCAGTTTCAGAGCCGGTCGCCAGCGGCCCTGCCGGGTCAGCCCGACTTCGGGCGAATCGTCTCCGGCAGTCACCTCCTGAAGCACACGCGCCGCCAGCAGGTCCGGGGGAAGGTCCGGGTCGACGTCGACGGCCTTGACGGCGAGGACCGGGTACTCACGCCGGAGCGTTTTGACGACGCCGAGTGTCCCGGCGGCGGCCCCCGCTACCGCCCCACCCCCCAGCCCGAACTGGCCGTCCAGGGCGGTCAGGTTCACGAACCAGCTGCCCGCGGCCGCACTCGCCCGCAGGTCGGGTGCGAATTCCTTGGCGATCTGGAACGTCCAGGCGGCGACCGTCACGGGCCCCTCCGGGTCCTCGTAGCCCGGCCGGCAGAACGGCTGGCACAGGCCGAGGAAGTTGATCACGCCGCCGACGGCGGCACCGGCCGGACCGGCGACCAGCTGGTGCAGCTGGTGCAGGGCCTCGGCTGAGGACAGGTCCGCCTCGTAGCGGTCCGCCGCGAGTTGACGGACCGCGGTGCCGGGCACAACTTGCCGCACCCGGTATCCATCCGAGGTCAGGCTCGCCACGACCGCCCCGGTCACGTCCGGGACCTCGCCGATCACGAGGACGAGGTGACCGTCAGGGAATTTTTTTTTGCGCCGTCGGCCTCCAGGGGGGCGGGCACGGCCGCGACGGTGTAGCGCTTGACCGCGCCTCCGGCGGCCTCGTGACCGTTCCCGTTCTCGATCCCGGACGGGCCGGCTCCCTTGCCCGCCGGGGCGGCGCCGTGGGCCTGACGGCGGCGGTCGTAGTACTGGACGATGTCGCGCAGGGTCTTGAACTTGCTGAACTCGGCGAGCAGTTCTTCCTCCTCCTGCCCCTCGGCGCGGAAGTACTCGTGATAAGCCTTGAGATTGCTGAAAACCTCCACGGTCTTGATGGAGTCGATGCCCAGCGCGGCCTCCAGGGCGAGGGTCTCATCCAGGGCGTCGATGGGGTAGCCGGTGCGCCGGCTGACCACCTCGAGCAGATCCTGGCGGAACTGGTCGACCGAGGGCGGCCCTCCGCCGCCCGGAGTCGTTGGCGGGGCCGGGGCAAGGGCGGGCGGGGCTGCCGTGTGGTTCCCGTGGGCCGCCGTGCCGTTGGTGGTGCGCGGCGGCGTTACCGTGGCCCGGGCGTGCGGGACCGGGGCGGGAGCCGTCAGCCGCGTCGGCGCGGCGGCCGCAGTCGCCGGGATGGCGATCGGCGGCCGGGTGCCGGTCGGGGCGAGCCGCATCCGGGAGACGGGCGGCGGGGCGGGCGGGGCGGCCGCCCCGCCCGGAGCCCCCTGAGTGCAGTACATCAGGAGCCGTTCCTGCGTCTCCAGGTAGCGTTCCAGCACCCCGTTCTGGGCCCGCTGCGCCTCGAGGAAGGCTCGCGTCGTCGCCTGCACCTCGCCGAACAGGTCGTTGCTCGAAGGAAGCACCGCGTGGGCATGACCGTTCACGGCATGACCGTTCACGGCATGACCGTTCACCGCGAGATCGCTGTTGGTCGTGGACATGGCTAGTGCTGGATGCTCCCTGTTGGGGGTTCGATGAAGATTCGTTCGGGAATGACTACCGTTAACGGAGATCGGTTGAGGAGGTGCGGCTGCGGGCGGAGGAGCGGCGGGGGCAACCGGCGGTGGGTCCGCCTTGGGTGTGGCCGCCCGGTCCGCGGTACCGTTCCTCTCCGGCTGTCGGCCCGGCAGCGGGGTGACCGGCTCGGCGCTGTTGGGGCTCAGGAGCCAGTCGGTCGGCCTGGGTGTCCTCGCCGCCTGCTCCCGCGCGAGGAACTCCGCGACCGTCCCCGTCGGGAGGCCGCGGCCCTGGAACCACGTCCCCAGCCGGACCGGCAACCCCAACACCGACAGCCGGGCCAACACGTGCCCCAGCTGCGTCCAGCCCTCCCGGCCCGGCGCGTCCAGCGAGAGGGCCGTCGCGGGCTGACCCGGGAGGATGCGCGAGACCAGATCGGTCAGTACCTTGCCGGGACCGACCTCGAGGAACAGGCGGGCCCCGTCCGCGTACATGCGGCGCACCTGCGCCTCGAACAACACCGGCTCGGTGAAGTGGCGGGCCAGCAGGCCCCGGATGGCGTCGGGGTCCTCCGCGTGCGGACCCCCCGTCGTGTTGCTGTAGACGGGCAGCCCGGGTTTCTCGACCGAGATCCCGGCGAGGTGCTGGCGCATCGCCCCGGCCGCGCCCCCGAGTAAGGGGGTGTGGAAGGCCGCGCCGACGGGGATGCGGCGGGCCCGCAACCCGCGCCCGGGCAGCTGGGCGACGGCGGCCTCGATCGCCTCGACGGTGCCCGCGATGACCGTCTGGTCCGGGGCGTTGAGGTTCGCCAGGTGGGCGGGGATCGCCAGTTCCTTCAAGGCGGCCGCGGTCGCTTCCGCGCCGGCCGCCACGGCCGCCATCCCGCCGGGGCTCGACCGGGCGGCCTCGGCACAGGCCTGGCCGCGGACGGCCGACAGCCGCAACAGGTCCTCGCGGGACAGGCACCCGGCCGCGTACAGGGCGACGTGCTCGCCGTAACTGTGTCCGGCCGCCCGGGCCGGCCGGATGCCGTAGCGGGCGAGCAGATCGGTCGCGAACACCTCTACCAGCCCCAGCGCCGGCTGCGCGACCCGGGTGTCTTTCAGCTCGGCCTCCAGCCCCGCCCGGTCCGCGTCGCCGAACACCGGGGGCGGGTAGACGTACCGCGACAGCGGCCGGGGCAGGGTCTCGGCCAGGAGGCGGTTGGCCGCGGAGAACAGGTCGTGGCTCCACCGGCTGCCGACCACCAGGTCGCGCAGCATGTTCACCGCCTGCGACCCCTGGCCGGGGTAGAGGAAACAAACTTCGTCTTCGCGAAGCGGCGCCGCCTCGGAGTAGTAAATCCCGGCCGGGTCGTTCACCTTCGCCTGGCCGGTCAGGAGTGTCCCGGCCTTCTCCACCTTCCGGCGCAGGTCCTCGACCGACTCCGCGACGATCGCCAGCCGGCATTCCCGGGCGCCGGCGGGGCGGGTGCCCTCTTCGGCGAACACCGCCGCAGCCAGGCCGGCCAGATCCTCGGTCGCCGCGGGGGCCAACTTCTGGTGCAGGGCCCGGAGGTCGCGCACGAGGTCGGCGCCGGTGGCCCGGCACAGGACGACCACCTCGGCGGCCCGCGGCATCCAGTCGAGGTCGGTGTCGGGGAGGTAGTTGCCGGTGTATTCCTCGAGCACGACGTGGAAGTTGGTGCCGCCGAACCCGAACGAGCTGACGCCCGCCCGCCGCGGGTGGTCGCCGGCCTCGGCCACCCAGGGCCGCGTCTCGGTGTTCAGATACAGGGGGCTCTCGGCGAAATCGACCCGCGTGCTGGGCTTCTCGACCCCGATGGTCGCGGGCAGCACCCGGTGCTTGAGCGCGAGGGCGGTCTTGATCACGCCGGCCAGGCCGGCCAGCGTCTTGGTGTGCCCGATCATGGACTTGACCGACCCGACGGCCACCCCCCGGCGGTCTTGGGTGTGCGCCGAGAAAACCTGGGTGAGCGTCGTCAACTCGGCGGCGTCGCCGACCGCGGTGCCGGTGCCATGGGCCTCGATCAGCGACACCGTCGCCGGCGAGACCCGGGCGTCCTCGTAGGCCCGGTTAACGGCGCGGGCCTGGCCGGGCGGGTACGGGGCCGTCAGGCTGCGGTTCTTGCCGTCGCTGGATGCCCCGACTCCTTTGACGACGGCATAAATCTTGTCGCCGTCCCGCTCCGCGTCCGCGAGCCGCTTGAGGACCACGCACCCGATGCCCTCGCCCAGGGCGATCCCGTCGGCGGTGTCGTCGAACGGGCGGGACCGGCCGCGGGGCGACAGGGCCTGGGTCTTGGCGAAGCTCATGTAGCCGAAGGGGTTGTTGGTGCCGTCCGCGCCGCCGACCAGCATGAGGTCCGCCGTCCCCGAGCGGAGTTGCTCGACGGCCGTGAACACCGCGGCCAGCGCGGCCGCACAGGCCGCGTCGACCGTGAAGTTCGGGCCGTTGAAGTCCAGTTCGCGGGCGATCCGGCCGGCGACGACGTTGCCGAGGAAGCCGGGGAACGAGTCCTCCGTCCACTCGGGCAGGTGCTCCTCGAGCCGGGCGTAGATGTGCTCGCGGACGTCCGGCGGCAGCCCCTCGACCTTCGGCAGGTAGTGCCGCATCATCGTCCGGAACGAATAGGCCGACCCGAACTCGTGCGAGCTCGGGACGGCGAACAGCACCCCGGCTCGCTCGCGGGGGAAGGCCCGGCGGTCGTACCCGGCGTCCGCCATCGCCCGGGATGCCACCTCCAGGGACAGCAGCTGCATTGGCTCGATGTGCCGCAGGCTGGCCGGCGGGATGCGCCACTTCAACGGGTCGAAAAGCACCGGTTCGAGGAAGGCGCCCCACTTCGAGTAGACCCGGTCGCGGGCCGTCCGGTCCCCGGAAAAGAAGTCCTCGACCCGCCAGCGGTCGGACGGCACTTCCCGGACGGCGTCGACGCGGGCGCAGATGTTTTGCCAGTAGCGGCGGAGGTCCCCGGCCCGCGGGAACAGGCAGGCCATCCCGACGATGGCGACCTCGGCCGGCTTCGCCCCCGGCGGGGCGGCGGCCGGGTGCCACGGCAGCGGCTTGGGCGCCTCGGCCTCCAACACGGCCAGGTTGCCGTCGGCTACCTCGGCGTGCAACGCGGCCATCGAGACCACCTCGTCGCGCAGCCCGGCGACCTGCCCGATCATGTACAGCCCCTCGCGGTGCTGGACGTCCTCGGGGACGGCCGCCAGGTCCGCCTTGGCGGCCGGGCGGCGCGGGTCGGACGGGCGGGTCAGCCCCTTGGCGGCGATCCGCAGCCGCCCGACGTTCAACACCTCCAGCTCCTGGCGGATCTCTTCGGTGTCCTTCCCGGCCCGGATCAACTCGGCGCGGGCCTGGGTGAACTCGGCGGCGAAGGGCGTTGGGGCGCAGCGGGTGGCGTGGCCGATGCCCGACTCGAGCAGAATGGTTTCCTGGCACGCCAGCGCCTGCCGCTGGAACCCGGGCAGGATCGCGCCCGTCTCGACGGCCTCGCGGGTGAACAGGTAGGCCGTGCCCATGAGCACGCCGGTCTTCATCCCGCGGCCGGCGAGGGGCGCGGCGGTCGCCGCCACCATGGCCGCCGACAGCCGGTCGTGGATCCCGCCGGCGAAAACGACGTGGACGTCCTCGGGGCGGTCCAGGTCCGCCCGGAGCAGCACGTCGACGGCCGACTGCCAGAGGGAAAAGCTGGTGCGCGGGCCGACGTGCCCGCCGCACTCGCGGCCCTCGAAGACGAACTTGCGGGCGCCGTCACGGAGGAAACTCTCGAGCAAGCCTGGCGAGGGGACGTGGAGGTACGTGGCGATCCCGTGGTCTTCGAGCTGCCGCGCCAGCGACGGCCGGCCGCCGGCGATGATCGCGTGGGTCGGCCGGACCTTGCAGACCTCCGCCAGCTGGGCCTTCCGCAAGTCGGCGGGCACGAAGCCGAGGACGCCGACGCCCCACGACCGGGGGCCCAGTTCTCGGGCGGTTTCCGTCAGGAGTTTGTTCACCTCCGGGCCGGTCATGAGCGCCAGGGCGAGGAACGGGAGCGCGCCGTTGTCCGCCACGGCCGCGGCGAACGCCGCGGTGTCACTGACGCGGGTCATCGGCCCCTGGAGGATGGGGTAGCGGGTGCCGTTCGCCCGCGCCAGCGGGGCGTCCGGGGCGAACGCCCGGGCCCGGCGGGCCGTGTCGAGGTCGGCCCGCACCCGCTGGCGGAACGCGGCCAGGGTGCCGGCCACGGTGACGTGTTGCTCGGCCAGCCCCTTCGCGAAGGCGATTTCCTGCCCGAGGGGGACGCGCAACTCCGCCCCGGGGCGGGCGCCACCGCCCAGCCGCTGCCGCAGCCAGGCGGGCCACTCGGCCCCGCCCGCCAGCGCCGCCCCGAGCTCCCGGACGGCCTGTGGGCCGGAGCGGCTGAAGAACCGGAACCGGAGGGCGCCCGCACCGACGCAGACCGTCTCACTCCCGTCGAGGAGGCCCCACTGCCGGCGCTCCCCCTCGTCCAGGGGGGACTCGGCGGCCAGCCAGAGTTGCTCGCCCAGCACGACCCCCGCGGCCCCGGCCAGGAACGCGGCCGCCGCCGTGTCCGGGCCGATCCCGCCCTGCACCCAGTACGGGACGGCCAGCCGCCCGTGCAGACGCTGCAGGAGGAGGAAGGCGGACTCCTCGCCGACCCGGCCGCCCGCCTCGTGCCCCTTGACCACCAGCCCGTCGAACCCGGCCTCTTGTGCCGCCAGCGCTTCGGCGGTGCCGCACACCTCCAGGACCACGCGCCCGGCGACCCGCCGGGCCTGCCCGAGCGGCTCGCGCAGGGCCGCCGCCCCCGCCCGCGCCTCCTCGCCCAGGCCGGCGAGGATCATGACGGGACAGGTCACGTCGCCGACCAGGTCGTGCAGGCCCGACGGCCCGCGGGCGGGGTCACCGAGCGTATCCCAGCGCAGCCCCCAGGGGGAGCCGGCGGGGGCGTACCGGGCCAGGTCGCGGAGGGCGGCACGGCAGGCCGGTTGGTCGTCCCGGTAGCCCAGATCCAGGACGCCGGTCTCACCGGCCCGGACCGCCGCAATTGCGAGCCGGGCGTCGACGCAATGCCCGGGCGTGACGATTAGAAAAGGAGACAACACGACCCCCTCCGGGAACGGTACGGGAAAACACCCGCGGGTGGCGGGCGCGCCCGCGCGGCGCCAACCCCACCCAATATTACGGATATACATGTGTGCATATATGCACACATTATGTACCCGCGGGCTATTGCTGGGCGTGGGGCGTCCCGCGCCGACTATCGGGCGAAGCTGGGCAACAAGTGAACACGACTGGGAGTTGCGGCGGTAGTGCCGCTCGTGCTCGTGAGATCCCTCCCGGACGGCACCGCCTTGCGAGCGGGCGGTGTGACCGGGAACCTGATCCTGCGGGGGGGAGGCGGGCGGACTTCCGCAGCCGGGCGATGCGACGCGAAGACTCTACGGCGGGGCGTCCCGTTTGTGAAGCGAAAAAACGCGGTGGACTGCGTGAGCGGACCCGGAAGGGAAGGCCGGGCGGGTGAGCCGGGTGGCGTCGGGCCGCGCGACCGGGTACGACGCAACGCGGAAACTGAGGCTCTTTTCTGCCGCCGTCCCTCCCGCCCGACCTGGCGAGCTCCTGGATTGTCGCCCAAATTCTAGATTGACCTGTTCACTTGGAATCTCGACCAAAATTCGACACAGGTGTGGACATCCGGATGGCCGCTGGTACTATACGTTCCCTGTAACCACGAGCGGCCCGGGGCCTTTCCCCGTGAGCCGTGAGTATAACCGAGGAGCGAGTAATCGGGGGCCTCACCTCCCCACCCCAGCACTATTGGCCCGTCCTGCTATTCTGCTGGTGTGCCGCCCCGCACCGATGCGCGGCGATTCTCCACCCCGCCCATCCGTCCGTCACAGGTCTGCCTTCGCCCGCCGACGTCCTCCCGCCAAAGGAGTGTGCATGAGCCGCACACCGCGGCCCCGGCACGGGCGAGCCGTCACCCAGCTGGACACCTACCTCCGCGACATCCGGCGAACCCCGCTCCTGTCCGCGGAGGAGGAGAGGGAATTGGCCCGCCTCATCGCCCGGGGGGACTCCGAGGCGCGCGACCGCCTCGTGCGGGCGAACCTCCGCCTGGTGGTCCGCATCGCCCAGGGCTACGCGGGCCAGGGGCTCCCCCTGCCGGACCTCATCTCCGAGGGGAACCTGGGACTGCTCAGCGCCGCGAGCGGCTACGACCCGGACCGGAACACCCGCTTCAGCACCTACGCCAGCTATTGGGTCAAGAAGTCCATCCGGCTGGCCCTGGTTAGCACGACCCGGACCGTGCGGGTCACCTCGTATGCCGCGAAGTTGCTGGCCCGATGGCACCGGACCGTGACCCGGCTCAAGGCGGAGCTGCGGCGCGTCCCGACCGATGAGGAGGTGGCCGCCCGGCTGGGCGTGAAGCGGAAGTCCGGGTGCATCGACAAGGCGTCCCGGCTGCGCAACCCGGGGCGGCAGGGTGTCTGGGAGGGGGCGGGGGTCTCGGTCGATCACCAACTGCCGGACGGGCGGGTGAAGGCCCCGGACGTGGCGCTGGTTGAGACGGAGGAGTTGGTGCGCCTGATGCACCTCCTGGGCGAGCTCCCGGAGCGCACGGCCATCGTATTGCGCCAGCGGTTCGGGCTGAACGGCGAAGACCCCTTGACCCTGGAGGGCATCGGTGTTCGCCTCGGCCTGACCCGGGAACGCGTCCACCAGATCGAAAAAGAGGCGCTGGCCGAGTTGGCCGGGAAGATGTAGCGGGTTCGGGAGCGGCGGGCCCGGCGGCGCGGGTGGGCCCCGGGCCGCGGGCGGAGGGGGCAGGGCAAGCGGCCGAGGATATCTGCCAGTTCCGGGCCCGGTACGGCGAGGGTCGGTGAGCTGATCAGGACCCGTGGCGTTCGGGCGGACAGCGGCGGAGGGGTCGGTCCGGTAGCCCGGGGTGTTGAAGGCCGTCCTGCCGGCGCCGGAGCGGGCCGAGCGGGCCCCCGAAGTAGAAGCTGCGATCGGTAGGACGCGGGCGAGTCTCGCGGTGCCGGAGAGGTACGTGGCGGCGGACCTGTACACGAGCCCGTGGGGGCCGCTCCCGCACGAGCAGGGGCTGCTCAGACCGTCCCGCCCGCCGCCCGCATCGTGCCCGAGCCGGCCGCGTGCTCCGCTACCCAGCACCGACAACCGCCCATGCACTGCGCCCGAGACCGTCGGCGTCCGCGCCTTCTGGCAGACAACAGTTTCAACAGGACGCACGCGATCCCTTGCCGCGTGTGTGATCGAGCATCAGCCCCCCCGAGGGGTGGTTTGTTCCACACACCCCGGCCGCTCGTAGTTCTCCTCCGGCTAGTCCTCGGCGTTATTCGCCGTCGGGCCGGCAATCTTGCTCGCGGTATACCCGATGGGCGGGACCATCCGGCTGGCCGAGGCCCGGCGGGAACAGAATGGCCCACCCGAATGAGGGCGGGCCTTCTATTAGGCTTTGACGACCGGGCGGGATCTGTGGGCACGCGCCCCGCCGTATATTGGGCCCGTCATCGGGGACGACACGGGAACTGGGTCGGCGTCTACCACCGGCGCCAGCCACGGTATCTGCCGTACCCATAATAGGACGGGTAGACATACCGGTGGTGACCTACTTTCGTTGCACGGCTGGGAATGCCAACCACTCGGCTAACGACCACACATGATCGGTCAACCCGGCGGCCATCGCCGGGGTTCGTCGCTGCCAGTGGGCGTCCGCGTCCTTCC
>JAQGHQ010000108.1 GCA_028288765.1 Gemmataceae bacterium | reverse complement strand
GGCTGATGGTCCCGAGCGAGCAGAACAGGACGGCCCGGATCGTCGCCCACGGGTGGCCGTCGGCCAACAGGAGCAGGAGGTGGGCCCGGTGTTGGACGTCCGGGTCGGTCGACCGGCGATAGAGGTCGAGGAGTTCCTCGCGCTCGGCCGAGGTCAGTTGGAGACGGGTCACGGGTCGGCCCGACCGAAGAGCGGGCGGCACCGGTTACCAGACCCGGTCGACTCTCCCGTTCCCCGCCCGGGCCGTACCCGCGAAGCCCGCCGGGGAGCGGAGGACGGACATCACTTCCGTCTTTGCTGGGAGGTATCTAGTGGGTCTGGCACGAAGTCGTGCAAGAAATTGAAGGGTCGGTAAGGGGCGGTATGCTGGAGCATGAGCCCCAGTTCGGGCCGGGGAGTTTCTCCGATGCGTGGCCGAAAACCTCACCCCCTGACCGTATCTGCCCCCGACGTTCCGATCCTCCAAGGAATTGCCCGCGCCCGGCGATTGTGCTGGTTCCAAGTCCAACATGCTCGCATCGTCTTAGCGGTTGCCGCCGGCGAACGAATCCAGGCCATCGCCGGTCGCCTGGAGTGCGATCCGGCCACCGTCTGGCGAGTCGCTCGCCGCTACGAGCCGGATGGCCTGAAGGCGCTCCTGCTGGACGAACCCCGGGTAGGGCGTCCGCAGGAGATTTCCCCCCCTCCAGCGGGCCCAGATCATCGAGCTGGCCTGCCTGGGGCCGGTCGCCGAGGGGTTGCACGTGACGCACTGGACCAGCCAGGACCTGGCACGCCAGGCGATCGCCGATGGCATCGTGGAGACCATCCGCCCACGCACCGTTCGGCAGATCCTCCGACGCGCGGGTCGGCAGCCGCACCGCACCCGGTACTGGAAGACGGCCCGCCTGGACGAGCCGTTCAAGCAGAGGGCCGAGCAAGTCCTGTGGTGCTATGCCCATGCGGACCGCCTGGCCCGCCAAGGTATCTGGGTGGTGGCGGTGGATGAGAAGCCCAACCACCAGGTGCTGGAGCGGACCCCGATCCGACGCGCCCTCCCCGGGTCCATCGAGCAGCAGGAGTTCGAGTACACCCGGCACGGCACGGTCAACCTGCTGTTCTTTCTGATCGTCCACAGTGGGCGGATGGAAGTGGCGGCCGAGGCCGCCAAAGACGCGGCGCACGACATCGGGGAACTGCGGGCGTTCCGCCGTCGGCATCGCCACGTCAAGGGTGTGTTCTTGGTGCAGGATGGGGACCCCAGCCATACCGCCGCCGACACGGCGGCGTACTGGTCTGGGTGCGACGGCTGGTGGCGGCCCCGGTTCACGCCGGTGAATGCCTCGTGGCTGAACCAGGCCGAATCGTTGATCGAGGCGTTCGGTTACTACTACCTCAAACGGGGCTCGTGGAGGAGCCGGGCGGAGTTCATCGAGCATGTAAACGCTTCGGGGCCGGAATACAACCAACGCCATGCCCACCCGTTCGAGTGGCTCTGGTCCCCACCAATGATGAGGAAATGGTTCGCCGAGCATGCCCCCTGAATTTCTTGCACGACTTCGTGCCAGACCCACTAGATCACCTGGTTACACTCGACCTACACGCGCCAGCTCTGGAGAGCGCCTTCCCCATGCCGGTCACGCACCTGCGGGCCGAGGGGGTGTTCCTCCCGCGGCTCCAGAAACGGACGCCGCGTGACTTGACCGTTGTGGCGGCAGATGCGGGCGGCCTCAAGCGGGCCCAGCGGTACGCCGAGGCTCTGAACGCGGGGCTGGCGGTAATCGCGAAAGCCCGGCCGCGGCCGGACGTGACGGCGCACCTGCAAGTCCTGGGCGGCGTGAGGGACCGGACCTGCCTGCTCGTGGATGACCTGGCCAGCACCGGCCGCACCCTGGCCGGGGCCGCCGAGGCGCTCTGCCAGCCCGGGGCGAGGGAGGTGCATGCCGTCTTCAGCCATGCGGTGATGGCAGCGGATGCCAGGGAGTGACTGCTGTCGGCGCCCCTGGGCCGGATCCTGACCTCAGACAGTATCCCGGTGCAGGAGCACCCTCGGTTCGAGGTAGTCCGCATTTGGAGTTCCCCACGAAAAATGGACACGGGGTTAAGGGTCCTGCCGGGTGCGATGCCTCGTAGTCGGTCGGCGACTGGTAGCCCAGTGCCGAGTGCCTCCGAACCCGGTTGTAGAACGTCTCGATGTACTCGAAGATGCTCGCCCGGGCCTGCTCCCGGGTGGCGTAATCCTCGTCGTGAACCGACTCCTTTTTCAGACTCGCGAAGAAACTGTCCATGGGGGCGTTATCCCGGCAGTTCCCCCGCCGACTCATGCCGCAGGTGATGCCCTTCGAACCCAGGAGGCGTCGGTAGTGGTCACTGGCGGATTGGGTCCCGCGATCCGAGTGGGCGACCAACCCGGACCCCGGGAGACGACGGACGACGGCCACCTCCCGGGCGTCGACCACCAGCCGGCTGGTCATCGTCGCGTCCACCGACCGGCCGACCACCAGCCGGCTGAACAGGTCCTCGACCGCGGCCAGGTACGGCCACCCCTCGCGGGTCGGGATGAACGTAATGTCCGCCACCCACGACGCATTCCGGGCCGGCGGATCGAACTGCCGGTCGAGGACGTTCTCGGCCACGGGGAGGGCGTGGTTCGAGTTCGTCGTCGGGCGGAACTTCCGCATCGTTTTCGCGGCAATACCCGCGTCCCGCGTGATCCGGGCCACCGTGTCCACGCCGCAGTCGTGACCCCGGTCCACCAACCCCGCATGCACCCGCGGGCTGCCATACCGGGCTCGAACCTCGGTGTGAATGGCCCGGATCTCGACGGCCGGTTTCTCCCGCCGCTGGTCCCGCCGGCTGGTGTCCCGGTCCCGCCAGGCGTAGTACCCGGCCGGGGACACCCCGAGGGCGTCACACATCGGCAACACCGGCCACTCGTCCCGATGCGGCTCGATGAAGGCGTAGCTCACGGCGACTCCCTGGCGAAGAGCGCCGTAACTTTTTTTAGGATGTCCCGCTCGGCCTTGAGGCGGGCCACCTCGGCCTTGAGGCGGCGGACCTCGTCCTCGGCCGGGGGCAGATGACCGTGGCCGGGGAACCCCTCGTGGCCGTCGGCGTCGCGGGTGACCTTCCACCGCCGGAGCAACGCGGCCCCGATGCCGAGGCCGCGCGCCGCTTCGGAAACGGACCGACCTTTTTCGGTGACCAGCTTCACGGCCGCGACCTTGAATTCGCGGGTGAAGGTCCGTCGTGTTTCTGCCATGGGGATCTCCTGTGCTGGAAGAGTACCCCTTAACTTGGTGTCCGCAACTCGTGGGGAGGTTCAAGCTGAAGCGGCTCCCTAAACGGTTCCGGCCGTACGAGCGCCGCGACCGGCACCCGCTGGTGGAGACCGGCATGGAGGCCGATGCCTGGTTTGACCCGGCCCTGGTCATGGAGGTAGCCGGGGAGCAACTCACGGTCAGCCCGGTACATACGGTGGCAAAGGAGCGGGTGAAAAAGGGCGGCCTGGCCTTGCGCTTCCCGCGGTTCCTGCGCTGGCGGCCGGACAAGTCGCCCGAGCAGGCGACAACCGTGGCCGAAATCTACGACCTCTACCGGCGCGTAAAGCGGCGGTGACCTGGGGACCAAGTCATGGGAATGAACAGCCAGAAACCCCGTTCCCTCCAACCGAGACCGCCGGCCCGAACCGCCCGCGTGGGCGGGAGCCCCTCGGCCCCGGGCGTCACCTTCTGGGGCGCCGCCCGCACCGTCAGCAACCGTGGAGCGCCACGCTGGCTCTCTTGCGCGACATCCACACCCGCAGCCGTAAGGGCTTGAACGACCTCTTCGACGGTACGGTCGGCGGCGTAAAGGCAGCGCTCCCCTCGGGCGAGCCCTTCCTTTATGAAGGGAACAACGACGGCCGACTGCCCGGCAGTGCTCTCGTAGATCAGGCAGACATGATCCCCCTGCTTCAGGCTGGCGAGCTGTTTCTCCAGTTCGCTTGCCACGGTGTTACCTCCCTTGGTCATTGGCCTCCCTGGTGGACCGCCGCGTACTCCGCCGCTGCCCGGTCGAGCAGGTCGCGGACTTCCTCGTCCGTGGTTTGCGAAAAATCGCCGTACCAGAGGCCGACCGCGTGGAACGGCTCCGGGGTGCGGGCGCAGATGACGTCATCGGCTTCCTCCTGGAACTCCGCGCAGGTTTCAGGCGCCGACGGGGACGGCCACGACGATGCGAGCCGCGCCCTGCCGGCGCAGGGCGCGGACCGCTGCCCGCATGGTGGAACCGGTGGCCAGGCCGTCATCGACCAGGATGACGGTGCGACCGCAGACGTCGGGCGGCGGGCGGTCCCCGCGATAGAGCCGCTCGCGCCGCTCCAGCTCTCGCTGTTCCCCCGCGGTGACGGCCTCAATGACGTTGTCCGGGACGCGCAAGGCACGCACCACATCCTCGTTGGGCACGCGCACCCCGCCAGTGGCGATGGCCCCCATCGCGAACTCTTCGTGGCCCGGCAGACCGAGCTTGCGGACCAGGAAAACATCGAGCGGGGCATGCAGCGCTCTGGCAACTTCAAAGGCGACTGGTACGCCACCCCGAGGTAACGCCAGCACGAGCACGTCCGGGCGGTCGGCGTATTCCGTCAACCTGCTGGCCAGCTCCTGCCCAGCCTCCCTCCGATTGGCAAATAGCATCCTTCAAACCCTCCGCTCTGGTTTGCATGGGTCGTGGCTACACCCCCCAGGGGTACGTCTCGGGTAGCTTCTCCGGGGCCGGGCGCAGGTGGAGCGGGTGCACCGCGTGGGTCTCGTCGATGTAGCAGAAGGCGTCGTACCGCCGGGGGAGCACGGTCGGCACGTAGTTGCCGACCTGCTCGTACTCGGGGTGGTACACCACGCCGATGGCGCGGTGCCCGCGCTCCTCGAGGAAGTCGTCAGCCCCCAGAACATTTTCGAGCAAGAGGAGCTTGTCCGCCTCGCCCACCCGGTGCAGGACGTCCTCCCAGCTCCCCTCTCGCCCCGGCGGCACCGGCATCTCTTCCATCGGCGCCTCCCACTCCCTGGCGGCGATCACGCGGCCGCGGTGCGACCCGAACCCGACCAGGACTACCCCCTCGTCGCCGTGCCGCTCCCGCACCAGCTGGCCGACGTTTACCATGCCGTCGTCCGCCATGTCGGTGAAGCGGGCGTCGCCGACGTGGGTATTGTGCTCCCAGACGATGGCCCGGGCGTCCGGCCCGTGGTGGCGCATTAGGCGTTCCAGGGCTTCGGTCATGTGCCGGTCGCGGATGTTCCAGGACTCGGGGCCGCCCCGCACCATGGCCCGGTAGTAGGCCTCGGCGTTCTTGAGCACCAGGGCGTTCTGCTCGGCGGTGAAGAACTCCTCCCGGCCGGCGGCGCGGTACTGCGGTTCCTTGCGCCGCAGGTCTTTCAGCAAGGCGACGACCTCGTCCTCGCAGGAAGTCGGGACTAGGGCCATGGCCCGCGCGTACTCCTGAACGTCCTCGCCGTAGGGCTCGAAGCACTGCAAAGCACGCCGGGCCGCGGGTAGCGCCGGGGGATCGGTCTTCCGGAGATAGGCGAGTACCGCGTACAGCGAGTCCCAGAGGCTGTACACGTCCAGGCCGTAAAACCCGACCTTCTTGTCTTCCGGGAGCCCGGCGTTGTGCCGGCAGAGCCACTCGGCCAGGTCCACGATCTCCTGGTTGGCCCACATCCAGGTGGGCCAGCGCACGAAGGCGTCCAGGGCCTCCCGGGCGTCGGTCCCCGAGTCCGGGAAACCTTTGACGTAGCGGTTGACGCGGTAGCAATCCGGCCAGTCGCCTTCGACCGCGATGAAAGAGAACCCCTTCTCACGGATCAGCCGTTGGCTGATCCGGGCGCGCCACTGATAGTATTCAGAGGTGCCGTGGGAGGCCTCTCCCAGGAGGACATAGCGAGCGTCACCGATCCGCTCCAGGAGCGGGTCGAGGTCCGCCGGCCCCTCGAGGGGAGAGGCCACCCGGGCGACTTGCTGGATCAGTTCCCTCGTGCCTCCCCGCGGCTCCGCTGTCAACAGCCGTCTCCTTCTCATGCCAAACCTCCTTCGGGTCCACACCCGTCCTGCCGCGCTTCCCTTGGCGGTGATCCAGACATTCGGACCCTGCGCCGTTGAATTAGACCACCTGCCCATCGACCGGCCGGCTCAAGTGCCGGGTCAGCCAGACTGAGGCCAGCCGGGCCACCTCTTCCAGGGCCCCGGGTTCCTCGAAGAGGTGGGTGGCACCCGGAACGATCACGAGCTGCTTCTCCCTGGCGCCGAGCCGGACCAGCGCTTGCCGGTTCAATGTGAGCACGGGCTCATCGTTCCCTCCGACGATCAGGAGCGTGGGCGCGCGGACCTGGGGCAAGGCGGCCCCGGCCAGGTCCGGCCGGCCGCCGCGCGAGACGACGGCGCC
>JAQGHQ010000104.1 GCA_028288765.1 Gemmataceae bacterium | reverse complement strand
ACCCAAAGCGGTGGACATGCCACCCGGCCCTCGAGCCGTCCGGCTCGTCTCCGGGTAGGTGCCGCGAGCCGAGCCGGACTCGCTGTGCCGCGCGGCTCGCGGCACCTACCCAAATCCAGCTGGACGCCTCGACGGCCGGGGCACCCACACACGGGGCGCCGGCCCGACCAAGCCGATGGCGACAGACTCTTCGGGTCTCGTACCAGGATAACTTGGAAAACTTCTGGCTACCTACTTAGGTGGACGGCCACCCCGAGACGGGCCGGCTACTTCTGCTTCTGCCGCAGTTCGTACTTGTCCCACTCGGACGGTCCGACTGTCTTGTAGATCTTGACCTGGGCCTGCTCGACCGGGCCGTCCTCCGGCCAGTGGTAGACGACCTTCCCGCTCTCGGCCACCGCCCGGGCCGTCGCCATCAGCGGGAGCCGGGTGTGGTCCTCGGTGTGGTTCTTGTTGTCGAGCACGACGTACCGGACCCGCGCGCGTTTCGGGTCCGGCTCGATCCGGTACAGCGTCCGCCCGGAATACCACGCGACCCATTCGAACGGGTCGATCACCACCACCTGTTCGTTGTCCTCCGCGTGCTTCCTCAACTCCCCGGCGAGCCACTGGCCGGCGTGCTTGTGCCCCTCGCGGTTCGCGTGCAGCGGCTTGAGCGTGGCCGGGAGGGCCGCCGCCACCAGCCCGACCAGGAACCAGGCCGGGACCCGCGGGCAGGCGAACAGCCGACCGATACGGGGGAGCCCGGCCAGGGCGGCGGCGACCGGTTCGAGCGCGGCGGCCGCGAACAGGCACCCGATCAGGGCGAGGAGCACCGTGTGGTGTTCGCCGATGTAGTACGTCTTCGTCCCGTTCAGTTCGATCCCGCCCGTACCCAGCCGGAGCAGGACGAGGAAGTTGACCCCGGCGACGGCGAGGAGCACGCACAGCCCAGGCTCGGCGGCGATCCGCCGGCGGAGGAGGAACGCCCCGAGCACGGCCAGCCCGGCGGGAACGTAGAACAGGCTCTTGCCCGTTTCCTTGACCGCGTTGACGACGGCCGGCCGGACCTTGTCGACCGGGCCGGTGCCGTCCGGAAGGCTCCACCACGCGGCGAAGACCGGCCCGCCGGCCGGCCCCGGGGTGGCCGGCGGGCCCTCCGAGAATAGCCGCTTCACGCCCGAGAGGGACGGGAGGAGCTCGTTCCCGGTCGGCTTGTTCGTCAGCTTCCCGATCAGCAGGACGTACGGCCCGCCGACCAGGGCCACCCCGACGGCCAGGGCGGTCAACCGGCCGAGGGTCACATCGCGGGGCCACACCCGGGTCAGGCCCAGCCACGCGGCGACAAGCCCGACCGCGGTGGGCACGATCAGCCCCTCCGGGCGGATCAGGTAAGTGATCCCGCTCACCAGCCCACAGGCGAGGAACCCGCCGACCCCCGGCCGCCGCACGGCCCGCACCCCGAGCATGATCGCCGTCGCGGCCGCGAGCAGGTAGAGCCCCTCGGTCATGGCGTCGCTGGTCGTCCGGGCCGGGACCGGCAGCACCTGGAAGAGCAGGGCCCCCGCGAACCCGACCGACCGGCCGAAGAGCATCCGCCCGGTCAGGTACGTCGGGACGACGAGCAGCAGGGCGGCGAGCGCGCTGGTGATCTGGGCGGCGAGCAGGAATCCCTCGGGGTGCGGCAGGTCGGGGGCCGCCCGGCGGACGAACTTGGCGGCCACCCAGACGACGGTCGGGTAGCCCGGGGCCTGCTTGGCCCGGGCGATCACGTCGAGCCCGTTCTTGATCGGCTTTTCGGCGGGTTGGTCGGGCGGCGGGGGCTCGTCCGGCAGCGGCGGCTCGACCGGTACGGTCGCGTTGGCCGGCTCTTGAAGGCCCATCGCGTATCGCGCGAACCCGATCCCGTCCCGGGCGGTCACTCGCGTGTCCGCGATCAGCCACAGGTGGACCGCGACCGAGACCACCGCGAGGGCGGCGAGGCGGAGGTAGTCCGGGCCGAACAGGGACCGTTTCGGGGCCACCGTCTCCATCCGTGCGCCGACAGGCATCGCCATGACCCCCTCCGTTTCCGCGGTCCCCGGGCGCGCGGCCGTCCCGTCCGTGGTCTACCTTGGGCGGCGGAAAATAGGATAACCGGGGTGCGGCGTCAAGCCGGTTCGGCGGGGGGCCTGGCGGAATCTAACCTCCCGGCCCCGTTCCCTTAAGAAGGAACGGACGGGGAGAACGAACCCCATAACCTTACCTTTCCCGCCGGGAGGGGGGCCGGGGTGAGGTTTCAGGGGGCGCTCCGATGATCCAGGTGACCGACGCCATCGCCATCCCGGACGAGGAGCTGGAGTGGACCTACGCCCGGGCCGGCGGCCCGGGCGGGCAGAACGTGAACAAGGTGTCGTCGAAGGCGGTCCTCCGGTGGCACGCGGCGGCCTCGGCCGCGCCCATCCCGCTGGCCGCGTGGGCGCGGATGAAGGCCCGATTCCCGAGCCGGTTCACGGTCGAGGGGGACGTGGTCCTCTCGGCCCAGGAGTACCGCGACCAGGAGCGGAACCGGCAGGCGTGTGAGGAGAAATTGGCCGAGATGATCCGGATCGCCCTGGTCGAGCCGGCCCCGCGGAAGGCGACGAAGCCGACCCGGTCGGCGAAGCGGCGGCGGGTGGCGGACAAGCGGCGGCAGTCGGCCAAGAAGCAGTCCCGCCGGGGGTCTGGGCAGGACGAGTGAGACGAGCGAAGAGCCCTGATCCTCCCTCCTCCGTCCTGCGCTACGCATTACCCACATCCGCGGACCTCCGATCGGAGGTATCTGTACCCCGGAGGGGTTGTAGTCCACAGCCCAGGGTCGCGCTCCGCGCACCCTGGGTAGCCTTCGCGCACCCCGGGGAACCTCATCGACAACGGATCTCGGTTCGCCACCCAGGGTGCGCTCGCTGCGCTCGCGACCCTGGGCT
>JAQGHQ010000060.1 GCA_028288765.1 Gemmataceae bacterium | reverse complement strand
GACATCATCATCCCAGCTGCTGTCTTGCTCTTGGGGGCCAGGGGAGTGGCCTTCACCCGCGGTTTCTTTTCCGTTTTCTGCCGCACGAAACGGGCCTTCTTCCGCTTCGTGATCCCCACGGCATCGGCCACCGGCTTGATAACGTGTTCTTGAGCCGCCTCGGCGGCATGGGTGACCACCTCAGCGACTTTTTCCGCCGCCTCCCGTTGACGCAACCGCAGACTGTTTCCGACCCCTTCCGTTTCAGCCTCCAGCTGGTGCATGATCCACGTAGGGGCCAGGTCGACCAGCTGGTCCACCGGCAGCAGGTCCTGGTAGCCGCGGGTGAGCTTGACCGAATACCAGTTGCCTTTCTCGGCGAGGTTGCGCCAGATGGTCGCCGGGAGGGAACCGATTCTGTGGTTGTGAGCGGGTCGTGACATGGTCTGATTCCTTTCTCCGTTTCAGTCCGCTTGGTTGCGTCCCGATGGGGAACGTCCGAAGCGGCTGGTCGCCTGCACCCGCCGAGCGAAGCCGGGAGGCTCCCGCAGGGAAACCCGGTTGGCAGCTTGCGGATTGAGGCCGCTGCTTCAGTTTCGCTCGCGAGGGACGCACAGCCACCGGATATACGGGAGAAAGTGGCCGTGAGACAGCCCGGCATCTGCGCCGCTCGGACGTTCGCAGATCGAGACCTGATGTCGGGAGTTCAGGCTGGATGCCGGTGCGGCGAGCAATCTCTCCTCGCCGGTACAACGCTTGCATGTTTATTCTCACCCGCCTCGAAGGGCGGTCACTTCCTCGTATTGGTCGCCGCGATTAGCCCGTGCCACGCACCCGCTTTCTCATGGGAGGGAATCCGTATGCCAGCCGTAGCGACCCCCGAGGCCCGCGACCTACCGGAGTACGCCGGCGTCCCGTTCGACCGCAAGCGGATCAAGACGAGTCTCCCCCCCGTCCGCGGAGACGGACCTGCCCCGCTCGCCACATTCCTCGGCCTGTTTAGTATCGGCCTCGGCCTCTGGGAGGCGACCGCGCCTCGTAGCGTCGCCGAGCGCACCGGGGTGCGCTTCCCGGGCCTCCTGCAGGTGTATGGTGTGCGGGAGATGGCCGCCGGGATCGGCATCCTGTCAACCGAACGTCCGGCGTTCTGGCTGTGGAGCCGGGTCGCCGGCGACGCACTCGACCTGGCCACTCTTGCCGCCGCTTACGTCCAGGTCGGCGGTGCCGACCGCCGCAAGAACCTGGAGGCCGCCGCCGCGGTCCTCGGGGTCACCGTCCTCGACGTTCTGTGCGCCTGCGAGCACGGCCGGAGTTAGAACTAATGCCGCCTGTCCGGCCCGCGGGTCGTCGCCCGCGGCCGGAACCACATCGCCCGCGAAAGGGAGGATTCCATGAAGGCGATCGTCTGGCATGGCAAGGGCGACGTCCGGTGCGAAACCGTCCCCGACCCCAAGATCCAGGACCCGACCGACGTGATCATCAAGGTCACGTCCACCTGCATCTGCGGGAGTGACCTGCACCTGTACGACCACTACATGCCGACCATGCAGGAGGGCGACATCCTTGGCCACGAACCGATGGGGGAGATCGTCGAGGTCGGGGGCAGGGTCACCACCCTCAAGAAGGGGGACCGAATCGTCGTCCCGTTCGACATCGCGTGCGGCGAGTGCTGGTTCTGCAAGCGCCAGTTCTACTCGTGTTGCGACACCACCAACCCGAACGCCAAACTCGCCGAGGAGGCGATGGGCCACGCCCCGGCGGGTCTGTACGGGTACTCGCACCTGACCGGCGGTTACGCGGGCGGTCAGGCCCAGTTCCTACGGGTGGTACGGGCGGAGGCCAACGTCCTGAAAATCCCGGACGGGATGCCGGACGAGCAGGTCGTGTTCCTGTCGGACATCTTCCCCACGGGCTACATGGCGGCCGAGAACGCCGAGATCGAGAAGGGCGACACGGTGGCGGTGTGGGGGTGCGGGCCGGTCGGCCAATTCTGCATCCGTAGCGCGTGGATGCTCGGGGCCGGGCGGGTAATCGCCATCGACCGGGTACCGGAACGGCTGGCGATGGCCCGCGACGGGAAGGCCGAGACGATCAACTTCGAAGAGGTGACCGTCTACGACCGGCTCCAGGAGATGACCAAGGGGCGGGGGCCGGACCGGTGCATCGAGGCGGTCGGGTGCGAAGCCCACTACGCCGGGTACGTGGACGCGGTGCTGGACAAGGCCAAGACGCTGGTCGGGGTCGCGACAGACCGGGCGCACGCGCTGCGGGAAGCGATCATGTGCTGCCGCAAGGCGGGGACGGTCTCGGTCCCCGGGGTATACATCGGGTTTCCGGACAAGATCCCGTTCGGTGCGTTCATGAACAAGGCCCTGACGATGAAGACCGGGCAGACCCACACCCAGAAGTACACGAAGCTGCTCCTGGAGAAGGTGCGGAACAAGGAGATCGACCCGTCCTTCGTCATCACCCACAAGCTCAAGCTGGAGGACGGCCCGGGTGCGTACAAGATCTTCCGCGACAAGAAGGACAATTGCATCAAGGTGGTGCTCAAGCCGTGACCGGGGCGCGCGGGAACCGGATCGGGGAACTCGGTTCCGGGAGGAAGCCGTAGACGTTCGAGAGCGGGACCGGCGGTATATGGCGCGGGGCGAGTCAGCCGAGGACATGACAGCGCTCGCGATTAGCGATCCGGCTAAGCGGACGCCAAGCGCGAGGTGCCGACGGCATGTGTGGCGTGAAGCCCAATAGAAATGTCCTCTCTGGGGGCCGATCCTGCCGGTTATCAAGCCTTTTCGCCACGCGTGAATCTTCGACGGACGGTACGACCGCTTCGAGCTATTTCCTCCCTCGCCGTCGGGAGGATGGGTCCCCGCAGGAGTGCGACCCGAGCGCCCGGCGGGCGGCTTTCATCAGTAGCACCCGGGAGGGTGGTCGGAGTCCCGGTAGCCGGGGGGGGGAGATGGGTGAGGGCGGTGGAGTGACGGCCATACCGGTTGTGACAGGGGTCGAGAGGTGTTCGCGCGGGGTGGATACAAGATCGCTCATCTCAGACTGCCCTGCGGATCGATCACGCGCCAAACACCGGAGCAGCCAGACCGATGCCGACTACCACACCCGGGGTCCGTTCCACCCGCCTATACGACGACCTCCACGTCCGACGGGTCCGGGGCATGGGCCGGGGCATCTTCGCCGGCCGGGCCTTCCGCGCCGCGGACGTGATCGAGATATGCCCGGTGATCCTTCTGCCGGGGGGCACGGACGAAAAGAGTCTCGGCGGTCTCCGGCACTACGTATTCAAGTGGGGTAAGGCCGGGAACGGGCTGGCGATCGCGCTGGGGTACGGGTCGCTGTACAACCACTCCCCCGACCCGAACGCCGCGTTCGCCCCCCGCCATGCCCGGCACGAAATCGTTTTCCGGGCCGTCCGGGAGATCCCGGCGGGTGAGCAGATCCTCGTCGACTACGGGTGGGACGAGGCGGACTACGCCTCCTTCCGCCGGACCAGCTAAGGTACGACTCACACTCGACACCTCGACCCGCCCTTAAAAACCGTCCGCCCGTCCGACTCCCGATTCTTCGGCCTGGGATTTCACGGGCGCCGGGGCATGTGGCCCCAGTCGGTTAGCCGTGTGCTGTCGCCCGTCTGCCGTTCCTGGTCGCGCTGCCAACACCTCTTGGGTGGCCCGGACGGCAGCGGTAGCCCGGCAACCTGGTCAAATCAAGCTCGGCAGGACCTCGGCCCCCTCTTTGTCGATCACGCCGGTCCGGTTGAGCAGCCGGACCGGAAAGGGCTTCTGCGGTTCGGCGATCGCCCACCGGACGGCGAGGTGACGCAAGCCTTCGGCGGTGATGAGCGCGACATCCCAGTTCGTCCGGGCCTTGTACTGGTAGGCCAGCCGGACCGACTGGGGGGTGAACCCGGGAGCGATCACCAGGAAGCCGAGCGGCTGCCGCCCCGCGTCCCGCTCCTTCCGCAAGTACCCGTCGAACTGCGTGTCGAGGTGGTCCTGTAAGTTGACCGCCGCCTCGACGGACTTACAGTCCAGGAGCAGGCACTGGTTGTTGTCCAGTTGGAGCCGGCCGTCGGCCTTGTTCTCCTTCCGGGTCATGCCGCACGGGACGTGAAGCCGCGCCTCGAACAGAAACGCCGTGGCATCCTCGAACATGTGCTCGATGTCCAGGTCCCGGGCGGTCAGTGCTTGACCCAGGTTCGGCGTCGTGAACGGGAACGGCGAGTGGGTCTTCTCGTTCGGGACCGCGTCGGTGAAGCCGACGGTCTGGTTGCTGCCGGAGAACAGCCAGAAGTAGTTGCCCTGGCTGTTGTGTTCCTCGCCGTACAGCTTTGTAAAGGTGGCCCCTTCCTTGCGCAGCGTGGCGTTGATGTAAGGGGCGGCGGGGTTGTCGATGATCTGCTCGTAGTCCTTGTTCTCCTCGACGACGATGACGACGTGGTCGTAGACGGGTAGCCCGGCCGGCCAGGGGATCGGGGCGGGCGGTTGAGGGGCGGCCGGCGGGCCTTCC
>JAQGHQ010000055.1 GCA_028288765.1 Gemmataceae bacterium | reverse complement strand
GGTGCCCCGCCCGGGGGCGGCCCGGAGGCGGGGCGGCCGCCCGACCACCCGCCGCACGAGGAGCCCGCGGTGGGGGTGCCGTCTCCGCCTGCGGGGGTGCCCGGGCCGGGAGGTCCGCTCACCCCTCCCGCCCCCGGGGCCGAGCCGGGGGTGGGGATGCGGGCGCCGGATGAGGGAAAACCGGCCCCGGGGCTGCCAAACACTGACAAAATCTGCCACGACCCGATCCCCGGTGCTGGGTCTGTCGGAGAGCGGCCGGAACGGGCGTGTGTCGCGTCCAGCGAGACGGGTCGTATTTCGGCGAGGAGATCGAAGACCCGGCCCCAGGTCCGACGGGGGAGATTCGTCCCCGGACGGGGCACCCCCGGAGAAAGCCCGCAAAGGTTAACGGCCGGGCCGCCTCTCGTAGAGCGCGGCGTCGAGCGGGTCGTCGCTGACGTACCACGGGGCCCCGCCCCGCAGGTACATCTTCCGCTGCTCGGGCCCGTTCAGGGGCCGGGCCCCCACCCGCCCGAACACGCCGATCTGGTTCCCGGTCTCGTCCACCGCCCGGTCGCGGTCCAGACCCCGGGCCACCGACAGGATCTTCCCCTCGTGCGGGGCGCGGTACGTCGCCACCAACCGGGGCGTCGGCCGCGGGCTGAACCCGTCGTACCCGGGCGTCACCGGCGACGTCAATTGCACCACTCGCAGCCCGTTCTTCCCGTCGGCGAGGTAGGCGAACAAACTGTTGTACGTGATCCCGATCTTCACGTCGCGGACGTCGGTCAGGCACCCGCCGGCGGTGAACACCTGGTCGACCCGCGGCTCGTCCGGCCGCGTCGTGTCGAGGATCACCAGCCCCCGCGGGCCGGCCGCCACGTAGGCGTACGTCCGCGCCAGGTAGATGCCGTGCGCCTCGGGGAGTCGGATCAGGGCCTTCGGCACCGGCCGCGCGAGGTCGGTCACGTCCAGAACTTTCACCCCCTCCTCGTCGCACACGTAGGCGTACCGGAACTGCACCGCCACCGCCCGCGGCCCCTTCAGGAACTTGTCCCCGACCACCGCCGTCACCTTCGGCTCCGTCGGCCGGTCGATGTCGATCACCACCAGCCCGGCCTCGCACGACACGTACGCGTAGTGCCCCACGATCGCCACGTGCCGGGCCCCGTACAGGAGGCCGTCGGGGTTGAACGTGAGGTCCCGCTTGAGGAAGTTGTTCACCGGGTTGCCGTCGAGGGTCGACGCCGCCCCGGTCAGGATCAGCCCCTCGTACTTGTCGCAGACGTACAGGTAGCCGAAGAGCGGGTGGATCGGGCCTTCCTTGTTCTCCGGCAGGTGTGTTCGGGTCGGGTCGACGGCCACCGTGGCCGGGGCGGCCACGTAGGTCGCGTACCGGCTCGGGAGGTAGAACTTTTGGCCGACCGGCGAGACCGGGGCCGTCGTGATCCGCTCGGCGAACCCCTTGTGGTCGATGAACGCGATGTCGAAGACCCGCACCCCGTCCGCCCCGCACGCCGCGTACAGGAACTCGCCCCGGTTCTGGACCATCAACACTTCGGCCTTCTTGAACGGCTTCATCACCCCGGTCGAGACGTCGCGGCCCGGGTGCTCGTGGGCGTTCTTGAGGAGGCCGCCGCGCTCGGCGTGTTTCCGGTAGTCGTCCGGGTACGCGAACCGGTGCAGGTCGCTCCCGAACACCGCCTGCGGTTCGGTCGTCTCGGTCACCACCACCCCGAACAGGCCCTCGTCCTCGGCGGCCACCCAGCAGTGCTTTCCGACGAAATTCGTGAACCCGGTCCCCTGCATGAGCAGCTGGCCCATCCAGGCGTTGTTGTCGTTCGCCTTCGAGAGATGGCAGTCGGTACACTGCTTCGTCTCCCGGGCCCCCCGCCCCCGGACCGTGTGCGGGACGTTCGTGCTGAACGCCGTCCCGCCGAACCCCTCGGCCGAGATCGTCTGCTGCTGGACGTAGATCGACTCGCGGTTCCCGTTGTACGACCCGACGTGGATCGCGCAGCTCGACCGGGCCGGGTTGACCCGGTTCCCGGTCACGTCCCCGTCCCGGGCGAGCATGAAGACGTCGTCCCGGAGGGTCTGGAAGTTATACGCGGTGTAATTCCGGCTCACGTCCCCGTCGGCGTGGAGGACCGGGGTCTTGAGGTTCGCCCGCTGCGGGAGGTGGCACCCGAAACAGCTCGGGTTCCAGGCCGAGTGGCAGGCGATGCAGCTCATATTCTCGTTGCGGTGCGCGGTACACCCCTCGCCGCCGGCCGGGAGCCCGCCCCAGACCATCTTGCCGTTTTCCACCCGGACCGTTTTGGCGAGCGCCGACTTCGCGTTGTACCGCGGGTGGGTCGGGTCGGCGACCGTATCCCGGGTCTGGACGATCTCCCACCGGAGGCCCTTCTCGACCATCGAGTTCTGGAACACCCGGACCCGCCCGCCGCCCGCGTCCCGGACCTCGAACCGCGGGGCCCCGAACGGGGTCTTGAGGGCGAGCAGGTTCCGCCCCTTGCCGTCCGGGGCCGACGTGTAGCTCGCCGGGCCGGACGTCTTCAAGGTCGTGTACGCGGACGCGGTCCCGTGGCAGTCGGTACACTGAATCTCGGTCGCCGCCCGGACCTCCATGTGCAGCCGGTTATTCCCGTGGACGTCCTGGGAGAAGTGGCAGTCGACGCAGTGCATCCCCTTCTCCATGTGGATGTCCATGAGATGCACCGGGGTGCCGCCGCGGCATGCGTCGAGCTTCGTTTCGGCCTGCCGGGCGGCGCGCGGGTCGTCGAACCGGTTCTTCTGATGGAATTCGCGGGCCGCGTTGGGCCAGCTGGTCGCGGCCGTCAACTTCTCGGCCGACGGCGGGCCGACGACCTGCCCGGCGTGGTCGAGCAGGCTCCCGCGGCGGTCCTTCTTGAAGACCGCCCGGAACGCCCACCCGTGGCTGTGGAAGTCGCCGACCTGCTGCTTCGCCATGTGCGGGTTGAGCTGGACCATGTCGGCGACGAACGCCGGGTCGGACAGGTTCCCGCGGGCGGCCGACTCGTTCGGGTTCCGGAGCATCGAGCGGATCAACTCCTCCGCGGTCGGGTTCTTCTGCTTCGCCGGGTACATCAGCCTGGCTTCGGTCTCCTCGTCATACCACATGTACCCGAGGTAGCTGTTCATCACGCTCGTCCCGGGGTGGACGTGACAGACCATGCACTGGCTGGTCGGGATCGAGGTGGTGAACCGGTGGTCGATCGGGTGGCCCGGCTCGTCCTTCGGAATCGTCGGGTCTTTCGACGCCGTCGTCCCGCGGTTCCCGAACCCGGCGTACGGGCCGGAGTGGATGGGCGAGCGGTCGTTCGCGTAGACGACGTGGCACGCCGTACACCCGCTGGAGCGGAAGTCGCCCGGGTTGTCGTTCGTGCCGAGGAAGTTGAGCGTCGGGTCGAACAGGCGGGTCTTGTTCAGGCTGACCCAGACGGGGTCGGTGCGGTTCGCCGTGCCGAGGCCGCGGGCGCTGAGCCGGGTCCGGGGCCGACCGGGCTCTTCCAGCCGTTCGGGGATGCCGATCTCGGGCTGGAACCGGCCGCCCGGCTCGAAGATCCGCAGGACGTTCCCCGGCTGGCTCATCTCGAACCGCGGAAGGGGGTCGAGAAATGGGACGACGCCCCGTTTCATTTCCTCCTCGGTCGGGGGCGGGAACGTCTTCAGCCGGAGCGGGGCCCCGGCCGTCCCGTAGGCCTCACCGAACCGGGACCGCTTGTTCGGGATCGACCCGTTGTTGTACAGGGCAGCCCCCCAGAGCATGCACCCGGTGGTCATGATCTGCTTGCGGTTGGTCTGCACCTCTTTCGGGTGGCAGCCGGCGGTCCCACAGCTGATGTGGGCGATCCGGAAGTCGCCCGGGTTGACGAACCGGACGAACTCCGGGGACTCGTGATTCAGGAGGGTGTACGACCGGACCGGGTTGGCGGCGGTGGGCCACAGGTGCGGGTTTCGGGGGTGAACGTGGGCCTGGTCCTTGGTGGTACTCCCGGGGTTCCCGCCGTGGCAGTCGGTACACCCGATCCGGAGGGTGGGCTTGCCGTGCGGGTCGCCGACGGTCTGGTGGCAGGCGACACACCCGGCCGACTTGGCCCGGGCCTCGGCGGCGGTCTGCTCCATGAGCTTGACGCCCGCCAGTTCCGGCGGCATCGGAAAGGGGTCGGACGGGTCGGTCGACCAGTCGGGGTGTCTGGGGTCGCGGACGCCGTCGCCGTTCGGGAGGAGGGGAACGGAGGCGGGCGCGGGGGTCGCGACGCCGGCCGGGGTGGGGTGGGTCGCGAACGCGGCCGGCCCGAGGCACAGGACCACCGGCCCGCCGACGACCGCGGCGAAGAAGAGGAGCCCCTTGATCGCCGGGCGAACCGAACCCGGCGCGTCGGCCGCGTCCATGCGGTGCCCCCGAGGGTCGCGGTAGTTACGAGAGAAGAAGCGGGCGGGTATAGCTGCTCGCACCGGTGGGTCAAGACGGGTACGTTCCTGCGCCACGCATCGGGGCAAGAGTCGAACAACTTGAAACAGGGGCCAGTTCCTCCTGGTGTCATAAACTTTGGAGGATCGGCGATCCGAGTGCGGCGAGTTGGGAACCCTTGCGACTCACCGTCTGGCGTGCTCTTGGGCCTGCCGGGACGGGATCTTCACATTCCAGACCAGTCCCACCCACGAGAGCGTGCGGATGAGATAATAGCTGATGTCGGGTTGCCACCACCGCAGCCCGTGTCGTGCGGAGGTCGGGAAGGCGTGATGGGTGTTGTGCCATCCCTCCCCCAGCGACAGGATGCCGAGCAGGAAGTTGTTCCGGCTCTCGTCGCCGCTGCGGTACGGCCGCATTCCCCAGAGGTGGCCGGCCGAGTTCACGCTCCAGGTCACATGGTGGACCAGGAACACCCGGACGAGCCCGCCCCAGATCAGGCCGGTCCAGACGCCGGCCCAGGTCCCCGAAATCACCCCGCCCACGGCCGCCGGGATCACGAGGCCGAGAGCGATCCAGAGGGGGAACAGGGCACTGGCCACCCGCATGGCGCGACTCGCGCTGAGATCCTTGACGTAGTGGTCGAGCCCCGGTGCATCGGCCTTGAAGAACCATCCGACGTGGGCGAACAAAAAACCCCGAAAAACACCAAGGATGCCTCGCCCGTGGTGGTGAGGGGTGTGCGGGTCGTCGGGGGTATCGCTGTTCTGGTGATGCCGTCGGTGTTGGGCCACCCAGTTGAGCAGCGACCCGACTACGGCCATCGACCCGAGGGCGGCCAGAATGAACTTCACCCAGGTGTAGGTCTCGAACGAATGGTGGACGAACAGCCGATGGAACCCGACCGTGATACCGATGGCGGTCAGCCCGTACATGCCCAGCAGAAGGCCCAGATCGACCCAGCGGAACCCCCACCCCCAGACGAAGAACGGGGCGGCGATCACCCCGAGTAAGGGAAGGGTGATAACCAGGAAGGCCGCGACCCGCACGGCGCCCGGCGCCCGTGGGCGACCCGCATCTTGGGGCAGTAGCTCGGCGACTAGAGCCATGATGGAACTCCCTTCGCTCGGGCGGGCCGACGGTCAAAACACCCGCAACCATAGAGAATTCGTAGCAATTCTCGCGCCGGCGGTATCACTGCGAGGGTCACGCCCGCCGGCACGGGGCGGAGAATGTGTGCGACCGCGACGGACCGACGTGTGGAAGATGAGGGGATCTGCGTGCATTCGCCGGAGGCGCGCGAACCGGGGTTGTCGCGTCGTGGTTGCGCCGTTATGACCTTGACCTCAACGTCCGAAACGGCATTACGGGTGATAGGGGCTGCCATGCGGTGGGGAAGCTGGCGGTACATCGTCGTCGCGGCCGGAAGCACCTGGGGTGGTGTGATGCTCCCGGCAACCGTGTCGGGCGCGGAATCGGTCGCGCTGCTGCCGGTCCTTCCGGCAGCGGCGCCGTCGGCCGTCGTGCCCCCCCTACTCAGTTCGCCGCTGGGTCTCTCTCCGGCCCAGCCGGAAACCCTCCCGCCGGTGCCGATGGCGCCCGTCCCTCCGCTGAGGCCGGCCCAGCTGCCGGCGGCTCTCCCGCCCCCGAACACTCCGTCGGTCTTACTGCCCCCGACCCGGCCGGCCGTCTTGCCGCCGCTCGCCCCCACTCTCGACCCGCCGGTGAAAGACCTGACCCCGCCGGGGTTCGCCGCGGACCCGTACCCGCCGGCCGGGCCCGGCGGACACGCGGAAGTCCCCGGCCACCTCAACCCGGCCGCACCCGCGGGGGGAGGGCCGTTCGTGTCGGCGGAACTCCTCCTGTTCCGGCCGCGCCGCGGGGCCTTCGATTTCGTGATCCCCGGGACCGCCGCGAGTCTCGCCACAACCGGGCCGGTCGAATCGCTCAACTACCAGCTGCAGCCCGGCGTCCGGGCCGAGCTCGGCTACCGGTTCGGCGCGTCCGGGTGGGACGCCCTCGCCGGGTACACGTACTTCCACAGCGCCGCGGACCGGACCGAACGGGCCGGCCCGGGCGAGGTCCTCTTCCCGACCCTCACCCGGCCGGGCCTGACCGACAACGTGACGGTCGCGGCGGCCGTCGCGAACCTCGAGTACAACCTGTACGACGTGAGCCTCGGCCGGCGGTTCGTGGTCGACGACCACCTCGCCCTGCGGGCGTACGGGGGCCTCCGGTTCGCCAGCATCCGGCAGGACTTCCGCGCGTACTACGACGGACTCGACGCCCGCCGGGCGGTGGTCTCGGCCGCCTCCAACTTCCAGGGGTTCGGCCCCGTGCTCGGGGCCGAGGCGGTGTTCGCCGGGTGGCGGGGGTTCCACCTGTACGCCCGGGCGAGCGGGGGCCTGCTGACCGGTCAGTCCGACAACCCCCTCGCCGAAACAAACAACGCCGGCCAGACGACGTACGTGAACTCCGGTTACAACGTCCGACAGGTGGTCCCGGTGGCGAGCGTCGGGGTCGGGGGCGGGTGGCAATACCGGACGGTCTCGGTCCGCGTCGGGTACGAGATCACGCAGTGGTACAACCTGATCCAGCAGCCGCGGTTCACCGACGACGTAGCCCAGGGGGCGGTCGTCACCCGGCCGGCCAACCTGTCCCTGGAAGGGCTATTCGTACAGGTCGGCCTGGCGTTCTGACCCTCCCGGCTGGGGCGGTCATCGAATGCCGGCGGGCGCCGTGGCGCCGGGTCACCCGTCTCCCGTGATGAACCGGCGTCCTCGCCTGTCCCGGACGACTGTCCGGTGTCATCTCCACACCACACTTCCCCGCCCGGTCTCTCTGAAATCCTGTCCGCACTCGAGTCGAAACGCCCGACCGTTCCGGTAGTTCCGTTCGGTGGAGGAATCGCCCGCCCGCGGGAACATAACGGTGACGCCCGCGCTTGCGGAGACAATCGGGGAGAAATAGCCGACGGTTTTGCCGCGATCGAGCAAGTAATAGTAGGCCGGGACGAATAACAACGGGCGTGAGGCCGCCGACCGGGGCCGCGGACCGACCGCGCACAATAATCAATCTATTTGATGCCACATATACACAAATAATCTATTTCCCAGTTACCTGACGTCACTCACATTGAGCTGTGTGATGGTGTTGCTTAGTTGGAAGGCTCGCGTGGCTCTCTCGGGCCGCTACGGAGGGCGGCCCCTTCTGGACCGAAGTTCGTAGGGGCCGCCAGAGACCCAGGTTTTCGACCGAGCAAGAGATGGTGTGACATGGCGACCGGTTCGCGCGGCGAGAAACTGCCCGCCACCGGCGGTGAGGCCGTGCGCGCAGGTGGCGGCGGCACAATCGGCCCCGTGGTGCGAGACGTGAGACGTGAAATGTTTCTCGGGGAGTGCCGTTGAAGGGGTGAAGGTCCGCCGGCCGGCTGATCGAGGGGCCGGGCGACGAACCGGCCGGAGTCGGACGAGTCAACGAGGCAGGCTATGGGGCGGCGGGCGCCGGCTGTCGCCCCGCCCGTGTCTTCCGGACCAACTAGGGGTTCGTGATGCGATCGCTCACAATCATCGCCGCGTGCGTGTTCGCGGCCGGCCTGGCCGCCCTGGTCGTTCGGACCTGTGCGGCCGACCGGGGCCCCGGATCCTCCGAGGCGGTCTTGTCCCGTGATCCGGACGACCCGTTCGGGAAAACCCGCGGGGCGGAACTCGACGACTCTCGGCAACGTCTCATTTGGCAGATCGAGCAGGCGGACGCGATCGCAGACGAGTTGATTGCCGACCGCACAACGCTCGCCGCTGCCACTGCCAGGCTGGAGGAAATCAACCAGAACCGATCCGTGCCGATTCTCCACGGTCTTCGTCGATCCTACCGGCGGCCCACGGCCAGCGACCGGGAGTTGTACGCCCGGTATGCCGTGAGCAAGGTCCGGGCCCGGCTGGCCGAGGATCCGGCCAGGCTGGCGGAGATCGCCCCCCGGCTGAACGCGGAGTTCCGCGCACTGGTCCCGACCGACGAACAGGTACTCGATACGGGGGACCCTGGCCCGCGGACCGCGGCCGCCCGGGCCTGGCCCGGGTATGGCCCCGGCCAGGTAAGATGCGAGTGAGGCGCGACCTCCCGGCCGGCGCCCGGTGCCGGGTCGGTATTCTCGGCGGGACCGTGAAAGGTTTTTCCGCCCGGGGTTGTTGAACGTCTGGAGGCCGGTCAACCTCCTCGTCCGGGAGCATCGTCACCCCCCGTAGGACCGGAGACACATACACCCTGGGCTTGCTGGCCGCCCCCCCGCGCCGGACCCCGGGGCCCGGGGCGTCCGCCCTGTTCGACGCCGAGCACTCCCTACGGGTGTTCGAGTGGGCCGCCGACGCTGTCCGGGGAGTTCACACCGACCACCTGGGCGGCTTTCCTCCGGACCGCGGTCGGGCTGTCGGTGAGGGCGGTCCCCATCGCCCGGAGCCGGGTCCTGGCCCGGATCCGCCAGCTGGCAGAGGACATTGACCCGGCTGTAGCCGCGATTTTGGGAGGAGAATGTGATACCGACCCACCCGGCCCCGTGTGACCCGCCCGGCCTCCTGCTGCTGCTCGAAGGCGAGCTCGCCCCGCCTGCGCAGGCAGCTCTGGAGCGGCACCTCGCCGACTGCCCCAGCTGTCGGGCCACGCTGGATCTGCTGGCCGGGGACGATCGGTGGTGGGACGCCGCCCGCCGAAACCTGACCCCGCAGCCCGGCCCGGCCGGGGCCACGCCGCTGCCGCCCGGGTTCCCGGGCGATCCCGTCCTCCCGGTCGGCGGAGGACGGCTCGGCCCGTTCGAAGTCGAGGGGGAGATCGCCCGGGGCGGGATGGGCGTGGTCCTGAAGGCCTTCGACCCCGCCCTCGGGCGCACGGTGGCGATCAAGGTGCTGACCACCGCCCTGGCCCAGAGCGGGCCGGCCCGGGAGCGGTTCGCCCGGGAGGCCCGGGCGGCCGCCGCCGTCAACCACGAGCACGTAGTCGCGGTTCACTCGGCCCAGGCCGACGGCGACCTCCCGTATCTGGTGATGGAATACGTCCGCGGACGATCGCTCCAGCAACAGATCGACGAGACGGGGCCGCTCGGGCTGGAGGAGGTCCTGCGGGTCGGGGCGGAGGCCGCGGCGGGGCTGGCCGCGGCCCACGCCCGGGGGTTGATCCACCGGGACGTGAAACCGGCCAACATCCTGCTGGAGGACGCGACCGGGCGGGTGAAGCTCACCGACTTCGGCCTCGCCCGGACCATCGGCGAGCCCGGGGTGACGCACAACGGGGCCGTCGTCGGCACCCCGCACTACATGTCCCCCGAGCAAGGCCGGGGCGCGCCCCTCGACGCCCGGACCGACCTGTTCAGTCTCGGGAGCACCCTGTTCGCGGCGTACACCGGCGTTCCGCCGTTCCGGGGCGAGACGCCCCTCGCGGTGGTGCGAGCCGTGATTGAAGACGACCCCCGCCCGCTGGCCGGGCTCCGCCCCGACGCCCCGCCGTGGGTCGGGGCCCTGCTCGCCAGGCTTCTGGTCAAGGACCCCGCGCGCCGGCCCCGGTCCGCGGAACAGGTCGCCGACCTCTTCGCCCGGTGCCTGGCCTACGTCCGCCGGTCGGGAAGCACCTCGCTCCCCGCCTGCCTCCGGCCGCCCCGCCGGCGGGGCTGGTGGATGGCGGCCGTCTCTCACGGGGTGGTGGCGGTTGCCGCGGCGACCACCGG
>JAQGHQ010000038.1 GCA_028288765.1 Gemmataceae bacterium | reverse complement strand
CGGTCGTTCGGGTTTTGCAGTCCGAAGGACTGACAGCGCTTAGCCCAGGGCAACGCCCTGGGCGTCCGGCTGGGCATCCGGCGGCACCGCCCCGGGCCGAATGTGCCCGGGGTCGGCGGGCCGCCCTCACGCCACGAGCCTGAGGTGGCCCACCGGCACGGCCTGGGCAGCCCGCTTCCGGCTCGGGGCGTGGAGCAGGATCTCCAGCCCGTTCACGATCCGGTCCGGGCCCCGCCCGTCGACCAGGTTCCGGGCACACCGCGTCATCCCCTTCCGCTCCATCGGGTCGTCGAGGAGCTGCTCCACCGCCTCCCTCAGCTGGTCGAAGGTCACGTCCGCCGCGTCGCCGAGGTACGTCGCGACCCCCTCCTCGTCCATCCGCTTCGCGCTCGCGGCGTGCCGCTTCGTCTGGGACAGAACGAACTGGGGGATGCCGACGACGCAGAGCTCCAGCCCCCACCCGTCGCCGCTCGTCAGGGCGAAGTGTGCCCGCACCAGCCTGGTCATCAGTTCCTTGGTCTCGGTCAGCACCTCGACCCGCCCGGCGGACCCGGCCGCCAGGTCCTTCAGGTCGTCATACCGCGGGTGGTGCGTGCGGACGGCGACCGCCACCTTTGCCACCGCGGCCAGTTCGAGGAGCTGATTCGTCCGGTCGAAGGCCTGCCCGGCGAGGTCGTCGTCCCCGAACGCGACGAGCGCCCGGTACGGCGGCGGCGGTTCGGTGGCCCGGATCGTCCGCTGCCGGCGGAACACCCCGCGGCAGAGGGCGAACTTGTGGCCGAGCAGCAGCTGGGAGCCGGGGCCGAACCGGTACGCCTTCCGGCCCGGGGCCAGGAGCGGGTTCACCAGGACGTGGGCCGGGAAGGTGAACCCGGCGGCGGAGTCGAACACCACCACCAGCGTGCCGGTCTTGCGGATCCCGTCGAGGTATTCCGCCGTCACCCCTTCCCCCGCCACCACGACGGCCGCCGCGTTCAGCCGCCGGACCTGGGCGACGGTCGCCTCCAGGTCCCCCGGCGACCCGAGCGGCTGCTCGGCCGGCACCCAGTCGTTGTTCCCCCGGTTGATCACGGTCGCGAGCGAGAGGGGGTCGAGGTAGCTGAGGAAGTGTGTCCCCCGGCGTCTCCGCTGGAGGGCGGCGGCCAGCGACAGGCACTGGTAGAAGGGCTCCCAGCCCTGCTCCGGGGTGCCGTCGCAGCGAAACAGAATAGGCCCACGTGTCGCGTCCATGCGCGATGCTCCTGCACAACCGGTAGGGTAGGACGGCGCGAGACCCGCCGGGCCGGGGGACTGGTCCCCCGCCCGGAGTGATCGACCGCCGGCCGGGCCCTTTCCGGGAGGTGTCGCGGGCGCGTCATGCGCCGCGACCGAACCCACGGGCGGAGGAACGCCCGGGGCACCCGGAGGGACACAGCCAGAGGTCAGCCGCTTCGGCGGCTCGGAGTCGTCGCGCGAACCGGATTGGTGTGAAGGGATCGCCGCGGGGGAAACAACGATGGTGCAGGACGAGCTGAGCGCGGGGCGAGTCCGAACATCGACACCTCTTCTCCGGCGGGCCGTTCCGACGGCCCGTCCGACTCGCCCGCGGGTTCCGGTCCGCGAGTCCGTCGGGTCCGGGCGGCGGGTTCCGGTCCGCCGTCCGAACGGGCGGGATCGTAATGGAGTTTTCTCGGCGCGAACAAGGTCACTTTGTTCCAGGCGCGAGAACTCTACGAATCGTGCGGGTCTCGTGGATCGTTCCACGTGGAACGGTGGCGGTGGGGCTGCGGCTGCCGCCGGATCGGCCCTGTGACGGCCGCAGCAGGCGGGGATCGCTCCGCGGCCCCGGGCGGGAGCACTGGGCGGGCCCGGTCGCGAACGGGTCCGATGGTTCCACATGGAACATCCCTACGACCCATCCCCGTGAGTTCGACTTCACCCGGGCCGGGATCTTGGTATGAGCTGGCCAGCTCACACGAGTGCGGAGGGGATTCAGATGGAAGCGACGAAGCCTCGTCTCGGCCGCGGATTGAACGCATTGCTCGGGGACGCCGGGTCGCCCCATGCCGGGGTCGAGGCCGCGCCCGTCGCCCGGCTGGCCGTGGCGAAAATTCAAAACAACCCGTACCAGCCGCGGAAGCGGTTCGACGAGGACGAGCTCAAGGGCCTGACCGACAGCGTCCGGATGCACGGGGTGCTCCAGCCGCTGGTCGTCCGCCAGGTCGGGGAGACGTATCAGCTCATCGCCGGCGAGCGCCGGCTGCGGGCGGCCCAGGGGGCGGGCCTGGCCGAGGTGCCGGTCCACCTGGTCGCGTTCGACGACCAGCAGGTGTTCGAGGCCGCCCTCGTCGAGAACATCCAGCGGACCGACCTGAACCCGGTCGAGAAGGCTCAAGGGTTCAAGGAATACCTGGACCGGTTCGGGCTGACCCAGGAACAGCTCGGGGCCAAGCTCGGGCTCGACCGGACGACCATCAGCAACCTGCTCGGGCTCCTGAACCTGCCGGCGGAGGTGCAGGACGCGGTCCGGTTCGGGCAGATCAGTCTCGGACACGCGAAGGTGCTCAAGGGGGTGCCGGAACCCGAGCGGCAGGTCGCCCTCTGCCGCGAGACGATCCTGAAGAACTACTCGGTCCACGCCCTCGAACTGATGGTCAAGCAGCAGAAGCTGGAGGCCGCGACGGGGGCGGCCGAACCCGCCGCCCGCCGCGAGCCGGCCGAGAAGACCGCCCACGTCAAGGGGATCGAGGACGACCTCCGCCAGAAGCTCGCGGTGAAGATCGAGATCAAGGTGAAGGCGAGGGACAAGGGCCAGATCCTGATCGGGTTCGAGTCGAACGACGACTTCGAGCGAATCGTCGACGCCCTCCGGAAATGACTCCCCCGGTCCACCCCGGCACCCGACCCGACCCCCGGCCCGAACCGGGGGTCTTTTTCGTCCTATGCTTGAGACTCGTTCCGGGCCCGGTGGCCGATCGGCCCCGGCCGAGACCCCGAGAGGACCCCGTATGTTGCCCCGCACGATCGCCGCCCTCGGCCTCCTCGCCGGCCTCGGGCTCGCCCCGCTGCCCGCCGCCGACGCCCCGAAGGGCGAGGCCAGGGAGTTCGTTTCGAAGGACGGGAAGTACAGGACCAAGTTTCCGGGTGAGCCGAAATCGACCGAGACCACGGCCGGCGGGATGACCATCCACACGACCATGTTGGCGCCCAGGTCGGGGGAAGCCCTCACCGTCGTCTACTTCGACCTGCTGGTTGAGATCCCGGCCGGCCAGGCCAAGGAGATGCTCAAGAAGTTCGGGGCCGGGATCAAGGGTAAGGTCGAATCCGAGAAGGACGTGTCCCTGGGGAAGGACAAGCTGCCCGGCCGGGAGGTGGTGTACAGCCTGGACAAGGCCGTCATCCGTCAGCTCATGGTCCTCGACGGGAAACGGGTGTACCAGGTGCTCGTCGGCGGGCCGACAAGGGAGTCCGTCACCTCCAAGGAGGCGGACGCGTTCGTCGGGTCCTTCGAGGTCACCAAATAGCCGGCGGCCCGGCGGCGGACCCGGCCTCTGGTGCGGCCTCCCTTCATGAGGGAGGCCGCGTCGTTCTGGTCGCCTTGTGGGCGCGGGCCGGATCGGATACCGTGTCGGGGGTCAGAAGGTCACGGAGGAGATGTGATGCGGACACGGACGTTCGCCCTGCTCGGGCTGGTCGCGGGGATCGGGACGGCGGCCCAGGCCAGGCCAGACCCGGCCATCGAGTACAAGCTGTTCGCGTCCTCGGACGGGCGGTACAAGGTCCTGTTCCCGGGCCCGGTGAAGACCGAAACGACGGACGTGAAGGCCGCCGCCGGCACGCTCAAGCTGACGCTCGACACGGTGCAACCCGCCGACGGGGTGATCTTCATGGTCACCTACGTCGACGCCTCGGACGCGGTGGCCAAGGCCCCGCCCGGCCCGCGGCTCGACAAGGTCCGGGACGGGAACAAGGGGGCCGACGGGAAGGTCCAGACCGACAAGGAGATCGAGGTCGGGGCGGAGAAATACCCCGGCCGGGACCTGTTGATCGAGAAGCCGACCACGTTCGTCCGGAACCGGGTCGTGATCGCCGGGAACCGGTTGTACCAGGTCCTCATCCAGGGGCCGAAGGAGTTCGTAACCTCGAAGGACGCCGACCGGTTCTTCGACTCGTTCGAGGTCACCAGGTAGCCCGCCCGTGAGGGTGTCACCATGCCGTTCGCCGTATCTGTTGTCCTGGCACTCTTCGCACTTCCGACCTCGGCTGGCGCCCAGCCGGCGGGCGAGATTCACGCCCCGAAGGGGGGGCGGTTCGCGGTCCGGCTGCCGGGCATGCCCAAGGAACACACGCAGTCGACCCGGACCGACCTCGGCGAACTGAAGGTCTACACCGCCACCTACGCGACTGCCGACGGGGCCGTCTACCTCGTCAGCTACACCGACTTCCCGCCCGGGGCGGTCAAGCCGGACGGCCGCGGGCCGATGTACGACGCCGTCCGGGAGGGGATCAAAGGGAAGGACGGGAAGCTCGTGTCCGAGAAGGAGATCACGGTCGGGCCCGACCAGCTCCCGGGCCGCGAGATCCTGGTCGACAAGGGAAGGCAGCAGACCCGGTTCCGGGTAGTGGTCCGGGACCACCGCCTGTACCAGCTCGCGGCCGTCGGGCCCGGCGAATTCGTGACCGGCCCCGCCGCCACCGCGTTCTTCGACTCCTTCGAGTTCGCCAAGTAACCCCGAGGTGTCTCATGCGCGGCGTACTGGCGGTGGTAGTGTTCGCGGGCGCGACGCTGACCGCGGGCGCGGACGACGAAAAGAAGTACACGTCGAAGGACGGGAAGTTCGCGGTCGCGTTCCCGACCGACGGGAAGGTGAAGACGACCAAGCAGGAAGTCGGCGGCGGGCTGACGATCAACATGGTCGTCGCCGAGGGCAAAGACAGGGCCTACTCCGTGATGTTCATGTCCCTGCCGGAGGCCGCGAAAGACGTCCCGGCGAAGAACATCCTCGACGGGGCCGAGAAAGGCGCCATCGACAAGAGTGGGGGCAAGCTGATCAAGTCGAAGGAGATCGAGTTCGGCAAAGCGAAACACCCGGGGCGGGATATCCTCGTCGAGAAAGACGGGAACAAGGTCCGGACCTGGATCATCTACACCGACACCCGGATCTACGTCGTGCTGGTGGGCGGCCCGAAGGACTATGCCTCCGGAAAGGAAGCCCAGGCGTTCTTCGATTCGTTCGAGATCACCAAGTGAACCCGTCCGGCCTTCCTCCAGTCCTTACCGGTAGATAGGATAGTCGCGAGCGGGCCGTCAGCGGCCCGCCGGTACGGGGCGTAGCGCAGCCTGGTTAGCGCGCCTGCCTTGGGAGCAGGAGGCCGCCGGTTCGAATCCGGCCGCCCCGACATACACAAACCCCGGAAGTTCCGGGGTTTGTGTCGTTTATGGCGACGGCTTGACCGATCCCACTGGTCGCGTAATTGACGCGCATGCGGGATTCGGCGGCCGGGATGACCGATGTGGCTGTCCGGCACGAATCGCTGGAGAAGGCGGCAGCGGTGACCGCCGACCCGGATTCTGTTCGCCCTCGACCAGCTGTTCGCGAGGCGGTTGCTGTCTGAACTGCCCGCGACGAGTTCCGCTGGCGCATCCACCTGAAAGGATGCGGGAACGGGCCAGTTTCACAAGGGGCCCCGGCGGCTTCTCCCATCCCGCATCGCACGTCGTTCTCGCCCCGCTTCACCGACACCAGCTCCCAGTACGTCGGGTTGGCCTGCATGTACTTCATCTGAGTGAGCGGGAGCGAGTGCTTGGCGTCCAGCAGGATGAACCCGGGGTCTGTCTCGGCCATCGACAGCTGGAAGGCTAGCATGCACATCTCGGAGCAGATCACGTTCCGCGGGGTCTGGCCGGGCCGGCTGCGGTACTTCAGGAGCACGTCACCTGTCGGGCGACCTCCCAGTGGTGCCCGAATGGATCCACGATCCGCCCGATCCGCCATCCGTGGGCGTCACAAACTGGTGAAACTTGAGTCGCGCCTGCCGCGACAGCCTGCTCACAGACCGCCGCAGGGTCTTCCACGATTAGCAGCATTCGAACCGAGCAGCCGCCCAAATACTCGGGACTGAAATTGAGGTGCCGCGGGGACTCTTCGGCCACCCAGAACTCGGCGCCGGACACGGACAGTTGAGCAACCCCGCCGCCGTCGACGCGATACAGCTCGCTGGCGCCGAATGCCGTCTTGTAGAAGTCGACCGCTCGCGCCCAGGTCCTGACGGACAGCGTCGCGGTGACAGACGTTCTGAAGCCGTTGGGCGGCATGCCGGCGCTCACGGCCGACGCCAACAACTCGTCGAGCCGGTCGTAGCCTGCGGCCATGCCTTGCTCCATACCGGAGCGCAGCGCGCCGTCCCGGGCCTCTTTCGAAGAGTAGAGGACCGTGTTCGTCGCCGTGGTTTTGCCGCCTTGCTCGGTGAGCACGAGCGTCCCAATCGTCTCGCCGCCCGTCCAATCCTGGTCGAACAACTCAGTGCTGACGACCCGCTCCGGGGGCAAGACTTCGCGATACACACCGCCCAGGCCTATTTCGGTTCCGTCCGTACCGCGCCACACGAAGCGGTAGGCACCGCCCACTCTCAGATCGATCTCGCAAACCACAAACGACCAGCCGTCCGGCCCGGTCATCCAGCGCTTGAGCAGTGCGGGCTTGGTCCAGCAGTCGAAGACCAGGCTGCGCGGGGCGTCGAAGACGCGGGTCATCACGATCTCGCGGTCGGTGGGCGTCGTGATTTTCAGAGTCTCACGGTTATTCATCGGTGGTTCCCTCGGGCGTTTGGTGTGACCTCGGTTCTACTCCTGGGTTTTCATCTCATCGAGCAGGGCGTCGAGGCGCTGGAAGTTGCCCTCCCAAATACGGCGGTAGCCCTCCAACCATTCGTTGACTTCCGCGAGCGGCTTGGTTTCAATCCGGCGCGGGCGGCGCTGTGCGTCACGGCCGCGCGAAATCAGGCCCGCTCGCTCCAGCACCTTGAGGTGTTTGGAGATCGCGGGCTGACTCATCGCGAACGGTTTGGCCAGTTCCGTTACCGACGCCTCGCCCGCCGCGAGCCGGGCGAGGATCGCCCGTCGCGTTGGGTCGGCGAGCGCGGCGAATGTGGCATCGAGACGAGCGGACGGCGTCATTGCATAACCAGTAGGTTTCATAACTATATGGTTATAATTTATGCCGACGCGACCGTCAAGTCCCTCGGAAACGGCGGCACGGACGATCCGAGCTGGCAGGGGGTCTGGAGGTGCCCGGCGTCGCCGCGCGACGGCGTCGCCCGCCCCGCACCAGCCCCGAAATGCAATAGGGTGTAACCGGTCGGGCTCGTGCGGGTGGTTTTTGTCCCCTTTTGGGCCGCGGGGCGGCCCGGCTCGGGAGCCGCGGAGCGGCGCCGGCCGGTAGCCCGGGGTGAAACCCCGGGCGGCGCGGGCCGGTTCTCCAAAGTCGGGCCGGATGGGCGTCCGGCACCCGGAGAACGGGGTGGCCCTCATTCACTTCAGATACCGGCGCAACACCTCGATCAGCTCGTCCGCGGCGGTCTCCCGGTCGGCCGCCGAAAGTCGGGGTCCGGCGAGGTGTTCTCGGACATGCCCCTCGAGCACCTCGGCGAGAAGTCCCGCCACGGCACCTCGAATGGCAGCGATTTGTTGCAGCACGTCTCCGCACGCCTGGTGCTCGTCCAGGGCCCTCTCCACTGCGTCGATTTGGCCCCGGATGCGCGACAGACGGGCCTTGAGCTTGTCGCGGTCGCGGTACGTGTGAGGCATGTCAGGCTACCCTCCCCCGGTATACTATAGGGGAGTACCCTATCCTGCTCCAGAAGACCCGCACATGGACGCCTCGATCCTGTATCTCCCCTCCGCCATCGGACTCGGCGCGCTGCACGCCCTGGAGCCCGGCCATGCCAAGACCCTCACCGCCGCTTACCTGATCGGCACCAAGGGCACCAAGCGCGACGCCGTCCTCCTGGGCGTCTCGGTCGCGTTCACCCACAGCATCGTCGTGATCCTGCTCGCCGTCGCCGGGGTGTGGCTCGGCCGGGAAGCTTTTACGGACCAGGCGACGTACTGGCTCCAGGCCGCCAGCAGCGGGATCGTCATCCTGCTGGGCTGCTACCTTCTCTACCGGCGCTGGCCGCGGAAAGCTTCCCTTGGCCTACACCCGGACGCACACCACCATGCTCACCCGGCGCACCACCACGCCCCGGACCCGTTCCGTTTCAGCGGGAGCACGGCGTCCGGGACGCTGGCCGTCGCGGACACGCCCGAGGGCGAGCGGTTCCGGCTGGAAGTGTCATCGCCCGCACCCGTCTCGGGCGCGACCGTCCGGATCATCCGACCCCACAACGTGGTGGAGGAGCACGCCCTGGTCCGGCAGCCGGACGGCGCGTGGGCGGGCGAGAAAGAACCGGCCGAGCCGCACGAGTTCGACGCACTGCTCGAACTGGAATGGGAGGGGCAACGCCAGGAGCTGGTGTTCAGTATGACCGAGCCGAAGGGCCACGCCCACGCCCTTCATGATGACCACGGCCTTGACGCCGACGAACTGGCCCACGCGCGGGCCCACGCCGCGACGTTGCCGGACTACGCCCGCCGCGGCGAGCGCCCGACGGTCGGCCAGATCATCGCGTTCGGGGCGGCCGGCGGACTGGTCCCGTGTCCCGCCGCGGTCACCGTCATGCTCCTTGCCATCTCGGTGAGCCGCACGGGTAACGGCCTGCTCATGGTTCTGGGGTTCAGCATCGGGCTGGCAATCACCCTCGTGGGGATCGGACTGGCGGTGGTGACGGGCCTGAACGCCCTGGGAGCCCAGGGCCGATTCGCGTGGCTGTCGCGGCGGGCGCCCGTAATCAGTGCCGCGGTGGTGGTACTCTCGGGCGCCGCGGCGCTGGCAATCACGCTGGCCGGCAGCCTTGCCCATTGAGCGGACCGGTTCAGCCGGCGGCCGCCCGCCGGTTCTCGGCCGCCGGAATTCGCTCCCCGACCCGGCTTCGATCGGCCACCCCGACCCGCGTTGCCCACACCCCGGCGGACAGCGGGGGGCTGGCGAGTTCGTCGCGGATGGTACCGTTCAGCACCTCTTCCAGCCGGGCCAGCGCCCGGGCCACTGTCGCCCCGTCCATCACCCGGTGGTCGTAGACCACCCGCACGTCCACCCCCCCGTCGGCCGAGATCGGACCGTAGTTCAGCGTACAGGTGAGCGGGGAGAGCGGGTGGAGCGACTCGGCCCCGAGGGCCGAGTAGACCGACACCCCGAACGTCCCGAAGTAGTTCGCCCGCTGCCGCCCGACGTTGAGCGCGACCCACCACATCAGGCGGCGGAGCGGCCGGGGCCAGCCGGCGATCCGGAGCGTCCGCCGGAAGCTTTTCGAGGACTCCACCGGTACGGTCGTCGCCTCCCGGAGCTGCGCCCCGATCTCGGTCACCGGGAGCCGGGCCGGGTCCTTCACCTTGACGCCGAAAACCGCCTGCTCCCCGGCGTACTCGCGCTCGATCGTGATCTGGGCCACGCTCGCGGGGTATTCGTAGAGATGGGGCCAGGGGAACTTGCAGTACGCCCGGCGGAGGTCGGGGAACTCGGCCGCGACCAGGGCGAATGCCTTGGTGAAAACGGCCGTCCACGGCGGCCGGTCGGCACTCTCCGCCCGCGCGGCGACCACCGGCGCAAGGGCCATCCGCCGCTGGACCGGGACGGTCGGCACCCCGGCCGAGAAGTGCATCAGGTCGCAGATGATCCGCCGCGGCCGGGAGAGCGGAAGGGAGCGGCCACGCATGGGCACGTCTCGCGTCGGATGGGCGACGAACAGTAGGTCGCGGCCCCGGCTCACGCCCCGGGCTTATACGCCCGGAAGATGAACGCCTGGCCCGCATAACTAGTGCGGTGTTCCACCCGCTCGAACCCGGCGGCGAGGAGCTTTTCGGTCACCTGTGCGGCAGGGAGGTAATGGAACCGCCCCGTGCGGGCCTCGCGCTTCAGCCAGCCCCCGTACCGCATCATCCGCCGGGCCCGCCTGAGGAACCGGAGGGGGCGGCCGGCGCGGAACATGTCGCCGAGCGACAGTACCCCGACCCACCACCACTTCGGTTCGGGCACGTTCACCGAGAACACGAACCGCCCGCCCGGCCGGATCACCCGGATCACTTCCCCCAGGATTCGGTCGTAGGCGGCGGCCGTCCAGCAGCCCTCGGCCTCGGAGTACGACTCCGCGTAGCTGATCGAGAGCCCCGAGACCGCGTGGTCGAACGACTCGTCCGGGAGGATGTCGAGCCCGTCGCTGAAGTTGTGGCAGAGGAACCGGAGTCGGCTCTCCGGGGGCGGGCTCAGCCCGGCGCGCAGCTGCGCGTATGCCTCTTCGTTCGCCGTCGCGCAGTCGAGGCCGAGGACTTCGTCGACGGTGCCCTGCGTCCGCTCCCACAGGGCCCGGGAGAGTGGGCCACTCCCGCACCCCAGGTCGAGCCACCGATCGCCGGGGGCCGGGGCACACCACCCGACCGTGTCGGCGAGCAGCTGGCGATACGGCCGCACTTCCTGCTGCGACCAGAACGCTTTCGCACACTTCGTGTCCGGCCAGTAGTTCCGGACAGCGGGCAGCCCGACCATTCCTATCCTCCCTGCCCCGATGGCGTCAATGCCGTCAACCTGTCTTACCCCGCTCGTCAGCCCGGTCACAAGCCCAACCCGGAGCCGATTTCACACCCTCACGAGCATTGGGGCGGCCCTGCCGGCGCTAACCGGGCCGAGCGCAAAGCCGGCATGCGCTACTTTTTTTCAACGAATTCCCGACGAAAATCCTTGCACATCCATGATTTCTGATCTAGATTTCCGCCCCTCATCGCGCCTATGCTTCCGGTACGACGACGGCCTTCGCACCGTCTCCGGAGCCAGTCGCATATGAACCGCCGCTCGTTCCTGAAGGCCGCGCTTGCCACCGCCGTCCCGATAACCCCGATCACGGCCGCGTCTTACGGGTTGTACGAGGCCGGGTCGGTCAAGATTGAACGGCCGACGATCCCCCTCCCCAACCTCCCGTCCGCGTTCGAAGGCCTTCGGGTCGCGTTCCTGACCGACATCCACCACGGCCCGTTCATCGGGCTCGACTACATCGCCTCGGTGGTCCGGACCACCCTGGCGTTGACCCCCGACCTGATCCTCCTCGGCGGCGACTATTCGAGCAAGGACGCGAAGTACATCGGTCCGTGCTTCGACGTGCTCGCCGGGCTGAAGGCCCCGCTCGGGGTGTTCGGGGTCCTGGGCAACCACGACTACCGGCACGGGATCGACGAGACGCACGCCGGGTTCCGGGCGGCGGGCATCACTGAGTTGACGAACGCGGGCGTCTGGCTCACCCGCGGCACAAGCCGGGTCCGGCTGGGCGGGGTGGACGACCTCTGGTACGGGCAGCCGGACGTGCTCCCGGCCGTCGGGGACGCGACCCCGGCCGACGCCTGCCTGATCGTGAGCCACAACCCGGACTTCGCCGAGAAGCTCCGGGACTCGCGGGTCGGCCTGATCCTGAGCGGGCACACGCACGGCGGGCAGGTCTACGTCCCCGGGTATGGGGCGCCGATCGTCCCGAGCCGGTACGGACAGAAGTACCTGCACGGGCTGGTCGAGGCCCCCGCGACGCGGGTGTACGTCTCCCGCGGCCTCGGTACGGTCACCCCCCCGATGCGGTACAACAGCCGGCCGGAACTCACTCTCGTCACGCTCCAGTCCGCGTAACCGACACCCCGGCAGACTGGTCAGAGCCCGACCCGCGAGTCGTGCAGGATGAAGGCCTGGGCATTCCATCCGTAGGCGAACCACGGGGTACACGTCCAGCGCGGATTCTCGCGGAGAAACTCGGCCCACGCGCGCCGTTCGCCCATGTTCGGGTTCGCCCGGTTGCAGTTCCAGTCGTCGAACATCACCACACACCCGTCCTGGAACAGGTCCCGCTGGCCCAGCTTGGTCAGGACGTACTTCGCGGATGAATAGATGTCGCAATCGACGTGAATCAGCGAGCACGGCACGGTCGGCAGGTGGGCGTCGAGGGTCTCTTCAAAGAACCCCTTCACGACCCGCACCTTTGACGCCGACCGGATCGCGCCGGTGACCGCCCGCACGTGCTCCTCGTACCCCTCCGGGACAGCCATCGCCCCCTTGTACCACCACCGGTTGACACTCACGTCGTAACTGGTCTCGTCCGGGGTCCCGGTCATCTCCGGGAGTCCGAGGAAGGAGTCGTACATGTAGAACTCCACATCGAACTGGCGGGCGGCCAGGAGTTCGCAGATGATCCGGGAGGTGAAGCCGGTGCAGGTCCCGAACTCGACGACGGGGCCGACGACCCCGCCCGACCGGAGGAGGTCGATCGCGGTCTGGAAGGCCGGCCGGTACGCCGCGACGCTCGTCTCCCAGCTGAGATACCCCATTGCCCCCATCAATGTTCCGTCCCCGCACCGGTCCTCCGGGCTCAGGTTGACGAGAACCCCGGTCTCGGCAAGGACCTTGTTCGCCCGGGCCCCCAGAACCCCGCGAGGCCCGAATTCCTCCCGGACCCCCTGGATTTCGGCCCGCGCGGCGTCGAGATCCCGGACGGCCGCCTCGAGGCGGGCCAGGGTGTCGGTGAGCTGGGACTGGGTTCCGGCCAGCTGCGCCTGAACGGCAGCGAGCCTGGCCCGGTTCTCGGCGGTGTCGGCCAGGAGGCCCCGGAGTAGGTGGTTCCGCGTCTTCTTGAGGAGGCGCTTGACCATCCCGTCCAGGATCAACATGACGACACCCTTTGATCGGACAGTGACGCGACCTTGGAATCCTTACCCTGGCCCCCTTCCGCCTGTCAACCCGCGTTAGTCCCGGCGGGGGGCGGGGCGGCGAGGGCCCCCGCTCGATGGTCGGCTTTTCGCCGATCGGAGCGGGGCCGGGCGGGGGTGAACCCGCCCCGGTCGGGTCGTAGAACGATCAGCCCGCGGGCTGCCCCGGGGTGGTATCCGACACTATGGAGGATGTCCGATGCGAATGCTGCTGTCGCTGGGTCTGCTGGCCGGGGTGCTGAGCGTGGCGACCGCCGACGCCAAGAAGGACCCGACCGCCGGGAAGTGGGTGGTCGAGTCCGTCACCCGCGACGGGAAGGCGGACGCCAACCTGACGGGCGCGACCCGGGTTCACACCGCCGGGAAGTACACCATGACGCCCCCGGGCCAGACCGAGGCCCTGCTGACCGGGACCTACACCGTCGACGCGGCCAAGACCCCGGGCGCGATCGACATGAAGCCGGACGGCGGGCAGTACAAGGGCAAGACCCTGCAGGGGATCGTGAAGGTCGACGGGGACACGCTCACGATCGCGTTCACCGAGCCCGGCAAGGACCGGCCGACCGACTTCGAGAGCAAGCCCGGGACCGGCGTGGTCGTGGCCGTGTTCAAGAAGGCGAAGTAATTCGCTCACCACGGGACGGGCGAGCCCGCGGCTGAGTCTCGGACTCGCCCAACTGTTTATCGTACATTATTTCATCGATTACCAGATCCGGGCGGCCCGAGTTCCGGCCACTGCTCGCCCGCCAGCTTCCGCCGCACCGCGTTGCGGAGCTTGGCCCACTGGATCGCGTCCCAGGCGGGATCGGGCTCGTCGTCCAGGCCCAGAATGTCGGCCAGCTTCATCGCCGCGAAGTCCCGGACCGCGATCTTCTCGAAGTCGGCCGCCGGAGACCCCTTCCCGTACTTCTTCGGTTCGGCCCAGTAATCCCGGACGGCTTCATCATTGAGGAACGCGGCCAGGTAGGCCAGTAGTCGCTCGCGATTCTTCTTCCCGACGGGCGCGTCCGTCAACCGGTCGATCATCTCCAGCCGGAGCCCGACGTCGGCCCGCCGCGCGATCCGGAGGTATTCCTTCCAAACCCGGTCGTCCGGAACCTCCGCCACCACCCAGGCAGCGGTCACCTCCGGGTATCCGCCGTACGGGCCCTCCGCGGCCCGGGGCATGGGAGCCAGGATCGGCAGGAGGAGTTGGGTGCTGGCCTCCACGTCGACGCGGGCCAGAGTCCCGAGCAGATCCAGGCGCCGGGCCACGGGCTCCCGCCCGGCGAACGCCGCGAGGATCTTGACCCGCTCCTCCTTCGCCCGCGGGGCGGCGGCCACGGCGTCCGCCAGTCCGGACGAGTCGGCGTCCGAGCCCGCCCGCTTCGAGAACTCCTCGCAGAGCGCCGGAAGCAGGTCCGGGAACTTGTGGGCGATGATCTGGGCGGCCGGGGGGTTGACGCCGGTGACCCGCCCCACCCAGTTCGTCCGAAAGACCCGACTGGTGTAGTAGCCTCGCTCCTTGACCCCGCGCGTCCTCTCCCACCATGTCCGCCAGTAGGCAGGAGACCGTTTCGCCGGTCGAAACGTCAGCGGGTCGTTTTCGGGCGGTATCCCGGCGATCTCCTGGAGAAGTTCGCCGGCCAGGTCGCCGACTCGCTCGATGTCACCGATAAACGCGTCGTGAGCCGTTACCCGTCGGTCCTCGAGCAGGGCGAGCAGGGCCGGAACGGCGTCGAACCCGCGCAGGACAATTTCCCGGGCGGGGGCATTCCCCGCACCCGCCTCGAAGTTGAACAGCAAGTGGACCCACACTGGTTCTTCCGGCCCAGCCGCCCAGTCGGGGAGCAGGGAATCGGTCGAGCCGGCCGGCCGGCCGGCCCAGTCCAGGAGGAACGCTTCCACCGAGCCCTCCGGTGGGGGCTTGGCGTCGAGCGTCGCTGCCAGGTCGGTGAGCAGGGCTTTCCGCTGCCCGATCTTGAGGTCCGGGACGTCGTCGAACAAAACCTCCATCCGGGCTCGGACGTCCCGCCAGTTTGCAGCCCCCTGTAGAACTCGGTGTTCCAGGTGGTCGGCGTAGCAACGGGCGAGGGTGAGTGGGGCATCCTTGAACGGATCCTCGCCGTTCCCCACGTGGCCCTCGGCGAACCGCATCAGAAGACCGCGGGCAGTTGCGAAGTCCCCGCGGGCGGCAAGTTGAACAGCGCAGACGAAAGTGGAGATAAAGCCATACTCCGTCTCGAAGCCACCACGTACGTCGTCCACCCAAACAGGAGTGAACTTCAGCCACAACCGCTCACCCTTGTGGAACCCGGTGGTCGGCTTCAGGGTCTCACGGTCCAGCCCCCGCAGGATGACGATACTCCCATCCGACTTCTGTTCGAGCAGAAATGCCGGGGAGTAAACACCGACGTCACCGCTCCAAACGCCGTCGTGGGCAAAGACCAGGGGCGCGTCCCGCGGGGGCATGGGGATGCGGTGGCGGGTCGCGAAGTCCACGAGCGGTTTCAGGTCCGGTATCTTGGCCAGCGGGAGGAAGCTGCCCACGCAGACGGCGATCCAGAGGGTTATCACGGCAGCGTCTCCCGTGCGACCTGTTGGTCGGCTACCACCCGGCGTCCTTCGCGGACAGGTCCCCGATCGGTGCCACTGGCTCTCGTTCCTGGCATCGGACTGCTTGGCCGGGTTTCCGGTCACTCATACAGGAACCCGATGTGACGGTCGCATTCGGTTTGATCCGTGTCGCGCCGGACCGACTCGGCAGTTGAGCCGTCCGGCCCGAGTCGGGGTAGGTGCCGCGAGCCGAGCGGCACAGGCAGTCCGGCTCGGCTCGCCGGACCTACCCAGAAACTGGGCCATCCGGCTCGGTCGGGTCGGTGCCACGGACCCGCGAGCGGGTACCCCCCGCACCGACGAAAAAGCGACCGTCTCACCGGGTTCCTGTATCAGACGACCCACGTCTGCCCAGTGGCCGTGTGGCTTACCAGGATCGTAGGCCGCGGCGATTCGTCCCGCAGTTGGAACGTCAGCGGGAGCACCCCGCTCGCCAGAATCGCCGGGTTCGACAGGTCGGAGCGGCCGGCCGGTTGGAGCATGCCGCCGACGAGCTGGTACAGCTCGATGGCCCACGGCTCGCGCTCGACAATCAGCACCTCGCGCGTCCCGACCTTCGAATAAAAGTCGAGCTTCTGCCGGGGGTCTTCTCCCGGGCTCGGGATCTCGACCGCCACGTCCGGACCACCGACCCAGTGAGTGCCGCAGTCCTTCGCCCGGCCGCCGGCGAGACGGACCAGGACGTCCGGGATACGGTAGTTCTCGGTCCAGCCCTCCTCCCGGTCGCTGACGTTCGCCCCCGGGAGTACCTGATCCCCTCGACCTCGGTCGGTCGCCTCCACAAACGCGATAGCGAACTCGAGTACCAGTCGCCGCTGCTCGTTGTCTGGTGCCGGGGGCACGACCAGAACTCCGTCCCAGACCTCGTCCCACCGATCCAGGCCGTGCTTCTCTCGATCATCCTTGATTATTTGCTCGAATACCGGATCGAGAATCAGCACGGTCATCACGGACCCCCCTTCTTCTCCGGGTCCTTGAGGCTCGCGAGAAACTCGACGAGGTCGCGGAGCTCGCGGTGAGAGAGCTTCTTGTGCAGGTCGTCGGGCATGGCCGAGGGGCCGGTCCGCCGGGCCTCCACCTCGTCCGCCGGGATCAGCAGCTCCTTGCCCTCCGGGGTCAGCAACTTGATCTGCTTCTTGGTGTCCTCCTTCACCACCCCGGACACAGTCCGCCCGTCCGCGAGCGACAGGATTACCGTCTCGTACCCCCTGGCGATCTGGGCCGAGGGCATCACGACCGACTCCAGCAGATACCGCCGGTCTTTCCCCATTTGCCCCGCAATCCCGTTGAGCGGCGGGCCGACTTCACCGCCCTGCCCGTCGAGCTTGTGGCACCGCTGGCAGTAAACGGCGTTGTTGTTCAGGAGGATGTTCCACCCCTTCTCCGCGTCGCCGCCGGCGAGCGTATCGGCCCACGGGGCCAGCTTGTCGGTCGATTTCGCCCGCGCCGTCCGGTACGCATCGACCTTCTTCCCGAGCGGCGCGAGCAGCTTCAGGTTCGGGGTCTTCGTCCGCGCCTCGGCCGCGTCGAGCACGTCGAGCACGAGTTCGGGTGGGACCGTCCCGGCGACCGCCGCGTCGAGCCAGCCGGCGAGCAGCTCGTCCACGTCGACCGACGGCCCGAACCGACCCAGTGCTGCCAACCCCGCCTGTTTCTCGACGGCGGACACCTTCTCGTCCTTGAGCAGCCCCGGGAGGACTTTCAGGACCGCGTCCGGGTCGAGTTTCGCCTTCACGGCCAGGCCGGCGGCCCGGAGCCTCGGCTCGGTCGTCGAGAGGGCGAACTGTGCCGCCCCGGCGAGCCCGGGGTCTTTCACCGCGGCGAGCGCGTACAGCGCTTCCGCCCGCGTCGACGCCGGGGCCCTGGCATCCTTCATCAACTCGGTCAGGAGCGGCCCGACCTCCTTGATCCCGAGCTTCGCCGATACCTGCGCGGCCTCGGACCGCACGGCGTCCGACCCGCTGAACGCCCCGGCGATCACCGGCTTCAGGGCGTCCGCGGCGATCGTTCCGTCCCGCTTCGGCAGGTCGTGGATGAGGCCCGTGATCGGGTCGCGCCGGGGCGGGTTCGCCCAGTCGGCCAGGAGCTTCAAGGCGAAGACGCGGACGTGGTCGGGGTCGCTCGGCCGGGCCGCGACCTTCGCCACCCGCGCAGCTGCCGCGGGCGTGCCGAGCTTGAAGTTCGCCGACAGCGCCCGGTACGCCACCGGATCAGATTCCATCCGCGAATCGGCCAGCTCCGCGAGCTTCGCCATCGCCCCCTCGATCCGCTCGTCGTGGACCGCCCGGGCCGCCTCGTCAGCGATCTTCGGGTCGGGGTCCTTCAGGAACTCGCCGACCTTATCGCTCTTGTGCCGCCGGAGGGCGAGGAGGACGCCGAGCCGGACCGCCTGGACGTCGTACTTATCCTTCGCCCGCGTCCAGACGTTCCACAGGTCGACCGGGTTGACGGCGAGCGCCTCCAGTGTGACGACGGCCGCATGCCGCAGATAGGCGTCCTGGTCGTTATTCGCCTTGAGCAGTTCGAAGAGCGGGAGGTACTTCTCGATCTCCGCGACCGGAAGCCGAGAGGTTAGCAGCCAATCGAGTTTGCCGTACGCGATCGCGGCGAAGTACTTCACCCGGGGTTCCGGATCGGCCAGGTCTTTGAGGACCACCGGCCGGAGGGTGCGCGGGAGCAGGGGCAGCGCACCGAGCACCTTCAACGCCTGCGCCCGGACTTCCGCGTCGTCATGGCGGGCCAGTTCGGCGAGTGTGAAAACGGCCCCCGGGGGGTTCGTCCGGGCGATCCGGGGGTGGTGCTTCCGGGCGATCATCCCGAGCCCCCAGATCGCGTGCAGCCGGGCGAGGCGGTGGCTCGACCCCTTCGCCACCTTCGCCAGCCGGCCGTCCGCCTTCAGGTGGACTAGCTCGTACTGCGCATCGAGCCGGACCTGCTGGTGCGGGTGTTCGAGCAGCTTTTCCAGCTCGTCAGCCGTCTTCTTCCCGAACCCCTCGGCGATCAGCTTCCTCGCCTCGCCGACGGCCGGGTTCTTCATCGCCTCGGGGTCGGTGAGCTTGAAGATCCGGCCCTTCCGGGGCATGTCCCAGCCGCCGACCCAGTCGGACCAGTAGAACGCCCCGTCCGGGCCGAACTCGCAGTCCGTCGGCACCATCCCGCGGACGAACGGCTCGTGCTTCGCCACCTCGAAACTCGCCCCCTTCGGCTTGACCGCCACCGACCAGATCACGCTACCCCCGGGGCTGGCGGTGAAATCGCACGCGAAGAAGTGGTCCTTGTACTTGTCATTCAGCCCGACGCCGGGGTAGTGGGTCATCCCGGCCGGGCCGTTGCCGAAGTGCGCGAGCGGCGGGACGACGTAAGCGGGCGGGCCGCCGTCCGGGCCGGGGACGTGCCAGATCTTCTCGGCGTTCCACGGCCCCCGGTTCCCCTGCGGGACGCCCGGCGGGTGGTACAGGGTGCCGTACTGATAGCCGCCACGCCAGCCGCTGTCGCCGCCCTCGACGATGTACACCCAGCGGGCCCGGTCGCCGCTGTCGGAGTTGTTGTCGAAGGTGAAGAGGTTGCCGGAATCGTCGAACGCCAGCTCCTGCGGGTTCCGCAGACCGTAGTGGACCACTTCGAGGTTTGCCCCGTCCGGGTCGCACCGCAACACGGCCCCGGTATTCGGGTAGAGGAGCTGTTTGCCCTCCTTCGTGGTGACGTTGAACCCGCGGTCGCCGATGCTGAAGTACAGCTTCCCGTCCGGCCCCATCCGCAGCCCGTGGAGGTCGTGCCCGATGAACTGGGCAGTCGGGCCGAACCCGGTGAAGAGAGACTTCTTCTCGTCCGCCTTGCCCTCGCCCTTCGTGTCCCGAAGGGCGTACAGGTCGGGGATGTTGGCGAGGTAAACGGTCCCCTTCCGGGCGAGGACGCCGGCGGCGAGGCCGTCTTCGGGGCGGTTGTAGCCGGCGGAGAACACGGTGCTCTTGTCCGCCTTGCCGCTCCCGGTGCTATCGAAGACCATCCGGACCTGGTCCGAGTATTTCTCGAACCCCGTGTAGTTGTGTTTCTTGTACATCGCCACCCGGTCGGCGGAGGTCCGGCAGGCGAGGTCCTCGTCGAGCCAGTTCATGTGGCCGCGGGTGTCCGGGACGCCGGTGTGGAGCCGGTTCGTCTCGGCGACGTAGGCCCGGCCCTGCTCGTCGAAGCAGAACGCAACCGGGTTCTGCATGAGCGGTTCCGAGGCCCACACCTCGACCTTCAGCCCCTTCTCGACCTGCACCTGGGCGAGTGTCTCTTCGGGCGAGCCCTTGGCGGCGGCCTTGGGCTTACTTTTGTCGTCCTTGGCCCCGTCGGGCGGTACGGCGGAAGCGACGAGGACGGCGCCCAGGATGAACACCGGGAGGGCGGCGAACAGCCGGAACAGATGGGACATTAGGAGGGAGCTCCGGAGCAGGTCGATTGCGGAGTCGGGTGAGGCAGGAGGTATTCTTGAGGCTACCGCAGACAGCCGAACACGGCAACGCCAAGGGGGGTTACGACTGGTCGGCGCGGTGGCAGTGTTTGGCAGGTTTTGGCAGTCCCCGGAGGCTTTCTCCGGCCTCCGGCCTCCGGTCGTGCGGTTGTCTGACCGTGGCAGCGTCTGGCAGGTTCTGACAGTCCCCAGGCTCCGATCCCCAATGTCGTGTGTGAGCAATCCGAATGTTCCTCAAATATCTCATCAATTGACGAAAAAACGACCGGTGGCAGTGTTTGGCAGGTTTTGACAGCCCCCGGAGCGTATTTCTGTCGTCAGGCAACCGGGTTATCTGACCGGTGGCAGTGTTTGGCAGGTTTTGACAGTCCCTCGGGCCGTTTTCTTTTACCTGCCGCCTTCTGACGAGGACGTCGTCATCGCCAACGACATAAGACGACTCAGGTACGCAGTGGTTGATTCTACCCCGCGCGTTTGCCTGTCAGGAAGGTCGTTGATTTGTTGAAATCCCCCCAGCGATTCGGCCAGGTCTTCAGCCCGAAGGGCTGGGACATCATAGCCCAGGGCAACGCCCTGGGGAGCGAGATCGAACCGCCGCCCAGCCTGAAGGGCTGGGACCGGAAGGCCGGGGAGTCCGTCCGGCGGACCCATCGGAGAGGCCGGGGTGACCGGAGTTAGCCGACCCAGGGCGTTGCCCTGGGCTATGTTGTCCCAGCCCTTCGGGCTGAAGACCGGTTCCCAGAACCTCCCGCGGTTTCAACACGGCAGGAGGTCGTCGGATGTCTTCGTTATGAGCCAGGTAACAATTTAATACCCGCGCGATGCTTTCGACCGCAACCAGGCTTGACGGCTCTGCCCGAGCTGACGGAATATTCCCTTCCCGGCAGCGAACACCTGTTCGAGCCGCCGCCCACGGAGCCGGCCATGCTTCTATTTCCGTACCGGACCGACGCCCCGGTCTACCACTTCCCGGTTGCCACGATCGGGCTGATCGTGGTGAACGTCATTGCATTCGTCGCCCTCCTCGGCTCGTCGGGAGACGTGCAGAGTTACATCCTTCAGTACGGGGAGGGCCTCAAGCCGCTCCAGTGGGTGACGTCGAACTTCGTCCACGGTGGGCTGATGCATCTATTCGGGAACATGATCGCCCTGTGGACATTCGGGTTCCTGGTCGAAGGGAAGGTCGGGCCGCTGGTGTTCCTGCCACTGTACCTCGGGATGGGGTTCGTGCAGTGCGGGCTGGAGCAGGCGGTGATGTCGGGGGCGGGTCACGGCGGGTCGTTCGGGGCGTCGGCCATCCTGTTCGGGCTGATGGCGATCGCGCTGATCTGGTCGCCGCGAAACGACGTGGGCGTCGCCGGGCTGCTCGTCTTCCGGCCGGTCAACTTCGATGCTCCCATCGTGGTGTTCTGCGGGCTGATGTTTATCTGGGAGCTGATCCTGGCCGGGCTGGTCGGCTTCACCGTCTCGACCGCGGTGCTTCACATCAGCGGCGCCGTGATCGGGCTGCTCGTGGGCACGGCCTTCGTGAAGCTCAACTGGGTCGACTGCGAGGGGTGGGACCTGTTCTCGGTCATGTCCGGGACGGTCGGCGAGAAGCGCGAGCCGGAGCGGAAGAAGAAGAAGAAAAAGAAGAAGTCGGCCCCGGCTGACAAAGCCCCGCGAAAGAAATGGCCGCCGGAGTGAACACGAGTCGTATCGCGGCCGGGGTCAGCGCCCACGGACGGTCGGACCCGGACTGCTTCACTCCATGCCGTGCTCCCGCTCCCACGCGGCCCGCGCCTCTTCCGCACACTCGGCAAAGATGTCCTTGCCGAACCGCGCCTGGATCCGCGACTTGGAGACGACGTTGTATCCGTCCACGTACCAGACCAAGTCCTGGGTGACCACGCAGCCGGCGACCGAGTTGACCGCCACCCCGTACCGGTCGAGGACGAGCCTGGCGTACTCCCCGGCCCACGGCGGAGGCAGCCCGATCCCCTTGAGCTCGTAATGCCCGCGGGAGTGATCGGCCCAGGCGGCAAGCATCCCGCGAGGGTATGCGGAAAACCACCATCCAACAGCAAGGATGACGAGCATCGCCCCGGTGAGCAACAGCCGGCGCCGGATCAGCCATCGGTAGATCGCCGACATCGGTTCGTCTCCGCGGTCCTCACGGGGCGGCTTTCAATTCCCGGACGATGAAGTCCCAGATGTCCTGATACTTCTCCGTCGGATGACCGGGGTATTTGACGTGGCACACGACGCCCGCTTTCTGGGCCAGCTTTTGAAAGCCCAGCCCCCAGGCGGGTGAATGAACCTTGTAGTTCGTTTCCTCGACCGTCTCGGGCTTTGTCAGCCCCCACTCGTTCTCGAAATAGAGGGGCGGGGTGCCCGCGTGCAGCAAGGCGTCGGGAGACCACTTCGAAATGACCGGCAGCAACTCGTCGCGCCGCTTCAACGACTCCTTAAAACTGCAACCCAGCGCCGGAGCCCCCCACTCGACCCCCGGGACCCACTCCTGCATCCTCTTCGGGTCGATGGTGGGCTGGCTGCGGTAGGCCGCGGCACACGTCACCTTCGTCGACACTCGCTCCACTGGGTCGCTCGACTTTGGGTCGGCCCGGTCGCCGGCGCAGGCGACGTACAGGGCCGGCAACGCCCCCTGCGAGCCTCCGCCCACGGCAATCCGCCGCGGGTCCAGGTCCCACTTGGCCGCGTTCAGGCGGACGAATTGCACGACCCGGCAGGCGTCGTTGGCGACGTACGAAATCGGCGCACTCACCTTGTCTTCCATCGCCTCGGTCAGCGTCCGCGTCTGCACGGCGATCACCGCGCAATTCGCCTTCCCAAAGTAATCGAGTCTTGCCGGGTGCTTGGCCGGTTTCCAGATCCCGCCGAACCAGAGGACGACCGGATACGGCTTGCTGCCGTTCGGCGGCAGGTAAATGTCGATCAGCTGATTCGGGCTGGGCCCGTAGGATACATCCGCGTGCGTGGGTACGGGCTTGGGGGGGTCGGCGGCCAAACCGATGGTGCCGGCCGCAAGAGCCATTCCGCCGAGGGTCAACGCGAAAAATAGCGTGTTACGAACCGCCGAGTCCGCGCGCGGCATGAAGGCACCTTTCGGAAGAGTAACCATTCACCCCCCGGGCCGACTTCGGAGTCGGGCACTCGCCCAGTGAGCTGATCAAGCGGTTGAGAATAAGCGTTTTCGCAGTGTTATGGAAATGAATACCCTCTCGTTCACCCACAACGAAGAGGATTTCGCGGGCCAGTTGGGCGCGGAATGACGGCCGGTTGCTATGTTACAGCCAAGAGTCAGCAGCCGTCGATCGGTTCACTCGTCATGACCGGCTTCCGGCCGACCGCCAGTGCGTACCGGGCGAGCGTCTGGAAGGTCGGGTTGGTCAATGCGCCGGTTTCCAGCCGCGACAAACTTTCCGGGGCCATCCCGGTTCGCTCGGCGATCTGGGCCAGCGGGAGCCCGGCCGCCTCCCGGGCGTCTTTGAGCTGCTTCACAAATCCCCGCAGCACGAAATAAAACGGGGTGGGGTCGGCTCGCTCCTGTGGGGTCAGGAATTCGTCCGGGCCGGGTTTATGAGCCAGCTTTGCCTGAATCTCCCTTGCGCGCGCTCGAACCTCCGCAGGCACCTCGGGGCCACTCTTCTTCGGGGCCATATCCGTTGTCCTCGCTGTCAATTCCTGCGCGAAATCCGAGCGACTCACTCCTGCGGTGCCTCCCGGCTCAGCCCCAGGTGATCCCACCGCACGGGGTTCCACCCCCGAACCACTCATGATCGACTTGATTGATCGGGTGATAGAAATCCCGCAGCCAATAGTGTCGGGATAACCCAGCTGATTCCGGCCCGATCTCAGCCACCGGGACGTAAAAGAACACGAAATCGTGCTCCCCCATCTCGGCCATCCCACGACGGGAGAGGACCGCGTAACTGCCGAAGTATCCGGCCAGAAGAACGCTCAGGAGGGTAGTAACGAGGATGCCCCGCCGGAACCAAAAATGCCCAGTCGTCCGCGGCATGACCTGACCTCGTCAGGAGGCATCAGAACTTCCCCAGCACCGACTTCGCCGCCTCCAAACATCCCGAGTCGTCGTTGTCGTCGAGGGCGGCGAACCGCTCCCGGATGCGGCGGAACGCCAGCTCCAGGAAGTACTTGCCCGCCGTCGCGTCCGCGTACGGGTCCGTCTTCCCACCCGCGTGCCCGTTGCTCGTCGGCTTGCTCAACAGGTGGTCGAGCCGGCTCAGCACACAGCTGCCCACGTACAGGTCGATGGCGATGTCCGCGATCCGCTCGTGAACGAGCTGGGCTTGCACGAACTTCGATTCGTCCTTGAGGCCCAGGAACACGTGCGGGAGCTTCAGCCCGAACTCGCGGATCAGCTTCGCGAGCGCGTGGGCGTCGTCCCGGAGCTCCGGCGAATGCACCGGCACCGCCGGCGTGCCCACCGTCCACGGGAGGACCATGCTCGCCCCGACCCCGATCGCCGCCCCCAGCTTCCGCAGGCTCCAGCGCCCGCCCATCACGTCGTCGCGGAGGCCCTTCAGGTACTCGCCCGGCCCCCGACACCCCACCACCGCCACGAATGCCTTCAGGACGTCGTTCGCCCCCTCCCCGATCGTGTTGATCCGGGCGTCCCGCATCCACCGTTCCAACGGCTGGTCGCAGAAGTACCCCTTCCCGCCCCAGACCTGGATCGTGTCGTTCACGATCGTCCACAGGTGCTCGGTCGCAAACACTTTCAGGATCGCGGTTTCGAGCATGTAGTCTTCGAACCCGCGGTCGATGAAGGCCGCGCACTGGGCCGTCGCCGCCTCCATCGCGAACGTGTGGGCCGCCGCGAACGCCACCTTCTTCTGCACCAGCTGGAACTCCGCCAGCGGCTGCTGGAACTGCACCCGCCGCTTCGCGTGCTCCACCATCGCCTTGATGCACGCCTTCGCGTGACCGGCACAACTCGCCCCGAACGTCGTCCGCCCGAAGTCGAGGACCGTCAGCGCGACCTTCAGCCCCTTCCCGACCGGGCCGAGGATGTTCGCCTTCGGCACCCGCATGTTCGTGAACCGAAGCTTGCCCGTCGCCGTCCCGCGAATGCCGCACTTCTCGGCCCGGGCCTCGACCACCTCGAACCCCGGCAGGTCGGGCGTCACCAGGAACGCCGTAATCTTCGTGGCATCAGGCTTTTCGGGGGTCGGGGCCGGGGTGCGGGCCATGACCGTGAGGACGTCCGCGATCCCGCCGTTCGTGATGTAGTGCTTCGTACCGTTGAGGATGTACGCCGCGCCATCGGCCGTCGGTTTGGCCATCGTCTGGACGTTCCCGGCGTCGGACCCGGCCTCCGGCTCGGTCAGGGCGAACGCGCACAGCTTCGACCCGTCGAGCAGGCCCGGGAGCCACTGCGCCTGCTGCTCCTTCGACCCGAACAGGACCAGCGCCCGACACCCGATGCTGTGGTGCGCGTTCACGAACACGGCGACGCTCGCGTCGTGCCCGCCGAGCACCTCCATCGTCTTTAGATACATCTGCTGGTTGAATCCGAGCCCGCCGTACTCGGTCGGGATCGTCAGCCGGTAGACCCCGAGTTCCGCGAGCCCGTGGATAACGGAATCGGGGATGCGGGCCTCGCGGTCGATCTTCATGTGGTCGATCGCGAGGTTGGCGTAATCGCGGACCTTGTCCGCCATCTCGTCGGCCTTCGCCTGCTGTTCGGGCGGCAGTGTCGGGTACGGGAAGAGTAGGTCTCCCTTGAACTTGCCATAGAACAGGGCCTTGGCGAACCCGACGTCCGACCCGGCGATGAGTTCTTCGACCTGCTTCTTCTGCTCGGCGACCTGGGCGGCGGTGAGCGCCATGGGAGACCCCTCCGGGACCGAACGGCAACGGGATTGACCAGCTACCTCATTCTACACCACGGGTAAAACCCTCACGCCTGCGGCCCCGGGGCTTTAGTCGGTTCCGGAACCGGCATAGAATGAAGGAGTTGTTTCTGCCCCCGCGTCCCGGAGCGTTGACTTGGGCACGTCCTCCCGTCACGGACACCACAAGCCGTCGACCGCCGGCCCGAACCACGACGGGCCTCCGTCGCTGGCGGACCTGGCGGCGGCGGCGGCCATGCCGGCCGCCCCGGTCGACCACGACCGCATCCGCCGGGCGGTCCGGGAGATCCTGTACGCCGTCGGCGAGGACCCGGACCGCGAGGGACTCCAGGAGACCCCCGACCGGGTCGCCCGGATGTACGCCGAGATCTTCGCCGGGCTGCACCTCGACCCGGCCGTCCACCTTCAGAAGACGTTCACCCAGCACGCCGACGAGATGGTGCTGGTGAAGGACATCGAGTTCGCCAGCTGCTGCGAGCACCACCTCCTGCCGTTCACCGGGAAGGCCCACGTCGGGTACGTGCCGGACGGGAAGGTGGTCGGGCTGTCGAAGCTCGCCCGGGTGGTGGACGCGGTCGCCCGCCGGCCGCAGGTGCAGGAGCGGATGACCGAGGGCCTCGCCGACCTGATCATGACCGAGCTCCAGCCCCGCGGGGTCGGGGTGATCGTCGAGGCGAGCCACAGCTGCATGACCATCCGCGGGGTCCGCAAGCCCGGGTCGATGACCATCACCAGCGCGGTCCGCGGGCTGTTCCGGACGAACCCGGCCTCCCGGGCGGAACTGATGTCGCTGGTGTTCGGGCAACGGTAATGGAGACCCGGGTCGGCCCGCCCAGGGCTCCCGCCCTGGGCTACGGACGAATGCCCCTCCGGGGCGAAGAAGTCTGAAGCCGCGGAGCGGCGACCGTCTGTAGCCCAGGGCGGGAGCCCTGGGCGGGCCGACCCCGTGCTCGGATACGTTGATTCTCTGAACACTACCCACTGCGCACTCACCCGTGCCCGACTCCGACCAGATTGCCGACGACCTCCGGAACTCGTTCCGCGGCCGGCTCACGTTCGACGGGCTGGTCCGCGGGCTCTACTCGACCGACGCCAGCCCGTTCCAGGTCACCCCGCTCGGGGTCGCGATCCCGCAGGACGCCGACGACCTGGCCGTGCTCGTCCGGTACTGCTTCGAGCACCAGATCCCCCTCATCCCCCGCGGGGCCGGGACCGGGGTCGCCGGCGAGTCGCTCGGGCCGGGGCTGGTCGTCGACCTGAGCGTCCACTTCCGCCGCGTCCTCGACATCTCGTCCGACGCCGTCACCGTCGAGCCCGGGGTCGTGCTGGTCGAGCTCAACGCCGCGCTGGCGAAGCACGGCCGGCGGTTCGGCCCGGACCCGGCGAGCGGGGGCAGCTGTACGGTCGGCGGGATGGTCGCCACCAACGCCTCCGGCGGGAACGCCTCCCGGTACGGGTACACGCGGGACTACGTCTCGGGGTTGGGGGTGGTGTGGGATAACGGGGAATCGTCCTTCGTCCTTCGTCCTTCGTCCTCCGGTCTTCCCCCCGGGTGGCCCGACCAGCTCGACCCGCCGACGGGCGAAGGACCAGGGACCAGGGACCAGGGACCAAGGACCAGGGACATCCTGAGCGCGACCGAAGCCCTGCTGAAAGCCAACCGGGAGCTGGTCCACCTGACCCGCCCGCAGACGGCGTTCAACCGGTGCGGATACCTGCTGCACGACGTGCTGACCGACGCCGGGCTCGACCTGGCGAAGCTGCTCGCCGGGTCGGAAGGTACGCTCGGGTTCGTCACCGCCGCCACCCTCCGGACGGTCCCGCTGCCCGGCGGCGTGTGCATCACCCTGCTCGGGTTCGCGACCCTGGACGCGGCCCTCCGCGCGGGGCTCGACGTCCGGGCGGCCGGCCCGGTCGGCTGCGACCTGCTCGACCGCCGGCTCCTCTCCCGCACCCGCTCGCCGGGCCCGGCCCAGGCGGTCGGGCTGGTCCCGCCGTCGGTCGGGGCGGCGCTGGTGGTCACGTTCGAGGGGGACACCGAGCGGGAAGCGGCGGACCGGGCGTGGGGGGCGATCGACCAGCTCAGGGCGACGCACCGGCTCGGGGTGCTGGCCGAGCCGACCTGCGACCCGGAAGGGACCGCCCGGGTCCGCGGGGTGCGGGAGGCGGCGGTGGCCGGGCTGTACGGGCTCGGCAAGGGGCCGCGGCCGGTCGCCTTCATCGAGGACGTCGGCGTCCCGACCGAGGCCCTGGCCGAGTTCGTCGCCCAGACCCAGGACGTCCTCCAGCGGTTCGAGCTGAGCGCGTCGTTCCTCGTCCACACTCTTGCCGGCCAGGTCCACACCCGCCCGCTCGTCGACCTGGACGACCCGGCCGACCGGGCGAAGCTCTGGCCGGTCGCGGAGGCGGTCCACGGGCTCGCCCTCGCCCTCGGGGGGACGGTCAGCACCCAGCACGGGACCGGGATCGCCCGCACCCCGTGGGTGGAGAAGCAGTACGGCCCGGTGCTGCCGGTGTTCCGCGAGGTGAAGCGGATCTTCGACCCGAAGGGCATCCTGAACCCGGGGAAGATCATCGGCCCCGACCCGAGCCGGCCGGCGTGGCCGCTCCGGTCAGTGGTCAGTGGTCAGGGGTCAGGGGTCAGCCCGAACCTGGACCAGGACACCGGGAGCAAGCCTGGCGACTCTGTATCTCCGCCGACCCCGGACTCCCGACTCCTGACCCCACTGCTCGTGTGGCCCGACGGCGGTCCCGTCGCCGAGGCGACGAAGTGTACCGGGTGCGGGGACTGCCGGTCGCGCTCCCCCCGCGGGCGGATGTGCCCGGTCTTCCGCGCGACCGGGGCGGAGGAGGCGTCGCCGCGGGCGATGGCGAACCTCGTCCGGCTGCTGACCGACCCGGCGGCGCTGGCCGGCGACGACGTGAAGGCGATCGCCGACGGGTGTGTGAACTGCAAGATGTGCCGGGACGAGTGCCCGGCCCGGGTCGACGTGTCGAAGCTGATGCTGGAGGCCAAGGCCGCCCGGCAGGCGGAGCACGGGCTCACCCGGGCCGACTGGGTCCTCGCCCGGACCGAGATGTTCGCCACCCTCGGGAGCAACTTCGCCCCGCTGGTGAACGGGCTGCTGTCCCGCCGGTCGGTCCGCTGGCTGATCGAGAAGGTGTTCGGCCTGTCCCGCCGCCGCCGCCTTCAGGCGTTCTCCCTCCGCAGCTTCTACCGCCGGGCCCGGGGAATGGGCCTGACGAAGAAGTACGGAGCGCGGACCGCGGACCGCGGACCGGAAGATCCCTCGTCTTCACTCCGCATTCCACATTCCGCATTCCGCGTTCCCAAAGTTGCCTATTTCGTCGACGTGTTCGCGAACTACAACGACCCGCTCATCGGCGAGGCGACGGTCGCGGTGCTGCGGCACCACGGGGTCGAGGTGTACGTCCCGCCGCGGCAGGTCGGGTGCGGGATGGCCCCGCTCGCGGTGGGGGACGTGGAAACCGCCCGGGAGGTCGCGGTCCGGAACGTCCGGGCGCTCGCCGACCTCGTCCGCGAGGGCTACCGGGTCGTGTGCTCCGAGCCGACCGCCGCCCTGATGCTGTCCCAGGACTATCTGAACATCCTGACCGACCCGGACGCCGCCACCCTGGCCGCGAACACGGTCGAGCTCACCACCTTCCTGTGGGAGCTCCACCAGGCCGGCCGGCTGAAGACCGATTTCCGCCGGCTCGACGTCACGCTCGGGCACCACGTCCCGTGTCACCTGAAGGCCCTCCACGGCCCGGCCGCGGGCCCCCAGTTGTTGGCGCTCATTCCCGGGGTGAGGGTCCATACGATCGACGTGAGCTGTTCCGGGATGGCCGGGACGTGGGGACTGAAGGCGGCGAATTACGAGACCTCGCTGGCCGCCGGCCGGCGGATGCTGGAGGAGCTGAACCGGCCCGGGGTGTTGTTCGGCTCGACCGAGTGCAGCGCGTGCCGGATGCAGATGCAGGAGGGGACCGGGAAGCGGTCCCTGCACCCGGTCCAGTACCTCGCCCACGCCTACGGGCTGCTCCCCGAGCTCGGGGCGAAGCTCCGCAAACCGCTCGGCAAGTTGGTGAGCGATTAGGCGAACGGGGCATTCTGGGCGAGCGGGGGGCGTGAGCCCCCCGAGTGCGGTTGACGTCTGTGGGGTGCTTCGCGTTTACTCGGGGGGCTCACGCCCCCCGCTCGCCCGGAAGTCGAACATGACCCTGACCGTTCACCTGTTCGCCCGCGCGCGGGACCTGGCCGGAAGCGATGCCGTGAGCATCGACGTGCCCGCCGTCGCGACGGTGGCCGATCTCCGCCTCGCACTTACCCACCGGTTCCCGGCCCTCGGAGATCTTCTGGCCCGGTCCGCGGTCGCCGTGAACCACGACTTCGCGGACGACTTGCGACCCCTTTCCGCGGGCGACGAGGTCGCCGTCATCCCCCCGGTCAGCGGAGGCTGAGCCCGTGACCACACCCCGCGACGGGTACACGATCGCGTTCGCCGAGGACGCCTGACCCACCGTCAGGCGGTACAATATCGTCATGGTCCGGCTCACCCACAACCCGATCGACTACCACGCCCTGACCGAGGCCGTCCGCGGCCCGCATTACGGAGCGGTAGCCCTGTTCCTCGGCACCGTCCGCGACCTGACCGGCGACCAGGTGACAGAGTTCCTCGTCTACGAGGCTTACCCGCCGATGGCGGAGAAGAAAATGGCCGAGATCGAGGCCGAGGTGCGGCGGCGGTGGACGGTCGGGGAGGTGGCGCTGGTCCACCGGATCGGCCGGCTCGGGGTCGGGGAGGTGAGCGTGGCGGTGGCGGTGAGCGCCCTGCACCGGGCCGCCGCGTTCGACGCCTGCCGGTACGCGATCGACACGCTCAAGGAGCTCGTCCCGATCTGGAAGAAGGAGACCGCCCCGGACGGCGTGGGCGGGTGGGTCCACCCCACGTCAGAATTGCGGAATGCGGAATGCGGAATGCGGAATAAAGACACGATTGAGGGGGACGCGCAATGAGTGCGAAACACCCTCTCAAGCTACTGGGCGATGTGGCCTCGTCTGATATTCCGCATTCCGCATTCCCCATTCCGCATTTGGTGGATACGTTCGGCCGCGTCCACAACAACCTGCGGATCAGCGTCACCGACCGGTGCAACCTCCGGTGTACCTACTGCATGCCCGAGGACGTGGTCTTTCGGGACCGGTCGGAGCTGCTCACGTTCGAGGAGATGGCTCACTTCGTGCGGGTGGCGGCCGGGTTGGGTGTGGACAAGGTTCGACTCACCGGCGGGGAGCCGCTGGTCCGGAAAGACCTGCACAAGCTGGTCCGGATGCTCGTCGGGATTCCCGGGATCAAGGACATCGGGTTGACCACGAACGGCGTGCTCCTGGCGGACCAGGCCGGGGATCTGTTCGCCGCCGGGCTGCGGCGGCTGAACGTGTCGCTCGACACGCTCGACCCCGGCCGGTTCCGCGAACTCACCCGCCGCGACGGGCTGGACCGGGTTCTGGACGGGCTGGCGGCGGTGAAACGGGCCGGGTTCGACCGGGTGAAGGTGAACGCGGTCGCGATCCGCGGGGTCAACGACCAGGACGCGGCCCCGCTCGCCCGGTACTGCCGCGACCACGGGTTCGAGCTGCGGTTCATCGAGTACATGCCGATCGGGGCGGACGCGTGGGAGCGGGAGAAGGTCTTCTTCGCCCACGAGATCCTGGAGCTGCTCGGCCGCGAGGTCGCGCCGCTCGCCCCGGCCCCGGACAACGACCCCCGCGCCCCGGCGACGGACTTCCTCTACGCCGATGGCGGCGGGCGGGTCGGGATCATCGCGTCCGTGAGCCGGCCGTTCTGCCGGAGCTGCAACCGGCTCCGCCTGACGGCCGAGGGGAAGGTCCGCAACTGTCTCTTCGCCCTGGACGAGACGGACGTGAAGGACTTCCTCCGGCGCCCGACGCCGGACGACGCCGCGATCGCCGACGCCCTCCGCCGCTCGGTCTGGGCGAAGTGGGAGGGGCACGAGATCAATTCCGCCCGGTTCGTGAAGCCGGACCGGACGATGCACGCGATCGGGGGGTAGCAGGTCCGGACAGGATACGACCATCTAATCATGCCGGGCTTGGCGCCGGCTGGCCCTCACCGCCCAGGACTCGTGGGTTTCGAACAAACGTTCGAACAAATCCGAGAAAATTCTATTGACACGTGACGCGCGGCTCGGTGAACTATTTTCACCAGGGGAGACCACGGGAGGGACGGCGATGGCCCACACGTTCGCGCTCGTATGGGCCGTTGCGACGCTCGCCGCGCCGGTCGCGGTCGCCCGGGCCGATGACGACCCGATCCGGGACAAACTGGCCGCGGCGAAGACCGAGTACGAAATGGAACTCCTCCGGCTCCGGACCGTATTACGGGAAAGCATGACCAAGGCCGAGGACGCGGCCCGGGCGACCGGGAACAAACCGGTGGTGGACAAGGTAAAGGCCGACCGGAAGGTGTTCGAGGAGTCCGGTAGGGCGCCGGGCACGACCGCGGGGGCGAGCTACAACAAGGGCCTTTTGGCCGCCCGACATAAGCTGGAGGCCGCATACAAGCAGGCCGCCGTGGAGTACGTCAAGGCGAAGAAAGATGCCGAGTCCGACGCGGTCGAACAAGAGATGAAGGAATTCCTCGCCGCGAAACCCGGCGGGGTCACGCCGAACGCGGCGGCCAAGGACCCGTACCAAATCGGGACCATCTGGGCGGGCGAATTGAAGTGGAACGGAGATCCCGGCAACCACAACTATCTGTTCGTCATCACGGAGCGGGCGGGAAAAACGTTCAAGGGAATCGCCCGTCTGGACTACGGCCCGTCCGGCGAGCCGAAGCGAAAGGCGATCTACGACATCGAGGGGGAAATTGACGGGTTAAATCTGAAATACAAGGGCGACCTCGAAGGCTTAAACGAAGTCGGCGCGAAATGGAACCAAGGCGCACTTGAGATCAACGCCACCGCCACAAACGGCGGCGCATTGACCGGCTCGCTTCGACCGAAGAAGTAATTCACCCCCGATGGTTTTTGATCCACCCCCGGCCGCACCGGGCCGGGTGCGAGTCGGCGTTGTGCCGTTTCCCCGTCCGCCGCTACAATCCCCGCAGGTTTCCCGGGTTCGTCTGGAGAGCCACCACGGTGTCATTCCGGGTCGGTAGCGGGCATGATACGCACCGGCTGGCGGAGGGCCGGCCGCTGATCCTCGGCGGGGTGCGGGTCGACTACCCGAAAGGGCTGGTCGGGCACTCCGACGCCGATGCGGTCCTGCACGCCGTCACGGACGCCCTGCTCGGGGCCGCCGGGCTCGGCGACATCGGCGACCTGTACCCGGACACCGACCCCCGCTGGAAGGACGCCGACTCGACGCTCTTCCTGACCGAAAGCCTTGCCCGCCTGAACCAGCTCGGCTGGTGGGCGGTCAATCTGGACGTGACGGTGTTCGCCCAGGAGCCGAAGCTCGGCCCGGTCAAGGCGGCGATCCGGGCGAAGCTCGCCGAGCTGCTCGGGCTGTCTGCCGACGCGGTGAACGTGAAGGCCAAGACCGGGGAGCAGGTCGGCCACATCGGCCGCGGCGAGGCGATCGGCTGCCACGCTATTGTTCTGATCGAGAAGAAGGAAGAATAACCACACAGGCACGAAGGGCACACAAAGGGCCACGAAGAGACCCGACGTTGTGCTTTCATTTGTGATCTTTGTGTAATCTTTGTGCCTTTGTGGTGAAAGGATTTCGTCATGCCCTTGCAGGTGTACAGCACGCTGACCCGCAAGAAGGAGCCGTTCCACAAGCAGCCGGGCGAGTCGGTGACGATGTACGTCTGCGGGCCGACGGTGTACAAGCCGAGCCACATCGGGCACATGGTCGGGCCGGTCATCTTCGACACGGTCAAGCGGTATCTCACGTACCTCGGGTACAAGGTCACGTGGGTCGTCAACATCACGGACGTGGACGACAAGCTCATCAAACGGGCCGGCGAGCTGCACACCACCGTCCCGGCGCTCGCCGGGCAGATGACGGCCGACTACCTCGACTGCCTGAAGAAGCTGAACGTCACCGGGATCGACCAGTTCCCGAAGGCGACCGACCACATCCCCGGGATGATCGCGATGATCTCCAGGCTGATCGAGAAGGGGTACGCCTACCCGGCCGGCGGGGACGTGTACTTCGACGTGGCGAAGGACCACGACTACGGCAAGCTTTGCAACCGCGACCCGGAGCAGCTGGAAGCGGGCTCCCGGGTCGAGGTGAGCGACAAGAAACGGAACCCCGGCGACTTCGCCCTGTGGAAA
>JAQGHQ010000009.1 GCA_028288765.1 Gemmataceae bacterium | reverse complement strand
CGATCATTGCGATCCTGATCGGCCTGCTCCTCCCCGCCGTCCAGAAGGTCCGCGAGGCCGCCGCCCGGGCCAGTTGCTCCAACAATCTCAAGCAGATCGGGCTGGCCCTGCACAACTACGAGGGGGCCAACGGCTGCTTCCCCACCGCCTACAAACTCCTGCCGACCTCCGACCCGTCCGCTCCCGCCGGGACCGGCACGTTCGGGGCGGGAGCGCTGGTCCTGATCCTTCCGTACATCGAGCAGGACAACCTGTACCGGCGGATCGACGTGACGAAGGCGGCGCTCAGTTCCGTCAACATGCCGCCCGCCAACCCGGCCTATTCGACCCCGGTCAAGACCTTCCAGTGCCCGTCCGCGCCGGGAAACCCGACCGCCGATTACTCCGCCGAGCTGGCCAACAGCTTCAACAACTTCGGGATCACCGTCACGCCCGCATCCGGCTTGATCTTCGGGCGGAGCGACTACGCCCCGGACGCCGGGATGATGGCGGCCCTCCCGGGCATCAGCATCAACGCCGGCGCGTCGATCATCTGTCAGCCCCCCGACAGCCCGGTCCGCGTCACCGGCATCACCGACGGCACGTCGAACACGATCATGGTCGTCGAGGACGCGGGCCGCCCGGGCTGGTACGCGGGAGCAGGGGCGCCGCTTCTCAGCCGGCCATCGGCGGCTACGCGCCGGCCGCGGGCAGCTACCAGGGCGGGGTCAACGGGCCGGCACCCCAAGGCGGGGGCGCCTGGGCCGACCCGTTGAACTACATCGCCACGAACGGCGCCGACCCGAGCGGATCCGGCATCGCCGCCGGCGGCGGGTTCATGGGAATGCCCGCCGCGCCCTGGACCTGCGCCAACGGGTGCAGCAACGACAGCGAAATCTTCAGCTTCCACACCGGCGGGAGTAACGTCGTGTTCGGCGACGGGTCCGTGCGGTTCGTCCGGAACGGGCTCACGATGAATCAGATGCAGGCGTTGCTCAGCCGGGCCGGGGGCGAGGTCCTCTCGTTCGACTACTGATCCGGTGGGCTGCCGCGCCTCCGGCGGCGGCCGCGACCAGGCCGCATCTCTTCAGGAGGTATCCCGGCGTGAGAAAGGTTCTCTTCTGTCTGACGGCCGCGCTGCCGCTGACGGCCGTGTCGTGTGGAAACAGCAACAACCTCTACCCGGTTTCGGGCCGGGTGACGCTCAATGGTGCCCCGGCCACAGGCGCGGCCGTCTTCTTCTATCGTCAAGGCGGCGACGCCATGAACGAGCACATGATTATGGGTCTCGTCCAGGAGGACGGCTCGTTCGAGCTCGTCTGCGGCGCGCTGGGCAAGGGCGCGCCTCCCGGCGAGTACGACGTCGTGATCGAATGGAAGCCGGTTTCCGGCCAGAGCAAAGGACGCCCCCAGCACGGACCTGACAAATTCAAAGGGCGGTACGCCGACCCCAAGCATCCCGCGTTGCGCGCCACGGTCGAGGCGAAAGCGAACAGCCTCCCCCCCTTCGAGCTGACGGACGCGGGGCCGCTCCAGAAACGGTGACGGGGGCCGAGATTGTGGCGGGGCGAGATATTGCGTTTTTTGATGAAGAATCTGTGTAGACTGGGTGATGTGATGCTGTCCCGCGTCGCATCCTCGCACGACCACCTATCATCTCCGACCGAGTGTAGCAATGACTGCTCGCCGCTCGCCGCTCCGCCGCCGGGTCGTCCGTGTCGGGCTCATCGTGCTGGCCGGGTTCGCGACAGCGGCCGCCGTCAAGCCGGCGCTGGCCCGGCCGGACAGGCCGGAGGGGTGGGCGATCTCCGGGCTGGATGAGGAAATTCGGGACGGCAAATCCCTCGACCGGGAGCTCGACGAGGAGCTGGCCGACGTTCAGACCCGCAAGGCGGCCAAGCGCGCCCTCGCCGCCGACCTGGTCGCCGGCCGGATCACCCTCGCCGAGACGGCGAACGGATTCCTGGCGATCGACTCGCGCCCTCCCGACCGCATGGCCCTCGTCCGCCACGGATTGCCCGGTCGGACGGACGTGGAGCGCGAGGCGTGGAGCGCGGTCCAGCACGCCCTCGTTCAGATCCCGCACGCGGACGAGCAGGAGCGGGTCCGTCGACAGCTGGAAGCGGACCTCGCCCGTCTGGTGGGTCCGGGGCCGAACGACCCCGCCCCGGCGGCCGGGGGTCGGATCGCCGGTCGGTGAGTGCGGTCCCCGGCCCGAGATCGTCCGCTTCGGGTTGTTCGCCCGTCCCCAGACCAGCACACCGGGTCTGAATCCGCCCGCCAGCAAATCAGGGCAACCAAGACCACTTCCTTGCCGCTCCTCACCCACAGGATACACTGCAGCCGTTCGTCTCGTTCCGGGTTTCCGCCCCCACCCCAAGGACTCTGCCATGGAACGTCGCACCTTCGTCGGGGCCTCGGTGGCGACCCTGTGCTCGGCGGCCGTTCCCGGCCTCGCGGCCGACCCGAACCCGGACGCCCGCGAGCTGTACGAGCTCCGGACGTACTCCCTCAAGATGGCCAAACGGCCGGTCCTCGACGACTACCTCGGTCAGGCATTCGTTCCGGCGGTCAAGCGGTGCGGGGGCGGCCCGGTCGGGGTGTTCGCGGAGCCGCCCGACCAGGGGCTGGTCCGGGTGTCGGTGCTGCTCGTCCACAAGTCCGCCACCGGGATCGCCACGGTGCCCGCCCGGCTGGCCGCGGATGAGGAATTCCGCAAGACGGCTGCGAGCTATCTGGCGGCGAAGGCCGACGACCCGGTGTACCTGCGGATCGAGAGCTCGCTGCTGGCGGCGATCGGCGGGATGCCGACGCTGGAGCGGCCGGACCCGACGAAGCCCCGGCTTCTGAACCTGCGGGTGTACGAGAGCCACAACGAGCGGGCGGCGGCCAAGAAGGTGGAGATGTTCGAGCGGGGGGAGCTGGCCATCTTCCGCCGGGTCGGGCTGGTCCCGGTGTTCTTCGCCACGGCCCTCGTGGGCGGGGCGATGCCGAACCTGACGTACATGCTCGTCTTCCCGGACGAGGACGGCCGGAAGGCGGCGTGGGACCGGTTCCGGGCCGACCCGGAGTGGGTGAAGCTGAAGGCCATGCCCGAGTACGCCGACAAGGAGATCGTCTCGCGGATCACCAACAGGGTGCTGACCCCGACGGCGTACTCGGAGATCTGAGGCCGAGGACCGGCCCCGCGCTGACCGAAGTGCATCTACGCCGACGCCTCCAGGACGCCGGGTGCGAGAACGCCGATATCCTCGCCCACCTGCGAGGATAACGAGCTGCATGTTCGGGCCGGTGTTCTCAGCCCCGGTCGTCCGACACCCCGGCGAGCACCGACCACACGGCGGCGGTCACCCCGATGGCGATGAGGACAAGTATCAGTGCCCAGTGGGGGTCGAGCATGCGGGCCTCCGTGCGCAATGCCGGGGGGCGACGCCAGCATCATACGGGGGTCGTCCAGGGGTCACCCCGGTAGGCGGGCAAATCGCCTGCTACATTCCTTCCGCCGAATGCGGAAGGGATGCCCGCTTTCGTGGCGGTCGGCTGCCGCACGATTTCATGAAGGAGCAACGGTGAGACGGGGCGGGGCACAAGCCGAAGAAGCAGGGCCGCCCGATACCCAGCTGGACCGTCTCGCGGTCATGGTCACCGGGCGGGACAACAATGAACACCGTTACACTCGAAGAAGCCCAGGCCACGTTGCCCGAACTTCTCGACCGGCTCCAGCCGGGCGAAGAAATCACCATCACCGACCACGGCAAGCCGGTCGCCCAGGTCAAGAAGGCCGAGCGGACCTCGTGACCGTGTCAGGCTTGAACGGCCACGGGCCGGGCGTTCTGGATGGCCCCGGACTTCGACGCCCCGCTGGACGATTTCAAGGAGTACATGGAGTGACGCTCCTCCTGGGCACCCACGCCCGGTTCTTTGCGGACCTTTCGCGCCGGTTCCTGCGGACACTGGTGTCCGCTATCCCAGAATGGGACCAGAAGGGCCTTGCCCGCTCCCGCGGGCCGGCCCGAGACACCGACAACGGGCACAGTCCCGGTCGAGTTCGATAGTCCCTCGTCCCCGCCCCGGGTATGCTCATCCGAACACCCCGGGGGCCGACCGATGACCGAGGCGGAATGGCTGGTTTTCACCAGACCGAACCCGATGCTCCGGTTCTTGATCGGGACGGAAGAGCGGGTGCAGGACATGACGGAGTTCCCCGCCTGCAAGGGCAGTGACAGAAAGCTCCGACTCTTCGCCTGTGCCTGCTACTACCGGATCGGCCACATCCTACCGGACTCCGCAGCTTGGACAGCCGTGCAGGTCGGAGAGCGGTTCGCTGACGGCATGGCGTCATGGGCGGAATTGCAGGCTGCTGAGGGTCGGGTGCGGGAACTCAGTGCCGAACTGGAACCAGTGTGGAGGGCCTCACGCGGCGACGAAAGAAATGCACTCGCACCAACTCACACAGCACTTTCCTTGGCTCTGGTGATCGCGTGGAGGGAAGCCCAGAAGGCAGCTTACTACGCATCGTCAAACGCATATCTTGGCTTTGCGAGCCTAACTAACCCCGGTGTGGGGCCGAACGATTACGGCTTCGGGACCAGCCAGGCCGCCGAGGAGGCGGCCCAGTGTGGCCTCCTCCAGGACATCTTCGGCAACTCCTTCCGCCCCGTCACCCTCTCCCCCTCCTGGCTCACCCCTACCGTCACCACCCTCGCCCGGCAGATGTACGACAGCCGAGGCTTCTCCCCCATGCCGATCCTGGCCGACGCATTGCAAGATGCCGGGTGCGACCACCCCGACATCCTCGCCCACTGCCGGGGCAACGGGCCGCACTTCCGGGGGTGTTGGGTGGTGGATCTGGTTCTGGGGAAAGAGTAGCCGGGCCGGGTTCAGTTTGTCGGCTGGTCCTACAGGCCGCTCTCCCACTCGTAAATATGGACCACGACCAGCCCACTTGGGGTGCGGTCAGTCAGCAGGCGCTGCCCAGGGCGTTGCCCTGGGCTCTCTTGGGATCTCTGACGTCCCGGGTTCCTCTGTGAATAGTCTTGACTATCAGCCGTAATTAGTCGAGACTAACAAGACTACTTCGCCCAGGCTTAACACTGGATGATCCGATGAATCAGTTGGTCCCACCCCGCCGTGCGTTCACGCTGATCGAGCTGCTGGTGGTGATCGCGATCATTGCGATCCTGATCGGCCTGCTCCTCCCCGCCGTCCAGAAGGTCCGCGAGGCCGCTGCCCGCAGCAGCTGTCAGAACAACCTCAAACAG
>JAQGHQ010000007.1 GCA_028288765.1 Gemmataceae bacterium | reverse complement strand
CGATCATTGCGATCCTGATCGGCCTGCTCCTCCCCGCCGTCCAGAAGGTCCGCGAGGCCGCCGCCCGGGCCAGTTGCTCCAACAATCTCAAGCAGATCGGGCTGGCCCTGCACAACTACGAGGGGGCGAATGGCCGGTTCCCGCCGGCCTACGTCCGCACGTCCGGCCAGCAGTCGGGCACGGCCTCCGGGATCAGCTACCCGGACGACAACTGGAACGGGCCGGCCGGCTGGGCGTGGGGCACGCTGATCCTCCCGTACGTCGAGCAGACCGGCCTGTACGCGAGCCTGAACCTGAACCTCCCCTGCTGGGCCCCCCAGAACGCCGCGCTCGTCAGAACCAGGCTGTCGATTTTCCTGTGCCCCTCGGCGACCGGCGGCAGCGATGGGTTCGCCGTGGAGGCCGCCTCCGGGGACGGCCGGCACGGCACGCCGTTCAGTCCCGCGATCGTCTTCGCCCACTCGCACTACGTCACGAACGCCGGGGTCAATCAGCCCTGGGGCCGCTCGACCGCCTATTCCTACGACTTCACCGTCCCCGAGCCGGTCCCGGAGCCGACCGGGGCGCTGGTGGACGTCATCAACGGCCCGTTCTACCGGGACTCCAAAACCCGGGTGGCCGACGTGCCGGACGGGCTGTCGAACACGGTCTTCGTCGGGGAGCACAGCTCGGTCCTGAGCAACAAGACGTGGGTCGGCGTGGTGCCGGGTGCGGCGACCTGTCCCCGGCTGGACCTCCGCCCGTGGCCGAGCGACTGTAACGGCGGCGGGTGCCTGGTCGGGGTTCACAGCGGCCCGGACGTTCACGACCACCCGCAGGTCATCATCCACGCCCCGAACAACCCGTTCGGGCACACCGACGAGATGTGGTCCGAGCACACGGGGCCCGGGTGTAACGTGCTGTTCGGGGACGGGTCGGTGCGGTTCGTCGGCGCGTTCATCAACCCGTGGACCTGGGTCGCGGTGTCCACCCGGAACGGCGGGGAGGCGGTCAATGGCAACTACTGACCGCCCCCCCCGCGCGAATCGGAACCGCGTGGCCCTGGGTGTCCTGGGCCTCCTGGTAGTCGTCGGGATCGTGGTCGCGGTCCTCGGGCTGCGGGCGCCGCCGCAGATGGGGGCCGACGAGGAGGTGTTCCAGACGGTGGACGCCCTGTTCACCGCCGTGACCGGGCGGGACGAGCAGCAGCTCGGCCGGTGCGAGCACCAGCTCCGCGCCTACCGGGACGCCGGGCGGCTGCCGCCCGGGGCGGCGGAATACCTCGACTCGGCGATCCATCGGGCCCGGTCCGGCCGCTGGGAGTCGGCCGCCGAGCAGCTGTACGACTTCATGAAAGACCAGCGGCGGGAGGGGGCGAGTCACCGGCCGAAGAAGCCGGACCGCCCGCCGAAGGCGAGGTAGCCTCGGGCGCCCGGATGCAGTCCGGGCGGCGTTCACCAGGTGGAAGGCCGGCTGGTCTCCGGCTTCGGGGCCAGGAAGAACCTGGACAAATGGCTCAACGGTCGTGAGCCCTATGAATGCCCGTCTATTTGCCTGGTTCGTCCTGCGATGCCCGGTCCAAGCGTCGGAAATGCCTACCAGCTCTGGAAAAACGAAGAACGCCGGACCCTGACGGCCCGGCGTTCCGGTGTGGAGCGGAAGAGAATCGAACTCTCGACCTCTGCAGTGCGATTGCAGCGCTCTACCAACTGAGCTACCGCCCCTTGAGCACATTATGATAGGCCCCGCCCCGGTCGGCCGGCAAGGGGTGGTTCAGGGGCCGGGACGGCCAGGTCACAGCGTCCCGCGATACCGCCGGGCCTTGTCCTTGTAGGCTTTCGTCCGGTCCTCATCCCCCTGGAGCCGGAATGTGTCGGACAGCCGGACCAGGGCCTTGAGCACCTCGTCCCGGTCGTGGTTGTACACCACCTCCACCCACAGGAACGCCCACATTGCCTCCCGCGGCTTGTCTGCCACCAGGTACAGCTCCCCGATCATCCCGTACCCCGTCGCCCGGACCGCCGGGTCCTTCGTCTTGGCGACGTCCGCCTCGATCGCCCCGACCCCGTCGAGCGGGTTCCCCCCGTCCGCCGCCTTCAACACCTGCCGGAAGATCGCCAGCCGGTCCTTGCTGCCGCCGGCCGGGGCCGTCTTCTCCACCTCGTCGAGCGTGCTCCGCGCCTCCGCCCACTTCCGGGCCCGGAGGTAGTTGTCCACCTCCTGGATGCCGGCCTCCAGCCGGAGGTCCGCCGGGACGTCGGCGTTCTTCACGACCTTCCCCCACGTCCGGGCCGACTCCTCGAACAGCCGCCGGTCGGCCTCCCCGTCCTTCTTCGTCAGCGACAGCTGGACCCGGGCGCACGTCTGGGCCACCGGCCACACCTCCCACCCGGTCTTGTTCGCGTTCAGGAACAGCTCGAGGAGCTTCGCCGCTTCCTCCATCTTCGCCTGCGCGGCGGCCTCGTCGGGGGTGTCGTCGGCCGCCCGGGCTGCCAGGGTCGCGACCTTGAACTCCAGGAACCGGCGGGTCTTCTCCGGCGCGTTCGCCGCCTTGGACTGCAGGTCGGCGTAGCCCACCCGGGCCTTCTCCCAGTCCCGCTTTTCCTCCAGCGCGTTCTGGGCAAGGATGTCCTTCCGGTCGATCCCGGCCACCTCGCCGGGGACCACGCGGATGATGTCCGCCGGGGACGCCGGCGTGCCCTTCCCCCCCGCCACGATCTGATACCCAGCCGGGCCCGTCTTCAACTCGCCCTCGATCGGCCGGATCGAACCGTCCTTCTTGTCCCGGACGTAGACCCGGTCCGGGAGGGTCGGCGGCTGGCCGCGGCCGGCCGAGTCCAGGACGACCGCGATCAGGACCAGGACCATCACCCCACCGGCCGCCTGACGAACCATCACCATACCCCCCTGGGGAAATCTGAAACTCGAAATCCGAACAAACCCTAAACCCGGACAAACCCGAAATCCGAACAAGCCCCACCCGCAACACCCAAGGGGAACTCGAAACCCCAACAGATCCGAGCCTCGAAACTCGGCTTCCGAATTGGTTTCGGATTTCGGATTTCGAGTTTCGGGTTTCCCCAGGGTCTTCCTGGGGCTCAGGGTTTTTCCAGGAACAGCTTCCCCCCGGCCCCCTCGTACGCCTTCTTCAGCTCGGGGATCTCGGCCAGGAGGTCGTAGTACTTCTCCCGGACCTCCGGGGTAATGTCCTGCCCGCTCACCTTCTCCAGATCGGCGAACTTCTTGCCCACGTCGTCGTACGTCTTCTGGAGCTTGGGCGCGAACTTGGGGTCCTTGAGCAGGTGCCGGTTGGCCTTGACCAGGCACCGCTGGACGTTGAAGAACGCCTCGAAGTACGAGTTCTTGGTCGTCAGGAACCGGGCGTTGTCGGGCTGCCCGTTCGGGCCCTTCGGCGGCCCCTGCTCCAGCAAGCGGCGGTAGATGGTGTACTGCGCGGTCCACTCCTTCAGGGCCTCCCCCCAAAGCTTGTTCGCGGGCGGGCCGTTCGCGGCCGCCCCGCGGGCCTCGCTCAGGTAGGCGACCTCGCGGCGGAAGTCGATGCTGTTGCTCGCCCAGTCCGGCTTGTCCGGAGTGCCCATCGACGCCTTGAGCAGGGCGTCGGCCTCGGGGAACTTCTCGCCCAGCCGGTACGCCCGGATCAGCTCCAGGGTCGCCCGGCGGTACTCCAGCACCTGCTTCTTCAGTTGCGGGTCCGGGATCTCGTTCGGTTTGGCGAGCGCCCCCCGGTCGGCCGGGGCCGGAACCTTCTTGAGCAGGTCGATCGCCTTCTCGTACTCGCCGACCAGGATCAGCGACTGGCCGAGGAACCGCTGCACCGACGGGGGCAGGTTGGGCTCGGCGCTCACCCGGTCGAGGAGCTTGGCGAACCCGTCGGTCAGGGCCTTCGCCTCGTCCGCCCTGCCCTCCCGGCGGAGGGCCATGATCTGGCCGGCCATCTCGGCCGTCACCAGCTCCAGGGTGCCGACGTTCGCCTCGATGCTCCCGCCGAACTTCTTGAGCAGTTCGATCTGCTCGGCCCCCTTCTCCGCCTGCCCCTGCTTGACCCGGATCTTGAGGGCCAGGACGATCAGGTCGCGGCGGTACTTGTCGACCGAGTCGGCGAGCTTCGTCAGCCGACTCTTGACGGCCGCGTTCAGGTCGTCCGCCATCTCGTCGGCCGGCTCCTTCTTGGGCTCGGGCTCCTTCTTGGGCCCGCCGTCCTTCTTCGGGGCCGGGTCGGCGGCCTTCGGCGGCGGGTCCTTCTTGGCCGGCATGGCCGCCCCGCTCAATTTCTTGACGGCCTCGGCATACGGGCCGTCCTTGTTCATCTCGGCGAGGACGTCGCCGATCACCTTGTACGCGTCGTCGTACCTTTTCTCCGCGAACAGGGTCTGGCCTTCGAGCAGGATGGCCTTGGTCCGGGCGTCCTCGGCCAGGAGTTTCATCTCCCACCCGTCCAGGTTCGGGGCCTTCGTCCCGCCCTCGTTCTTCACCAGGGTGTCGAAGGCCGCGACCAGCCCGAGCGCCTCGTCGGCGATCTTCCGGGCCTTTAAGTACCCCGGGTCGAGCTTGTCGCCCTCGGGGTCGACCCGGGACTGCATCAGGTACAGGAGGGCGAGCCGGCACCGGGCCGTGAGGTACGCCCGGACCTCGCCCTCGGGGGCCTCGGGCCGGGGCCGGCCGACCTTGTCCAGGTCGGCGGTGGTCCGGCGGAACACGTCCCGCCGCCGCTCGGTCGGGAGCGGGGAGTCGGTCTTGGCGGCCAGGAGCTGGGAAACGAGGGCGGCCTGGAACAGCCGGGTCTGGGCGATCTGCTCGTACCCGGGGCGGACGCGGAGCAGGGCGTCGTAGGCCTCGACCGGCTTCCCGTCCTCGTACAGCAGGGACGCGAGCCGGTACCGGGCGTAGTCGGTGGCGGTGTCGTTCGGGAGCTTCTCGTCCAGGAACCGGGCCAGCCTGATCGCCCGCTCCCGGTCCGACTTCCGGGCGGCGTCGAGCTTGTCGGCGTCGGTCAGCCGGAGCTGGGCGACGGACTCGGCGTACCCGACCAGGGCGAGGCCCCCGGCCACGGCCGACTTCCCGCCGGTCGACTTGACGGTCCGGGCGACGTGCTCGCCCAGGATCGCGGCCTGGAACGGCTGGTTGGTGTCCTTGTACGCCCGGATCAGCCGGAGCAGGACGTCGGTCACGTCGGCCGGGTTGTCCTTCTCGGTGGCCAGCTGTCGGGCCCGTTCGAGCAGGGCGACGATCACCAGCTGCCGCTTCTTGATGTCCTCCAGGTTCTTCTCCCGGTCCTTGTCCAGGTCCATCACCCGGGACATCTGGATCAGGGAGGCCATCTGGCACTCCTCGAACGTCTTGTACTCGGCCGCCGGCCGGTCCGCCTCCCCGAGCAGGTGGTGGACGACGATCATCCGCTGCTTCGCGGCCCGGGTGGAGTACTCGTTGTCGGACTGGCTGATCGTCCGGTACAGCTTCTCCGCCTCCTGGTACTTCGCGCGGGCGAGGCCGGTGATCGGGGTCGGCTTGGGCGGGGGGGTCTTGGGCTTGGGGCCGACGATCAGGTCGGCGTGGAGCTGGAGGGTGTACGCCAGGTACCACTTGGCGGCGACCGTCTCGCCCTGGGCCCGGCGGAGCGACCCGTACAGCTGGAGCCATTTCCGGATCTGCTGCTCGACGGCGTCGAGCGCGGGTCCGGTCCGGGCCCCGACCGCCTCGAGGTACGCGTGCCGGAGGGCGAAGAACCGGCCCATCCGCTTCGCGTCCTCCGCGTCCGGGCCGGTCGAGTTCTCGATCCGTTTGAACTCGTCCTCCGCGGCCTTGAGGTCCTTCTTCTCGAACTCGCACTCGGCCATCCAGGCCCGCGCGACCCCGGTGACCCGGGGCGGGGCCCCGGCCCGCTGGGCCAGCGCGTTGAAAATGTTCTGGGCCTCGTCGATCAGGTCGGACCGCTCCTTCGTTTCCTCGTTCGAGGCGTACGGGAAGGTGTCGGCGAGGGCGAACTGGTTGGTCCCGCGGGCGAGTTCGGCCTCGTACTGGAGCTGGACCAGGGACCGGCGGGCGGCGGGGTCGGGGTTCTTCTCGAGCTGGGCGTCGATCAGCTTGGACGCATTCTTGAACTCGGCCGCCGCCGTCCTGAAGAGCGGGCGGGCGGCGGCGGCCTCCTGCTTCGCCTTCTTGACCGCCTCCTCCCGGGCCCGGTCCTCGTCCGCCCCCTGCCCGGCCGCCGGGACGTCGACCCGCCGGGACCGGGTGAGCTGGGCCTTCGCCTCCAGGGAGCTGAGCCGGGCCAGGGCCAGGTGGGCTTCGGGCGCCCGGCGGTGGGTCGGGGCGTTCTTCAGGAACGTGTGGAACCCTTCCTTCGCCTCGTTGACCAGGGTGATCCGGGTGCCCTCGTCGGGCTCGTCGTCGGCCGCGTCGAGCTGGCACTTGGCCCGCTCCAGCGGGATCTCGTCCTTGACCGCCGCGGGCACCCCCGGCTTCTTGTCGAGGTCCTGGAGGTATTCCAGGCCGAGGTCGGCCATCCCCTGCTCGCGCAGCCCGCGGACGAGGTCGAGCGAGTTCGGGGGCCCGTCGGCCAGTGGGAGGGGCGGTTCCGGCGGCTGGGCGGCCGGGGGTTGGGGTGCCGGGGTCTTCGGGTCCGGCGTCTTGGGGTCGGGCTTTTTGGGTGCCGGGGTCTTCGGGTCCGGTTTTTTTGGGTCGGGCTGCTTGGCGTCCTTCTTCGGGTCGGGTTGTTTCGCATCCGTCTTTTTGGGGTCCGTCTTCTTCGGGTCCGGTTGTTGGGCCGCGCCCCGGGTCAGGCCCCATTCGGCGGACGAGGCGACGACGACGATGAGCCCGACGAACAGACCGGCCGACCGGAGAAGCAATCGGGACATGAGGACAGCTCCCAGGACGCGCGGACGCACCGGCGAGGGCCGGGACAGGATTACCGGTTGAGACGTTCGGGCGGGCGGAAAGGTTCCGGTGATGTGATTCTGACCGGATGCGGCCGGACGTCAAGAGGGTGGTCGTCAGAGGGCCGGGATCGGATTGGAGCCCCGGAGGGGGCGACGGCCGGTAGCCCAGGGTGACAACCCTGGGCGGGCGGAGGCGGATGGCCGGGGGGCGTCACCCCCGGCGGGCCGAACGGGTCGAGCCAGGTTGAGGACCGCGTTCCCCCGCCCAGGGTTGTCACCCTGGGCTACCGGCAATCGCCCCTCCGAGGGTGTGAAAAAATTGGCAGAAGCTCACGGTTTTGCGATCGTCACCGCGTGCAAGGTGCTCGGGATATTGCACTTGCGAACGATAACATCAAAACAACTGACAGACCGAGCCATTTTTTCACACCCTC
>JAQGHQ010000153.1 GCA_028288765.1 Gemmataceae bacterium | reverse complement strand
CGGTTCCCTTGGCCGGGGGAAGAAAGGTTTTAAGCCGGGCAAATTGTGCGTCGGTTAGGTCGGTCGGATAGCGTCGGGTTCTCATAACCCATTATACGGGCTCACACTGCGTTTTCGCACAGCCACTAAGATGCAATAATAGTCGGCAGACTGACTGGTGAGGGAAATGCATATGTGCAATCGCATTCTTTTAGCCCGGGCCGCCCTCGTTGCCACGTTGATCGCTTTCAATGCGGACGGCGTCAAGTCCGTCCAACCGTCAAAGTACGCGGTTATCGAAATCGAATCTGGCGAGGCTTCCTTCTCGAATGTGCAATTCTCCCCAGACGGAGAGAGACTCAGCTACGTGACCATTCGGGGCACCGGGGAATGCATCGCCACCTGGGACGTGAAAACCAAGCAGCAACTCAAGCAGGTCCATAAGGCGGAGTCTCGGATTGGTGGCATAGCGTACTCACCGGGCGGGCGCCTGTTTGCCGTTGCGGACGGGACGGCCATATACACCATCGATGTCGAGAATGGGGATCGCACGCGCCTCTATCTGCACGAGGGCGACAAAGACAGGGTGCGCCCCGAACTTAGCTGTGTCCGGTATTCGCGGGACGGGGCGCGAATCGTTTCCGCTGACGGTCACGGATTCATCAAAGTCTGGGACGTGGAAAAGAAGTCTGTCGCTGTCGCAATCCGTTGCGTCCCGAAGGGTGGGGTGATGGACTTGGTGCTCATCCCTGACACCGACCGAGCGCTCGTTTTCGTCTCGCAATGGACACCCGATCCGCTGAGACCGAACGCGGTGCCTGCGACTGAGTATAAAGCGGTGCTTGCTGATCTGAAAGCTGGGACGGCGAAGCCCGTGACCGACCCCGAACCCTTGGAGTACTACGCCTCCTTCTACCATGGCTCAGATGTGAGCCCGGACGGCAAATTGCTTGTCCTGCCGGGTGGGTTGCCGGGTAGAGGGGGAATCAGAATCCTGGCAACCGCTACCCTGAAGACCGAACTCGACCTGAAATGCCCTCTCGACCCCGCCGCCTGTCGGTTCTCGGATTCCGGACGATTGCTGTTCGTGGGGGGTTCTAAGAAAGGTGGGATGCCCCTCGTCGAGGCGCCGCCCGGCGAGGTAGCCATTCTCGATCGTGCGACCAACAATTGGGTGAGCCACATCCGCGTTCTGGATCAGAAAGTATCCTCAATGTCTTTTTCACCCAAACACAACCTTCTTGCAGTTGCGTCGGGGAAAACTGGCAGTCCGATTACCATCTGGAATATTTCCCCGGTGATGAGCAACCTCCAGAAAGGCAAGGAAAAGTAGGCGGAAATATAAAAGTACTTTTGTAACCATATAGCCATAAGAAATAGTAGTATAATAATTATCTGATGTTTTATCCGTCCATCAATTCCTATTCCACTTCCGCGATCAGCTCTACCAACGAGTGCTGCTCCCGAGCCTGATCCCTCTTTGCCCCGGAGGGGCATTCGTCCATAGCCCAGGGCGGGAGCCTTGGGCGGCCTTTGCCCCCGGCCGGGGATCAGTACCGGAGGATGAAGTCGACGGTGAACCGGTAGTCGAACAGGTCGCGGCGGCCGGCGAGCGGGACCTCGAAGGCGGTACCGATCTGGGCGCTCTCGGTGATCTTGCCCCGGACCCCGATCGCCCCGGTCAGGAGCCCGGTCCCCTTCGCCTGCCCGCCGAAGTTGATCAGGTCGCGGCCCTCGATCCCGATCGGGTTCGCGGTCCCGTTCGACGTGTTCACAAACCAGTTCATTTCCACGAGCGGGTAGATCCGGTGCCAGTTCATCACGTCCATGTCGAGGTGGGCGTTCAGGTACAGGTAATCGCTCCGGGATTTCGACGTGGCGAACGAGTACCCGCCGTTCGCCAGAAAGTTGAAGCTGCCGAAGCGGAAATCGCGGAAGAGATTTTGCCCGTAGGTCGCGTACGGGACGAGCGACAGCCCGCCAGTATTCTGGAACACCCCCGGCGACCCGACCGGGGTCTGGAACAACAGCCCGCCGGCCAGCAGGCTCCCGGTCTGCTCGTTCCGGATGAACGTGTACTTCGGCCCGAACCAGAGCTCCGAGAACCCGGAGTCGCCGGAGAACGGCGAGCCGCCGCCGGTACTGAACCAGACCCCGCCGAGCTTGTTGATCGTAAACGACAACCGGTCCGTGATCGCGAGCCGGGCCTGGGTGCCGAAGAACGTGACGTGCCCGCCGTTGAAGTCCCGTGCTTTTCCGGGAATCCGCTGGCTGATGAAGATCGGCCGGATCTCGGTGAGAGATCGGGGGTCTTCGAACAGGAACGGGTTCGACACCGGCGAGATGAACCCGTCGAACGCGTGGTCGCTCCGGAACCACTCCCCGCGCGGGCCGAGGACGTCGCCGACCCGGTCCTCCAGCTTCCACGATGGACGGGAGTCGTGTTTTCCGTCCCGAGTCGAATCGGCCTTGTACCCCGACCGGCGGGCGAGGAAGTCGTTCACCGGGTCGGTCGGGGGCGGCGTGGTCGCCCCGGCCTGTCGGACCCGCGATTCCACCGTGGCCGCCGACACCGGGCCGGCGGCGGTCGTCACGCCCGAGCCCGTCGCCATCGGCGCGCCCAGGCCGGCCGCGCGGGTCGTCTTCTGGACGGCGGGCGGTTCGGGAATACTCGCCGGAGCCCATGCGCTTCCGGACACGGCGGGCGGCAGCGGATCGACGGGGGGCCGGACGGGCTCGCCGCGCACCGCGATCGGGGCACCGAGGATTGATGGCGGGTGGTCCACCGGGGCGGACCCGCGGACGGGCACGGACGGGGGCAGCTGGTCGAGTGAGGATGACAGGGCGGGGGGTGGTCCGACCGGCGCCAGCGGCTGGGCGGCGGCCGGAGCGGTCGCCCCGGTCACGACGAGCAGCAGCGCCGTCGCCCACGGCCCACGCGGCATGTTCCGTCCTCCTGACCGTCTCGACCCGATCGGTCCTGCCGGGTCGATCCGGGTTCCGCCGTTGCCTACGGAACACCCCGGATTATCCCTTCCATCGTCACCGGGAGGGGCGGTCGATTACCCTCTTCACCCGGAAACGGTCACTGACGGGGTAAGCTGGGGTATAAATGACGTCCGGGCGGACGGGGGGATTCACTTCTATCGGGAGAGTGGCCGATGAGGCGATTCGCGATTCTGCTCGGCGGGTTGCTGGGGCTGGGCGGCCTGGTGGTCGGGCTGGCCCCGGCGTGGTGGAGCGGGGGGCACGAATCGATCGCCGAAGCCGCCGCCGCCCGGTTGCCGGACGACGTGCCGGCGTTCTTCCGCCGCGGGGGCAAGCACCTGGCCCATTTCTCGGTCGACCCCGACCGGTGGAAGAACCGCGAGACCGGGTTTCTCCGCCGGTCCGAGGAGGGCAACCACTTCCTCGACGCCGAGGACCTGGACGGGAAGCCGCTCCCCGCCACCAACCGGTTCGACGCGATGAAGATGGTGTACACCGACCTGAAGAAGGAGCCGAACAAGGTCGGGCTGCTGCCGTACGCGATCGTGGAGAATTACGAACGGCTGATGATCGGGTTCTATGACCACCGCAAGGCCCCGGAGAACGAAGCGGTCCCGATGAAGTGCCTGGTGTACGGGGGAACGCTCGCCCACTACACCGGGGACGCGGCGATGCCGCTGCACACCACCCGCGACTTCGACGGCCGTCTTCAGCCGGACCGGACGGTCAAACAGAAGGGGATTCACTCGAAGATCGACGCCTTCCCCGAGAAGAACAAGATTACCCCGGTGGAGATCTGTCGGGGGCTGGAGGCGAAGAAGATCGAGAACGTCTGGGAACACGTGACCAAATTCATCGCCGAGTCGCACGAGCAAGTGGAGAAGTGCTACGAACTGGACGCGAAGGGTGCTTTCGCAAACCCGACGGACGAGAGCCGGGCGTTCATCCTGGCCCGGTGCCGGGCCGGGGCCCAGCTGACGCTCGACCTGTGGTATACGGCGTGGCTGCGGAGCGAGAATCTGCCGCCGCACTGGTGATCTGCGGGCGTCGAAGGGGGCCCACGTTCACGCCTGCGCCCCGTTGCTCTGGGTTCCGTGGGTGGCCCAAGCCACTTCGTGTTTTAACTCCAACGGGGTGAGATCACCTCGCCGGTGATTTCAACACAGCATCCGTGTGGGTAATTGTGCAACGGACTGCGGGCCCGCTTTATTTTTCTCCGCCGAGGGCGGGCTTTGACCCCGGCAGCGGTTCCGCCCCGGTCGGGGGCGTGCCCTTGCCGGATTTCACATACTCGGCGCGCTGGTTCGCGTACTCCTCGGCGGATAGCGTTTCGATGTCGGGGCCCGGCTCAAGGGGAATCGGCTCTTTGGCCGCCTCCGTCCCCTGGTGGAAGATCTGCTTGAGGAACGGGATGCACCACCCGCACCCGGTGCCCGCCCCGGCACACATCGAGAGCTGGCTCGGCACTTTGGGATGGTTCAACCGCACCCAGTTCACCAGCTTCCGCCGGGAGACGTGGAAGCAGTAACAAACCTTATCGTCCAAGTTCATCGCGGTCCGTCCGAATAACCTGATGCGGAAGCGCGGCGACAGCGCCTGCCCGCACATCCCTGCCATTATCCCGGAGAGTGTATGGGGCCCGCAACCGAATCGCGGAACCCGGCGGACCGGCCGGTGGTGCTGTGCGGGCTCGGGCGGGTCGGGTGGCGGGTGCTGGAGTGGCTTCGGGCGGCCGGGCAGGCGGTCGCCGTGGTGGATACCGACCCCCCGGCGGACGACCCCCGGCTGGCCGGGCTCACCGTGGTCAAGGGCGATTGCCGCCGGCAGGAGGTCCTGGAGCGGGCCGGGGTCAAGAACGCCCGCGGGGTGCTGATCGTCACCAGCGACGACCTCGTGAACGTGTCCGCCGCGCTCCTCGTCCGCCGGCTCAACCCGGACGCCCGGGTCGTGGTCCGGATGTTCAACCAGAACCTCCTCGCCCGGCTCGGGGCGGCGGTCAAGAATACCGTCGCCCTCAGCGTCTCCGCCCTGACCGCCCCGATGCTCGCCCTCACCGCCGCGACCGGGGAAGCCCTCGGGGCGTTCAAGCTCGATGCCGGCCCGCAGCAGGTGTCCGAGCTGGTCGTCGCGGAAGGATCGGACCTCGCCGGCCGGACGGTCGCGGACGTGTGCGGCCAGTATCGTCTCCTCCCGCTCGCGCTCACCACCGCCGCGGGGAAGCCGACCCTTCTCCTCGACGTGGCCGGCGACAGCCGGCTCTCGGTCGGCGATCGGCTCGTGATCGCCGGGGCCCCGCACGACCTGCGCCTGCTGATCGAAGGGGGCCAGGGCGGTCTGCTCCCCGGTGTCCTCTGGGCCGGAGCGGTCCGCCGCTGGGTGCGGACCATCCGCCGCACCCTGTGGGAAGTCGACCTGTCCGTGAAGATCGCCACCCCGATCCTGTTCGTTACCCTGCTCGCCAGCACCCTCATCTTCCGGTTCGGGCTCGACACCAGCTGGGCGGACGGACTGTACCAGACCGTGACCATCGTCGCGACCGGGTCGGAGCTGCACGGGGAGAACCGGCCGGAGTGGATCAAGGTGTTCCTGAGCGTACTCAAGCTGGCCGGGGCCGCGCTCATTGCCGGGTTCACCGCGATCCTGACCAACTACCTGATCCGGGCCCGGCTCGGCGGGGCCCTGGAGGTCCGCCGGGTGCCGGACGGCGGGCACGTCGTGGTGTGCGGGCTGGGGAACATCGGCTACCGGTGCGTGGAGGAGCTGACCGCGATCGGGGAGCGGGTGGTGGCGATCGACCGGATGAACGACAACCCGTTCAACGCCACCTGCCGGCGGAAGGGGGTGCCGACATTCGTCGGGGACGCGACCGTGGCGGAGGTGCTCCGGCAGGCCCGGGCCGATTCCGCGAAGGCGGTGATCGCGGCCACGCCGTCGGAACTCGCCAACCTGGAGATCGCCCTGCTGGTCCGGGAGATGAACCCCGGCGGGCGGGTGATCGTCAGGCTGAGCGACCCGCAGTTCGCCGAGGCGGTGCGGGAGGCGGCGGCCGTCCGGTACGCGGTGTCCGTCCCGGCGCTCGCGGCCCCGGCGTTCGCCGCCGCCCTGTTCGGGGACCGGGTGCAGACGCTGATCGCCGCCGCCGGGCGGACGCTGGTGGTGGTCGAGTTCGCGGTCCACGAGGACGACCCGTGCCTGAACGGGACGTCGCTCCGGGCGGCGGTGGTCGATTACCGGTTCCTTCCCGTCGCCCTGAACGGGCACGACCCGTCCACGGTCGCGGGGCAACGTCTGAAGACCGGCGACCGGCTGACCGCGGTCGCGGAATTGCCCGTCCTCGAGCGGTTATTGCGGCGGGAGCCGGCCACCCGGGATCAGGCCGTTCTGATCGACGGATACCCGTTCACCGCGAAGGACGGGTTACTCACCCTCCTACGGACCGCTCGGCGGTGTTCGCAGGCGGAGGCGGAACAGCTGATCTCGGGGATGCCGTTCGTTGTGGCCGAGGGGCTCACCCGCGGGGAGGCCGAGGAGCTTCACGCGAAGCTGACCCGCGAGCGCGTGACGGCACGGGTGACGAGTGGGTAGTTTTGTAGGTGGGTCGAGTCTTCGAGGCCCACGGGTTTGAGAAGACGTGGGGCTCGAAGACTCGACCCACCCTACCAGAAGTAGTGCCCCGCCAGCGCCCCGAGCATCAGCTTCGCCTTCTCCCGCTTGCTCACCTCGGGCCGTCGCTTCCACACGTCGTACCCGGTCCGCTCGACAGCCCTGAGAATCGCCCGGCCGCCGCGGATGAACAGGTCCACGTCCACCCGGGCGGCCCGGGGCAAAAGAGATAGCAATCGTTCGCCGCGGTCGAAGAACCCTTTCGCCCGGTCGACCTCGAACCGCATCAGCTCGCCGAACGCCGGCGTGAACCGCCGCGCCTCCAGGTCTTCGTCCGGGTAGCCGAACCGGAGGCGGTCTTCTTCGGGAAGGTACACGCGGCCGATGGCGAGGTCGCGGGCTACGTCCTGCCAGAAGTTGGCGAGCTGGAGGCCGGTACACACCTCGTCTGCGAGGGCCGCCCGGGCCGGGTCGAAGCACTCGAACAGGGACAGGACAAGATGGCCGACCGGGTTCGCGGAGTGCCGGCAGTACCCGAGGAGCTGATCGAACGTCGCGTACCGCTTCACCCGCTGGTCCTGCTCGAACGCGACCAGCAGATCCAGGAATGGCTCCGGCGGGATGTCGAACCGCCGGATCGTTTCCTCCAGAGCGACCATGACCGGGTGCCGCGCACTGCCGTGATAGCAGGCGCGGAGTTCGCCCCGCCACCAGGAAATGAGGTCGAGCGCTTCCTGCCCCCCGGCCGTTTCGTCGGCCAGGTCATCGGCCCACCGGCAGTACGCATACACAGCGTGAAAGTGACGGACGAGCCGCCGCGGGAGCAGGAGCGAGACGACGGTGAAGTTCTCGTAGTGCGCCCGGGAGACGGCCGCGCAGTACGACCGGGCCGCGGCGAGTGACACCCGCGAATCACCCGCCTGCGGCCCCCACCGCCCCAGTTCCCGCGAGAAGTCCCAGCTCATGCGTCTACTTCTTCGCTTCCAGGATGCGAATCTGGGTCGAGAGGGTGAACGTTAGCCCGTCGACCTCGTAGTCGCATTCGGCGAAGAACGCGGCGAAGCCCATGGCCGGGCGGGGGCACGTCCCGCCCGGGTTGTCGGTCCCGGGTTTCCAGTCGGTGCTCTCCCACCGGGCCTTGCGGAAGTCCCGAGTCTCGGAGTAAGCCCGCCAGATTCGCCCGCGGGCCGGGAGCATGCTGGACTCGACCTCGATCACCCCGGGCCGGTCGTTCTCGCCGACCCCGGCAGAATCCTCCGAAGGATTATCCGCCCCGTCCTTCCCGTCGGTGTGCTTCCACGCCAGCTTCGGCATGGTCTTGGCGAAAACCTGGCTTTTGCAGAACGCCGACAGCGTGTTCACCGCCCGGCCCGGGAGCAGTTCCTGTTTTCCGTCCTTGTCGGTCTCCCTCAGATTGTGCCCGGCGTTCGGGACGTAGAGCAGGTACTTGTCACCCTTCAGGTCGGTCCAGTAGCTGTTGAGTGCGTCGAGCGGCCAGTACGGGTCGTTCGCCCCGTTGATGATCATCTTCGGGACGGCAATCGCCTCGCGGTATACCCACGGGTCGACCATTGTCCACAGCCGCCGGCCGTCGCCGGTGTCCGGGATCGGGACGAGCTTCCGCTCGGTGTAGTCGCTGATCATCGCGCTCGGCTTCCCGAACGCCGCCACCTGGTTCTTCATCTGGACCGGGAAGTTGAGCGTGTCGATTACCAGCGGGGCGATCGCCTTCACCCGCCGGTCCCCGGTCGCGGCCGTCAGCCAACTCGTCCACCCCCGCTTCGACGCCCCGGTCACGACGAAGTCTTTCACGTCCGCCTTCCACTCCTCTCGGGCGAACGCCTGGAGTGCGTCCATCGCCTTCACCAGGCTCTTGACCATCGGGAACAGGAGCGGCCACGTCGGGTCTTTCGTCTCCAGGAACCGCACGAACGTCTCGGCGATCAGAGCGTCCTCCCTCTTCCCTCCGAAGAGCGGCTGGTTCGGGACCCCGTACAGGAACGCGACCGGGGCCCCGACCTTCCGGGCGATCTGGAGGCCGAGCAGCCCGCTGGCCGGGGAGGGCGTACCACCCTGGTTCCACAGCACCATCGTCGGCCGGACCTGCCCACCCTTGGGTACGAACACCTGGAGCTTGTGCGTCCACTTGATGTCGTGCCACGTCTGCGAGATAAGGTCGATCTCGTACACCGCCCCGGCGTCGACCTCGGTCTTGCCGGCCAGCTTCCAGGCGAACGACTTGTCTTCCTTGCGGACGTAGTCGGGCAGGTCCGACGGCGGGGCAGGGGAGTCGGCCCGGACGAACCCGGGGACGGTGCCGGCGATCAGGATCGCGAGAAGGAAGTGACGGGGTGGCACGGGAGCCTCCGGTGTTGCGAACAGGGACCACTGAATCATGCGAAACCGGTCAAGGGCCCGGGCCGAGCAGCCGGGCGAAGAACCGGCCCGCTTCGGACGCGATCTCGTCCTTGTACGCGGTCAACCGGTGGTCCCCGTCCTTGAGAAGCCGCAGTTCCACTTGAGGGTATCCGGCCCGGCGGAGGAAATCGAGGCTGTCGGAATCGGGGACCACGTCGTCGGCAACGCCGTGGAAAATGAGAGTGGGGGTCCGCCAGCCGGCGGCGAGGTCCTCGGGGCGGAACCGGTCCCGCTCCCCGACCAGGCCGTACCCGATGTCGGTGTCGACCCACTCGTTCCTCACCCGCAGCCGGTCGGTCCGCTCCCATTCCGCGCGGTCGGCTTCCGTCAGTCGGTCCCAGCGCCGCTTCAGGAACCCGAAGGCCGGGGCGAGGAACACGCACCCGACCGCCGCCTCTGGGTTCTGCCGGGCAAACCACGCGGCGGCGAACCCGCCCATGCTCGACCCGACCAGCCCGAGCCGGGGGTGCCCGCGGCCGGCGAGGAAGTGTCGGATCGCGGTGAGGTCGGCTTGCAGCCCGCTGGCCCGGAGGGCGTGCATTGTCCCCGCCGACGCGCCGTGGCCGCGGAAATCGAACGCCGCGAACGCCCAGTTCCGGCGGGCGCATTCGGCCGCGACTGCGGCCGCCTTTTCGCCCCCGCGGTGACTCCCGAACCCGTGGGCCCAGAGGACCGCGAAGGCGGACCGGGGGGCACCGCCGGGTCGGTACTCGCCCGCGAGGAATTCGCCGCCGGCGAGCGGAATGGTGATCGGTTCGGGCGTCATCGGGGTCGGCCACCACGCGCGCCGCGCATCCGTCTGCGCGTCCGTCTTGAGTTCGCCTGCCGCGCGGTTATGATAGGGGCGGTGATGGCGACGCGAACGACCGATCCCGAAGCCAGGACCGGCCTCTTCCGCACCACTCCTCTCCGACGACGACCCGCCCGCTCAAACGCGGGCACGACGGACCGACCACCGAGGGCCGACGGCATCCGCTGGAAGACACTGTTCAACGGCCTCCTCCGCCGGGCGCGGGAGCTGGCCGATGACCTGACCCGCCCGCCCGCGCCGGCCGCGGGGTTAGACCCGCGCGAGAGCCAGGGCGGACCGGGCGCGGCAACACGGTACGAGCCGCTGGGGCGGGTGGTCCTGACCGACGAGGTGAGCCGGACCCTGTTCGAGGAGTACGCCGCCCACCGGGCGAGCGACCGCGGGGAGGAAGAAACGGGATGGGTCTTGCTGGGCGTGCGGGACTTGGCCGAGGCGACCGTCCTCGCCACCCTGCCCGCCGGGGCGGAGCGGGACGCGGGCGAAGCCCACGTCCGGTTCAACAGCTCGGCCCAGGCCCTCGCCAGCCGGATCGTCCGCCAGCGGGACCGCCGGCTCACCCTGCTCGGTGTGGTCCACACCCACCCGGGCAGTCTGCGGCACCCGAGCCGCGGCGACCTGAAGGGCGACCGCGGGTGGGTTGGCCAGCTCCGGGGTGGGGAAGGCGTGTTCGGGATCGGCACGGCAGATGCTGAACAAGGACCGGACGGGACGCCGACCAGCTCGAGCCCGAAGCCCCACATGCAGTGCTTCGGCGGCCTGCGGTTCACGTGGTACACCCTGGCGGCCGGGGAGAACAAATACCACGAGGCGCCCGTCGGGCTGACCATCGGCCCGGACGTGGCGAAGGCGCTCCGCCCGGTCTGGCCCGCGGTCGAGGCGTTCGCCGACCGGCTGGACCGGCTGGCCCGCCAGCAGACGCGGGTGACGTTCGAGATCACCCAAGGGCGGGACGGCCCGGCCCTGGCCGTGACGGTCGGGCTGGCCGAACCAGGGCGGGCGGTCCGGGTGGTGCTGGAGGGTAAAGAAGTCCGGTACTACTACGAGGCCGACGGCGCGGCCTACCAGGCCGACCTGCCGGACGCCCCCCCGGACCAGGGGGTCTACCTGCTCCTGGCCGAGCTGGCCGTCCGCGGGTGACCCGAGTACGAACACCGACCCGGGTGGCCCGCCCGCCACGCGGGCCCCGATACACCGGAGCCGGTCGGGCCCCTTCCCTGCTCCGTCCGATCGATGGTTCCGTGAACCGTCGTCAGTGTCCTGTCCTGTTCGTTCGCCCGTTGTGGAGGACCGTTCCGATGGACTTCCGCCCGCTGAATGAGACCGAACGTCGACAATTGATCACCGCCCTCCGGGGGAACGCCGACCGCGGCCTCGCCCTGCTGATGGACCGCAAGGACACCAGCTTCGCCGGGACCGCCGAGGAGGTCCCCGACGAGGAAGTGATCAACGCCATCAAGTCCGTCCCGTGCCACTACTGACCGGTACGGGGCGCGGGATTCGGAACACGGAGTGAAAGCCGGGAGGGGCCGGAGGGAATAATCTGTCGGCCGGCGGCCGGCCGGCGTTTTCGGTTCCGCGTTCCAAATCCCGCATCATGGGCCTACTTGACACCGAGTTCGGCAAGCGGCGGCTTTTGTCCGTCGAGGTGCCGGCGATCGAGAAGTACAACGAGGGCCGCGACGCCGGGTTCAAGATCACCCTGACCCGGGTCGGCGGCGCCCTTGTGCTGGGGTATCAGCTCAAGCCGTGTCACAACACCTTCCGGATCGAGACCCGGCTCCTGTCGAGCTACCCGACGGTCCCCCCGGAGACCCGGGTGCTCACCCCGCTCAAGCACTGCCCGCACCTGCTCGAGGGCCAGACCCTGTGCCTGTGGCGACAGGGCTCGACCCGGGCCGCGAGCAGGTGGGACCCGGCGAAGTTCACCTGCATCTTCGCCGTCCAGGCCGCGTGGCGGTGGCTGGCTTGTTACGAGATCTGGCACGACACCGGGGAATGGCCCTTACCCGAAGCGAAATGAAAAGTTTAAAATGAAAAAGGCAAAGTGACCGGTCCGGTGATTCCGTCTCTCTCTCACCTTTCATTTTGCACTTTTCACTTTGAACGCCTTATGGTCCACCTTTTTCAGGTCGGTGCCGGCAGCGGCGGGATCGTCGTACTGGACCTTCTCGCCCGGGACCCGCGCGTCACGAAGGTGACACTGGTCGACCCGGACGTGTACAAGCAGCACAACGTCCACCGGCACGTCTTCCCGCCGGCGGCCGTCGGCCGGCCGAAGGTCGACCTCGCTGCCGCCTGGGTGCGGGAGCGCAGGCCGGACCTCGCCGTCGAGACGATCGCCGCCGACATCACCGATCCCGCGTGGCTCCCAGTGTTCACGCGGTCCGCTGCCGCGTGTCACGTCGGGGTGTGTGCGGTGGACAACGAACCGGCCAAGTTCGCGTTCGACGCCCTGATGCGCCAGGCCGGCAAGCCCTGGACGCTCGGCGAGGTGCTGAGCGGGGGGATCGGCGGGTGGGTCCACCGGTTCACCCCGGCCGGCCCGTGCTACGGGTGCGTGGCCAGCCACCTCCAGCGGAACGTGGCCGAGGGGCCGGCGGCCCCGCCCCCGGACTACGCGGACCCCGCGGGCCCGGTCCCCGAAACCACCATCCCGGCGAGCAAGGCGAGCATCGAGGTGATCGCCGGGCTCCACGCGATGGTGACGCTCGACCTGTTGGCGGGCGTGGGGCGTGAGCCCTCCGCGTACGCGAACGGCGAGTCGGCCGGCCCCCAGGCACCCGGGGGGCTCATGCCGCCCGCCCGCCCGGACCCCGAATTCACCAGCCTTCTCTTCACCCTGATGTGCGTCCCGGGGGTGTTCGACGCCGCATACCGCCCATACCGGTTTCGGATCCCGAAGTCCGCGGCGTGTCTGATCTGTTCGGCGGTCCCGGTCTCGGCGGCCGGGGAGGACCTCGATGTGGCTCTGGATCAAGCGTTGGCTCGACTGGGCAATGAGTGACGTGCTCCCACTGACCCGGACCCGGCCGCACGGGCAGGCCATCCACACCCGGTACGAGAAGGCCGGGCTGGCGCTGTACGACCTGCCCGTCCCGTGGAACGCGGACGCGGTGATCGTCGAGGTGCTGCTCCGTCTCCCGGCCGCCGCCCGGCGGAAGGGCGATTTCGCCCTCCGCCTCCCGGGCGGGGACCCGGTCCTGCCCGAGTCCCTTCGGGTCGAGGCCGACGACCGCCACCGGCTCGCCTTCCGTCTTCCCGTCCCCGCGGCGACCGCCGCCGGCGAGCTGCTGTGGAAACACCACCTGCTCTCGCGGGTGACTATCCCCGTCCTGACCGCCGACGAGTTCCTCGCCGGGCTCCGGCTCACGTTCCCGACCGTGTCCGTCCGGCTCGGGACGCAGACGGTGGCCGCCCAGACGTTCGTCGCCGCCCAGTGTAAGGGCCTGGTCGCGTCGTGCGTGCTCAGGAGCGCGACCCCGCTCGCCCCGGTCGCCGACCTCGGCCTGAAGGCGGTGTTCCGGTGCGAGCGGACCGCGGCCGTGTACGAGGTCCCGGCCGCCCTCAGCAACTCCCAGCTCGGGGCGAGGGAGGCCCTGGTCACCGCGGTCCCGCCGCGGGTCCCCCGGCGGTCCGGGGCGTGGTCGGTGGCGTGGCGGATCGGCGGCCGGGAGGTCGTAAAGCAGGTGGTTCACGGCATCCCGGCGAAGCGGTTCGAGATGTCGCTGCGGGTGTCCGACACCCGGTTCGTGTTGGCCGACAAGGGGGGCGGGGTGAAGGTGACGAAGCAGCCGCCTCCGGTGGCGGAACTGGCCCGGCTCGGGCCGTGCTTCCTGGTGGCGAGTTCCGAGCCTGGGATGGCCGGGGTCTGTCGGCTCCAGGTCCACGCGACGGTTCCCGGCGAGCCCCGGCCGTCGCTGCTGATGGAGCAAGACGTGCTCGTGACCGACGGCCCGGCCGCGTTCGCCCCGGGCATGCTGGAGGCGGGCGACCTCGGCCGGGTGACGGGGTTTGAACTCCGGCACAAGGGGCGGGCGCTGGGGGTCGCGTCGCTCAGCCCGGTCCCGACCGCGACCCTGACGGCCGAGGGCGGGTTCAAATCTCCCCCCGACTTCGCCTGGTCGAACGTCGCCGAGGACGAACTGAGCGACCGGCTCGGCCGCTTGATGGGCGGGCAGTGAAAATTGGGCAATGGGCAGACGGCAGTGGATCAAGAAGTGGATTGAAGCCCGGGAGGGGAGACGCCTGGTGGACCGGGATGAATTCCCTGGCGGGCGTGGGCGGGTGAAGCGTTTCCTGTCCATTGCCCACTGCTACCGCCGCCACGGCGTTCGGTCATGATCGTCCCAGTGGGACTCGGCCCACCTCCGTTGTTGGAGCATCTGGTAGCTCTGGAAGGCCAATATCCCGAACAGGAACGCGGTCCAGTAGCTGCCGCGAGGGAACCACCACGGGAGCTCGCTCAGCCACCCGCCGCCCTGCCGCCGCTCCAGCTCGCATCCCAGGCTGTACAAGGCCACCAGCCCGCCGACCGCGATCGAGATTTCGAGGGCGATCCGCAGCCCGTTCCGGCGGGAGAAGAAGGAACACACCTCCCGAGACACCTGCCCGCCGTCGAGCGGGAACACCGGTAGCAGGTTGAACAATCCCCAATACAGGTTGACGGAATACAGGCTGTCGTAGATGACCGGGAGCGGGAGGTTGTTCGCCGCCCACGGGAAGTAGTAATTGGAGAAATACACCACAGCGCACAGGACGAACCCGGCGAACGGACCGGCCAGGGCGACGACGATCCGCCGCCACCGGCCGTACACCTCGCCCCACGGGACGGCGAGCCCGCCGAAGGTGTACAGGACGATGTGCGAGTCGACCCGGAACATTCGGAATGCCAGGGCGTGCCCGAGTTCGTGTACCAGGATGGAGACGAAGGCGACGCCGACCCAGATGAAGAGGTAGAGCAGGCCGAAGCGTTCGAGATAGCTCTCCCCGAAGAGTGCCGACACGAGCCAGAACAGCGGGTGGACCCGAACCGGGAACCCGAACACCCGGAACGTCAGGTCGTAGCGTGTGCGGTTCGGTTCGGCGAGCACGGGCGGCCCTCGATCGGGTGCGGGTCACAGTTTTCGATTGTAGGAACGCCTTCCGCGGGTCACAATCGCCACCACCCTGGAGCGGGGGGCGGATCGCGAGCTGAAGCCCCCCGCTCGTCATGAGATACGCATGACCTGGACCGAGTTCCGCGACCACTTCCCCGTCACCAGGCGGTGGGCGTTCCTCGACCACGCCGCGGTCGCGCCGATCTCGGCCGCGGCCGTGCGGGCGCTCGAGGAGTACGGGCGGAGCCTGGCCGACAACGGCATTGCCGCGGTCCGCGACTGGCTCGCCCGCGTCACCCACGTCCGGCATCTGGCCGCCCGGCTGATCAACGCCCCTGACCCGGACGACGTCTACTTCGTCCCGAACACGACCCACGGGATCGGGGTGATCGCCGAGGGGTTCCCGTGGCGGCCCGGCGACAACGTCGTTGTGCCGGCCGAAGAATACCCGTCGAACCAGTACCCGTGGCTGAACCTCCGCGCCCGCGGGGTGAATGTGCGGTCCGTTCCGAGCAGCGGCAGTCGGGTCAGGATCGACGACGTCCGGGCCGCGATCACCGACCGGACCCGCGTCCTGGCCGTGTCGGCGGTCGAGTTCGCCAGCGGGTTCCGCAACGATCTCGACCTCCTCGGCGAACTCTGCCGCGAGAAGGGTGTCTTCTTCTTCGTGGACGCCATCCAGGCGCTCGGGGTGTTCCCCCTCGACGTGCAGCGCACGCCGATCGACGCCCTGTCCGCGGACGGGCACAAATGGCTGCTCGGGCCGGAGGGGGCGGGGATCGGGTATGTTCGCCGGGAGTGGGTGGACCGGTTGCACCCGGTCGGGGTCGGGGCGAACAGTGTCGTTCACCCTTACGCCTTCAGCACCATCGACTTTACCCTCAAACCGCACGCCGGCCGGTGGGAAGGCGGGGCGTATAACGTGCCGGGAATCGCAGCTCTCGGGGCGAGCCTGGATCTGCTCCTCGCCGCGGGGATCGAAAACGTCGAACGCCGGGTGCTGGCCCTGACCGATTACCTGTGCGACCGGGCCGCGGCCGCGGGGCTGGAAGTGTTCAGCAGCCGCGCCCCCGGGGAGAAGTCCGGGATCGTATCGCTCGCGAAGCCCGGGACGCCGCCGGACACGATCATGAAGCGGTGCCGGGAGGCGGGGATCATCGTGAACAACCGGGCCGGTCGGGTCCGGGTCAGCCCGCACGCGTACAACGCGGAAGAGGAACTGGACCGGTTCCTGGATGTCGTAAAGTCGTAGCGCCCGGGCGCTGCCGCCGGGCGTTCGGGAACGGGAGACGACTCAATGCCGGACCGACGCCTCAACCCCCGCCTGGCGGTGTACACCGGGACCTTCGACCCGGTCCACCTCGGCCACCTGGACATCATCCAGCGGGGGAGTCAGCTGTTCGACCGGCTCATCGTCGGGGTCGGCATCAACCCGGACAAGACCACGCTGTTCAGTATCGAAGAGCGGGTCCAGCTGCTGGAGGCGGTGACCCAGGAGTTCGGGAACGTGGAGGTGAAGCCGTTCACCGGGCTGGCGGTCCAGTTCGTCCGCGGGCTCGGGGCGGCGGTCATGCTCCGCGGGCTGCGGACCCTGAGCGACATGGAGTACGAGTTCACCATGTCGCTGATGAACCTGAACCTCGACCCCGGGATCGAGACGGTGTTCCTGATGGCGAAGGAGGAGTTCTCGCACGTCAGCAGTTCGCTCCTGCGGCAGATCGCCGCGCTCGGCGGGGACCTGACGAAGTTCCTCCCCGACCCGGTGAAAGGGCCGCTCATCGCGCGGGCCCGGCAGGGACGGTGACGGGCCGCAGACCCGGTCCGCGTGTGCTACGCTTTCGGCGTCGCCCCGGATCTCGCCGGGAGTTCCTGTCATGTCAAAAGGGGTTACAGTCGCCCTGCTCGTCGGGGCGGTCGCGTTCGTGGTCTACCTCGCCGCCACCGGGGTCACCGTGGCCGACGCCCGGAACTGGGTGGAGCGGCAAACCGGCGTTCGGGCAAGGGCGCCGGAGTTGAAGTCGGTGCCGCACCCGGCTTACGCCCCGGTGGTTGTGCCCGGGAGGTAGCTGGTAGCGGCAAACCAGAAAATGGCTTGTCGTTGCAACCGACCGGCCCGGGCGCTTTCCGGGGACGAGATGTGGGGCAAGTTACGAACTTGTCCAGACCGGTACGAAAGTTACCAGCTTGCCCGGTCCGGTACGAAAGGCGGTCGGGCAATTGGGAAACTGGCGCCCGCAAGTGGCTGGTACGGCCGTGAGACCGGACGTGGCGGCGGCCGGTACAGCCGGCCCTACCTCCTCGCGATTAGTTCCAGGCACACCAGCCGGCCCTTCCCGCGGACGTACAGCAGCCCCCGGCTGAGGACCGGGGGAGCCCAGCACGGGTACGTCAGATCCGGCACCGAATATTTCGAAACCTCCTCGTACCTCTCCGGGTTGACTTTCAGTAGGGCCAGCTCGCCATACTCCGACAGGCTCACAAAGTGGCCGTCCGTCATCAGCAGCGAACACCGGTACGTCCGCCGCTGTTTCCACTTCACATCGCCGGTCGCGAGTTCGACGCACCGGAGGTCGGCCTCGTTGTCGTGGCGGCCGCTGCACCCGTACACGAACCCGGCGTGGTGGACCGGCGTGTTCCAGTGGCACATCAGCGCCTTGTCGGATTTGTCCTTGTCGTCGTCGGTCCACACCGTCTTCGGCGTTCCAGACTTGACGTCCAGGAGTACCGCCCCTGGGCCGTAGCACTCGCTCAGGAGGATCTTGTCCCCGACCACAACGGGGTTCGCCGCGTTCACGCTCTCCTCGGTCTTCGCCCGCCACTTGAAGTGGAACCCGGTTGCCCCGGTCTGCGGGTCGAAGCCGATCAGCCCGCCGCGGGCGAAGTACAGCCCCGTCTTCTTCCCGTTAATCGTCCGGACGACCGGGCTGGAGTAGCTCGCGAGCTCGTTCCCGGCGGCGTACTTCACTTCCCCGGTCTTCTTGTCGAGCCCGACGATCGCGGTCCCGTCCGGTTTCGCGTCCCGGAGGTCGACCGGCCGCGGCCCCTTCGCGCTTCCGCCGACGGCGATGATCAGCAGGTCGCCGTCGACCACGGGGGTACTGCCGACCCCGAAGAAGTTCTGGTGGAAATGGTACTTGGCCCGGGTGTCGAGCTTCCAGACTTCCTTCCCGTCCTCGACCCGGAGACAGTGGAGCATGCCCTCGGGGCCGTAGATGTACACCCGGTCGCCGTCCACCACCGGGCAGGCCCGTGGGCCCGGGTCGTAGTTGTAGAAGTCCTCGTAGACGGTGGGGTACTCGAACTGCCACGCCGGCTTCCCGGAGGCGGCGTCGCGGCAGGTGAGTCGGCAGCTGTCGCCGAACCGGTCGAAGTGGAACAGCTTCCCGCCGACGACGACGGGCGGGGCGTACCCGATCCCGAGCTGGCAGTCCCACACCTTCCGCAGCCCCTCTTTCGGCCACGGGGTGAGAACGCCCTTCTCGGCCGAGACGTTATCCCGCGTCGGGCCGAGGAAGGTCGGCCAGTCAGACCCGGGCCGGTCGGCGGCCGGGCCGCCGGAGCCGGCTTCGCTGACGGGCCTAGCTTCGCCGCCGGGGCTGGCTTCGCCGCAAGAGGTAAAGAGCAAGGCGACGATCGCCCAGGATGCGCGGGTCATAGTCGGGTTCCCACGAGTCGGTGGCACAGCCCCTTACTTTATCGGCGCGGGCGGTCGCCCGATAGGTGCTGGCTCTCGCCGCGGCGCACGGGTACGATCTGGGTCTGCCGGACCTCTTTCCGTTCGCCTCTCCCGGAGATCGACCCGTGCGCCGTGCCAGTCTCCTGACCCTACTATCCCTCGGGCTCCTGGCCGTGCCCGCCCCGGCGGCCGACCCGTCCGCCCGGTTCCCCCTCAAGGACGGTGACGTCTGGGTGATGGCCGGGGACAGCATCACCGCCCAGCACCTGCACTCGAACTACTTCGAGGCGTTCTGCTACGCCCGGTATCCGAAGCTCGAGTTCGCGTTCCGCAACTCCGGGGTCGGCGGACACACCATCCCGACCACCCTGGCCCGGTTCGACTACGACATCGCCGCCTGGCACCCGACCGTCGTGTCGATCGAGCTCGGGATGAACGACAGCGGCGGCACCCCGACCGACAAGTTCGTCGCGAACATGGGCATGATGGTCGGCCGCATCCGCGGGATCAAGGCCCGGCCGGTGATCCTGGCGGCCAGTCCGGTGAACGACGGCACCGTCTCGGCCAAGCTCGGCGGGCGGAACCAGCGACTCGACGAGTACGCGACCGCCCTCAAGGAGTTCTCCGCGAAGGAGAAGATCCCCTACGCCGACCAGTTCCACGCCCTCCTCGACGTCTGGGGTAAGAACAAGCAGCGGGAGAATCTGGCCAACGTGATCGGGGCCGTGCGCGGGCTGGCCGCGGACAACTCGGTCGCAGGGGTCGAACACCTGCGGGAGTTCCTGGCGGTCCAGGACAAGACCCCGGACAAGCCCGTGTCGATGCACGGCGACGCGGTCCACCCCGGCCCGACCGGCCAGCTGATGATGGCCGCCGCGCTGCTCAAGGCGCTGGGGGCCGACGGGTTCGTCAGTGCCGTGACGGTCGACGCGGCGGGGAAGGTTGTCGAGGCGAAGGGGTGCGAGGTGACCGATGCGAAGGCCGAGGATCACAAATTGGCCTTCGACCGGCTCGACGAGAGCCTGCCGTTCCCGATTCCGGACGACGCCCGGGCCGTGCTCCCCCTGGCCCCGGACGTGCTGGCCCTGAGCCAGTACACCCTGAAGGCGGTCGGGCTCAAGGACGTGGACTACCTGCTGAAGGTGGACGGCGTGGTGTGTGCCCGGCTGTCCGCGAAAGAGCTGGCCGCGGGGGTAAACCTGACCGCCCTGCCGCCGACCCCGAAGACCAAGATGGTGAACCCGATCGCGGCCCAGTCCCAGGCGGTACTCAACGCGGTGGCCGCCAAGGAGGCGGTGGTCGGAACCTGGCGTGGGCTGTCTGCTAAAGCCCACGCCCCGAACGCCGACCCCAAGCTGAAGGACGATCTGGCCGCACTGACCAAGAAGGTGGAAGCCGCGGACGCGAAGATCCGTGAGGCCGCCAAGCCCCGGAAGCTGCACTTCGAGCTGGTGCCGGCCCCGGGCTCGTGATCGGGGGGTCGAGTCGATATCCGCGGTGGAGCCTTGTAGGAACCGTGGGCCTTCTGACCCCGGGCGTTGCCCGGGGCTCAGGGCTCTCAGCCCTTCAGGCTGAAGACCCGACCCACCGGACCCGTCTCCGTGTCCAAGTATGATCCGAGCCATCCGATGAAATGCCTTCTCGTGCTGGCGGTGGCCCTGTTGACCGTCTCCCCAGCCCGCGCCGATACATTTCTGTACTTGTCGCTGGCGAAAGACAAGAAGATCGCCGTCTACCGGGCAGACTCTACCGACGGCAAGCTCACCCACATCGCGGACGCGGCCTGCGACGGCGAGCCCGCCGCCCTGGTCACCGACCCGGGGCGGCGGTTCCTCTTCGCCTCACTCCGCGCGGAGGGCAAGCTGGCCGCCTTCCGGATCGACTCGGTGTCCGGCAAGCTCACACCCCTGAACACGATCGATGCGGGCGCCGACCCCGCCCACATCTCCACCGACAAGGAGGGCCAGTTCCTGCTGTGCGCGTACTACGTCGCGGGGCAGGTGACGGTCCACGCCATCGGCAAGGACGGTTTCCTGGGTGAGAAGCCATTGCACACCCGCCCGACGGCGGAGAAGGCTCACGCCATTCTGCTCGACCGGTCGAACCGGTTCGCGTTTGTACCGCATACCGGGCCGAACGCGATCTTTCAGTTCGGCTTCGACCCTAAGACCGGCGGGCTGACGCCGGCATCGGTGACCCGCTTGACCACACCCGATCACACCGGTCCGAGGCACATCGTCTTCCACCCGCTGAAGGACATCGCCTACGTCGACAACGAGCAGGGCGGCAGCGTTACCGCCTACCAGCTCGACCCGAAGGCCGGCACGCTGGCGCCGCTCCAGACCCTCCCGACGCTGCCGGCCGATTTCAAGCAGCCGAACGCCTGTGCCGAGATCCGCATGCACCCGACCGGGAAATACCTCTACGTCGCGAACCGCGGGCACGACAGCATCGCCGGCTTCAAGGTCGATGCGGCCGGGAAGCTCGCGCCGATCGGGCAGACCCCGACGGAGAAGACCCCGCGGTCGTTCGACCTCGACCCTGAAGGACGGTTCCTCTACGCAGCTGGTGAATCGTCCGGAAAACTGGCCGCGTACCGTGTCGATGCCGCGACGGGTACACTGGCGCGGTCGGCCACTTACGACGTCGGGAATACCCCCTGGTGGGTAATGACTGTCCGGCTGGAGACGCGATAAGACGTGCGGCGGGACACAGCATCAGCAGAGTGGGCCTATCGGAGGCGATGTGATCGGAAGTGATAGCCGGTGAGTGTCCGGGGTAGGAAAAGCGTCGGTTGTTGAATGCCTGATCCTGACGGGCACACCTTCGGTGCCTTTGCCATACAGCCCATTTTGCCCATTCCTACCACCTCGTGTCATCCGCCCGACCGGTATAGAGGGTACAGAAGATCCAGGAGCAATTTCGACCCGGATCCTGGCGGCTATTCGGTCCGGGCCAGAGATCGCTCCCGCATCTCATGCATCACTTGCTGTCCGAGGGCTCTCCTTCCAGACAACCGACACTTTTTCGCCCTCTTTCCGTAAGATGAACGATTGAGAAATTCAGAACAGATGAGATGACCCGCCAGATATCCCTCCGATCGGGAAACTCCAACTAGGCCGACGGAACTATCGGCCCGGTTAGGGGTTGATACAGCAGGCCTCCCCTCCGCCCGGATCGCGTGATTCGGCGCCGCCGGCCAAAATGAGGGCCGGACTGACGTCTGTTGCCACGCCACGAATGGGCCAGGACCCGTCTCGGGTCTCCCGACCGGCCGCGTAACCCGCGGATGTGGCATAATCTCGACGACCGATTTGTTTGTAGGTGACTTTTCCATGCCCCACTCCGTCTTTTCCTCCTACCCCTCCAGCACGCCCACCCCGCGCGAGCCGGAAATGGAAGAAGAGCCGAGGCTGCTCCACGATTTCTTCGCCCGGGCTGCCCGCCGGTGGCCTGGGAACATCGCGATCGAGACGCCTCCTTCGTCCGCCTGCCCGGTCCGGCGCACGATCACCTACGCCGAACTCGACCGGCGGTCCGACGCCCTCGCGAATTACTTCCGCGAGTTCGTGGTGGGGGAGTGCGTGGTCGCGATCCTCCTTCCGCGGACCACCGAACACATCTACCTCGCGCAGCTGGCGGTGTTGAAGGCGGGCGGCGCGTACGTTTGCATCGACCCGACCTTCCCGGACGTACAGGTCCGCAACATTCTCGACGACTCCCGCCCCGTCGCCTTGCTGACCGACTCCGCAGGCGCAGCGCGGGCCCGCAGAGGCGACCCGGAACTGGAGTGTGTGCTCGACGTGGGCGGATGGACCCCCCCGGCCGATGGTCCCGTTGAGCCGCCGGCCCCGGCCGAGTGGCTCACGCCGCGAAGCCTGGCGTACGTGATCTACACGTCGGGCACGACCGGCCGGCCGAAGGGGGTGATGATCGAGCACGGGAGCATCGCGAACCTCGTCCGGGGGGAGCTGGCCGAATACCCGGTCCGCCCCGACGACCGGGTCGGGCAGAGCTCGTCGTGCGCGTACGACTCGTCGGTCGAAGAAATCATGGTCCCGCTCGCGGCCGGGGCGACCCTCGTCGTCATGGACGACGAGACGACCCGGCTCGGGCCCGACCTGATTCCCTGGCTGCGGGCCGAGCGGATCACCATCTTCGTTCCCCCCCCGACGCTCCTGCGGGCCACGGGGTGCGATAACCCCGGGCGCGAACTACCGGCCCTCCGGCGGGTCCACGTCGGGGGCGAACCGCTCCCCCAGGACGTCGCCGACCGGTGGGGGGCGGGCCGGTGTCTGGTGAACGACTACGGCCCGACCGAATGCTCGGTCGTCGCGCTGCGGGCGGTGATCGGCCCCGGCGACCCGATCACGATCGGCCGGCCGCTCCCCGGCCTGAGGGCGTGGGTCCTGAACGATCAGCTCGAAGAGGTTGCGGTCGGGCAGACGGGCGAACTCTGCCTGGGCGGGGTCGGGCTGGCCCGCGGGTACATGAACGACCCGGCGATGACCGCCCGGAAGTTCCCCGCCCACCCCCGGCTCGGCCGGATCTACCGGACCGGCGACCTGGTCCACCGGGACGCCGCGGGCAACTTCTTCTGCCACGGCCGGATCGACACCCAGGTCAAGGTCCGCGGCTACCGGATCGAGCTGGAGGCGATCGAGGCCCGGCTCGCGGAGTGCCCGGGGGTGCGGGTCGCCGCGTGCCGCGTCCAGGGGGACGGGCCGGCACAGCAGATCATCGCGTTCATCGTCCCGACAGACGCCGGAAACCCGCCGCACGCCGACGACCTCCGGCGGGCGCTCCGCCTGCTCCTTCCCGAGTACATGGTGCCGAGTCACTTCGGGGTACTCGACCGCCTGCCCACGACGGTCGGCGGGAAGCTGAACCGGCGGGCTCTCCCCGCGCTGGAACAGGTCCACGAGGCCGAACCGACGGGGCAGGTGGTCGGCCCGCGGGACGCGCTCGAAACGAAGGTGGCCGGGGCCGTCGGGAAGGCTCTGGGCCTGCGGGACCGGGTCTCGGTCGAGCACGATTTTTTCACCGATCTCGGCGGCGATTCGCTCCGGGCCGCGGTGTTGATCTCACTGCTCCGCGACGACCCCGCGACCGCCGCGCTCGCCGTCCGCGACGTATACGAGGCCCGGACGGCGGCCGCGCTGGCGGATCGGGCCCGGGCGGCGGTCGACCGGCAGACCGCCCGCGGGACGCCGCGGGGGCGGGCGAATAACCCGTTCTTTGCCACCCTCGTCCAGACCGCCTGGCTCCTCCTCGGGCTCGTCGTCGGGGGGCCGGTCCTGTACCTGTTGGTATTCCACATTGTTCCGGACCTGACGCTGAGTCTGGGCCTCGGTCCGTTCCTCTTGGCCACCCCTCTCCTGTACGCCGCTGGGGCGGCCGTCTACTCCGTCGGGGCGGTGGGGTTTCTCGTCCTTCTCAAGAAGACCCTGATCGGCCGGTATCGGCCCGGGCGCGAGCCGGTCTGGGGTGCCTTCTACGTCCGGAACTGGGTCGTCCACCAGGCCGCCAGGCTGGTGCCGTGGCGGGCACTGGAGGGGACGGTCTTCCTGCACGTGGTGCTGCGCGCCCTGGGGGCCCGGATCGGGAAGCGGGTTCACATCCACCGCGGGGTGAACCTCTACCACGGCGGGTGGGACCTGCTCGACATCGGCGATGACGTGACCATCGGCCGGGATGCGGCCCTCCGGCTGGTCGACCTCGAAGACGGCCAGGTCGTGGTCGGGCCGATCGTCCTCGGGGACCGGAGCACTGTCGAGGCCCGGGCGAGTCTCGCGCCGGGCACCCGGCTGGAGCCCGAGGGCTACCTCACTGCCCTGTCGCTTCTGCCCGCCGGGAATACGGTCCCGCGGGGCGAACGCTGGGCGGGCGTCCCGGCCGTCCCGGTCGGCGACGCGCCACCGGCACCGGCCGTCCCTGGCGGGAGCCGGGAACTATCGCCGGTGTGGCACGGCGTCGCGCTCCTTCTGGGGCAGACTGCCCTCCGGGTCTCCGCGGCCCTGTCGCTGGCCGCCATCGCTTTCGCGTTCGCCTGGGCCCAGGGGGTCGACGCCGCGGTGGCGGTCGAGTGGCTCCTCCACCCGATGCTGGACGCGGGGGATTTCTTCCTCTCGGTCGCGCTCGTCAGCCTCGTCGTCCCCCTGACACTGGTGTCGCAATGCTTGTCGATGCGGGCCCTGGGCCGGATTCCGGAGGGGGTCATCAGCCGGTGGAGCCCGGCCTACGTCCGGGTCTGGTTGAAGACGGGCATCCTGGACTCGGCGAGTGACTGGCTCAACGGGACCCTGCTCTGGCGGGTGTGGCTGCGGGGGGCGGGGATGAAGGTCGGCCGGAACACTGAACTCAGCACGATCTTCGACACCGTCCCCGAACTCGTCGAGATCGGCGCCGGGACGTTCTTCGCCGACGGCATCTACCTCGCCGCCCCGGTGGTCCACCGCGGGACCGTGACCCTCGCCCGGACCAGACTCGGGGACGGGGTGTTCCTGGGCAACTACGCCGTCATTCCGGCCGGCCGAACAATCCCCGACGGGGTCCTGCTCGGGGTCTGTACGGTTGCGGACGAGACGCCCGTCCTGCCCGGGACGTCGTGGTTCGGTCACCCCTCGTTCGAGCTGCCGAAGCGCGAGGTTGTGGAAGCCGACCCGGGCCTCACGCACGAGCCGTCGTGGGTGCGGTATAGCAACCGCGTCGTCTGGGAATTGCTTCGGTTCACCATGCCCGTCGCCCCGATGCTCCTCGTCCTCGGGTGGTTCGAGTTGCTGGGGCTGGCCGAATCGGCGGTCTCGCTCCCGGTCCTCGTTCTGGCAGTGGTCCCGGCCCTGGACTTCGGTTTCCTTGCCGCCCTGTGCCTTCTCGGGCTTGGTCTTAAGTGGGTCCTCCTCGGCCGGGTCCGGCCCGCGACGCACCCGCTCTGGTCGTGCTGGTGCAGCCGCTGGGACTTCAACTACACCGCGTTTCACTACTACTCGCTCGGCCCGCTGTCCCTGCTGGAAGGGACGGTCTGGTTGAACTGGTACTTCCGGGCGCTCGGGGTGAAGGTCGGCCGGGGCGTGGTCCTTGGCGGGGACGCCCTCGCCTTCGCCGTCGATCCGGACATGCTGGAGGTCGGGGACGGGGCGACCGTGAGCCCGCTGTTCCAGGCCCACACGTTCGAGGACCGGGTGCTCAAGATCGACCGCGTGAAGATCGGCGCCGGCGCGACCGTGGGGAACGCCGCGGTCCTGCTCTACGGGGCCGACATCGGGGACGGCGCGCACGTCGCCGCGAACAGCGTGGTCATGAAGCACGAGCGGTTGCAGCCGGACCGCAAGTACGCGGGGTGTCCCACCCGGCTGGTCGAATAGGGTGTTCCCGGTCGAGCTCGCGAGCGGATGGCTCTTTTCTTCTCGTGGCACCGGTCTCCAGATCGGTGGAGGCACCCCAGTCCGGGAACCGGTTGCGCCCAAAGAACCCTGTTCCCCTCTCGGAGGCTCTTCTCTCGTGGCATCGGCTTGCCGACCGGTGTACCGGCACCGGTCTGGAGACCGGTGCCACGGGCAGACGGCCCCTTCGGGACTCCAATATCACCCCGCCCGCCCCCGACCGATTATGCCCGGTCGAATCGGGGAGGACCTGATCGCGCCGCCGGCTGCCGAAGCCGTCCGGCCGCGTTGGGGGTGGGCTTAACCGGTCCCGGGACGGGCGGAGCAGGATTTCGCTCAGCCTGCGCACGCAGGTTTCAAAGACGCTGAGATGAGTAAACATCTCCCCGGCCGGAGCCCCCTCGGCCACGAGTTGACCACCGCTCGCGCGGACCCCGCCTTCGAGCATCAGGTTGTCCATGAGGTCCCATTCCATGATCGCCATGCCATCGGCGTCCTCGTACGCGGTCCCGACGTCCGCGCTGGCGCCCCGGGGGGGAATGTTCGCGACCACGGCCGCGCAGCGGCGGATCAACTTCTCGTTGGCGTCGCTGATGAGGAACCGCCTTGTCCGCCGTCTCCAAGGTCAGGCCTTTGAGCCCGTTCTCTTGCATCGACCGGCCTCGATTTCGGAGTGCATCGAGCTGGCGGATGCCGTCGAGGTCGGTTTCCAGGCTGGTGTCTTGGCACATCGCGTTCGACCCCCGGATGAGTGAGACCGGCTGAACCGACCCGCTTCGGTGGACACTGACGGTTCGATCATATCCGTTAGAACAAGAGACGCTAAAAGTGCGATAGTTATAATATGGCTGTTCTGTGAGGGATGCCAGACGGGCGCCAAGAGATGTGGGAGCAAGTTCTCAAGCCGCCCGGGGCGGAGGGTCGCGGATTCTCACCCGTGGGACGTCCCCGAAGGGGTATTTCTCACGGCCGGGAAGGCCCGCTATTCCTCTTCAAAAAGCCTTGTTATCCCCGTTCGCCGCCCTCGGTTTGTGGTTGGAAGGGGGTCGGCGTCCCGGTGGCAGCGATTCTCAAAAAAAGAAGTTGCCGTCGGGGGGTACCTGACTAAACTCCGACTTTGCGTTTCACCACGGGGCGGGGCCGACGGGCGCCCCGGCCGGCCGCACTGACACTGGGCTGTCACTCGTGGCCCGCCCCCCCCGGCCCACGCCCGCGAAGGGTTGAGAAGGGTACACATGGACCCCGCGCCTCTGCCCCCCGACACCGACCGGCCCGCGTACACCGCCCCGATCCGCGGGATCGCGGTGGCCTCGGTGGCGCTCGGCTTCTTCTCCATGGTCGTGTTCTGGTGGAAGCCGTTCGGCGGGTTGCTCGCGTCGACCGGGCTGGTCCTCGGGCTCGTGTCGCTCGCCATCGGCAACCGGGGCGGGCTGCGGGGCGAGAACCTGGCCCTCGCCGGGACCGGGATCTGTGCGTTCAGCCTGTCGGTAATTACCGCGGTCTACTTTGCCCTGAACTTCGTCCAGTGGGGCTTTACCCCCTGGTGACCCCCGGGCCGCAGCGACAGAGGCTCGAGGCCGCGCCCCGCCCGTGAACCCGGGCCGGGCCGCCTACTCCGGAGGCCGTGGATGCCCCAGATTTTCCCGAAGGGCGTGAACCCGCTCGCCCGCCTCCTCGTCCTCGGCCTCCCGATGATGTTCGGGGCGACCGGGGTCGGGCTGGCCGCGTTCTACCGCTCGTCGTACGCCACCGGGGTGGACGAGGTCGTCCCCCAGCCGGTCGCGTTCAGCCACGCCCACCACGTCGGCCAGCTCGGCATCCACTGCCTGTACTGCCACACCACGGTCGAGGACTCGCACTTCGCGAACGTCCCGCCGACCAAGACCTGCATGAACTGCCACATGCAGATGTGGACCAGTGCCGACCTGCTCGAGCCCGTGCGGAAGAGCTACCGGGAGGACAAGCCGGTCGTCTGGAACCGGGTCCACAACGTCCCGCACTACGCCTACTTCAACCACTCGATCCACGTGGCCAAGGGGGTCGGCTGCCAGTCGTGCCATGGGAACATCGACCAGATGAACCTGACCTTCCAGAGCAAGACCCTGTTGATGGAGTGGTGCATCAGCTGTCACCGCAACCCGCAGGAGAACCTGCGGCCGAAGTCCGAGGTGTTCAGCATGACCTGGGCTCCCGGGAAGCAGGTGGACGGGAAGGACCAGGTGTGGCGGCGGGAAGACCTGCCGAACTGGGGGCAGGTGGCGGACTCGAACGGCAAGCTCGTCGACTCGAAGTGGGTCGGGGATCTGGTCGGCAAGCCGCGGCCGAAGACCCAGGGCGAGCTCGGGCCGGTACTGAAAGACCTGTACGGGGTCCGCGACGCCGTCACCATGACCGGCTGCTCGATGTGCCACCGCTGATTCTGTAGGGTGGGCACCGCCCACCGCGGGTCAGCAACTACAAGATACGGGACTGATCGCCGGCAGCTTGTGAGGTCACGATGAAGCCCGACACCACGGACGCCACGCCGCCCTCCGCCACCCCGCCGCAGTTGTGGCGCGGGCTGGAAGAGTACATGGACAGCCCGGCGTTCCGGGAGGCCATGGCGGACGAGTTCCCGGAGGACGCGGCCGAGTGGACCGACCCGGTCAGCCGCCGGAACTTCCTCACCGTCATGGGCGCGTCGCTCGCCCTCGCCGGGGCCGTCGGGTGTTCCCCGCGGCCGGCCCCGCAGCGGAAGATCGTTCCCTACACCCGCCAGCCGGAGCAGATGACGCCCGGCGTCCCGCTCTACTTCGCCTCCGCCGTCCCGGTCGGCGGGTACGTGACCGGCGTCCTGGTCCGGAGCAACGAGGGCCGGCCGACCAAGATCGAGGGCAACCCCGACCACCCGGCCAGCCTCGGCGGGACCGGCCCGATCGAGCAGGCGAGCCTCCTCGACCTGTACGACCCGGACCGCTCGAAGGACGCGACCAAGAGCGGCACGCCGGTCCCCTACGAGGAAGTCACCCGGGCGATTCGGCGGACGCTGTTCGACGACCGCGGGCAGCCGAAGCGGGGTGTCCGGCTCCGCCTCCTGACCGGGGTGGTCGCCCGGGACACGACCCTGGCCGACCGCATCGGCGCGCTGCTGGCCGACTTCCCCGAGGCCCGGTGGACGCAGTTCGAGCCGTGCGGGCTCGACACCGTCCGCGACGGCAGCCGGAAGGCGTTCGGCCGCGAGTTGACGGTTACCTACGACTTCGCCAAGGCCGACGTCGTCGTCTCGCTCGACGCCGACTTCCTCGGGGCCGGCCCCGGGCACGTCCGGTACTGTCGCGATTTCGCCACCCGGCGGCGGGTCCGGCAGCACATCCCGGCGGGGCAAGAGAAAGAGTACACAACGCCCGAGAAGATGAGCCGGCTTTACGTGGTCGAGTGCATGCCGAGCACGACGGGCTCGGTCGCCGACCACCGGCTGCCGCTCCTCGCCGGGCAGGTCGAGGCGTTCGCCCGGGCGCTCGCCGCGAAACTCGGTGTGGAGGGCGCCCCGGCCCCCGGCGCCCTGCCGGACGCGGCCCAGAAGTGGCTCGACCCGCTCGCCAAGGACCTCCTGGCGCACAAGGGTAAGGGCACCTGTGTCGTGGTGGCCGGCGAGCACCAGCCGCCCGGCGTCCACGCCGTCGCCCACGCGATCAACAATTCCCTCGGGAACATCGGCCAGACGGTCTTCCTCTCGGGCCCGGTCGAGGCCCGGCCGGACGGGAAGATGGTCGACCTCGCCACGCTTACGAAGGAGATCGCGGACGAGAAGGTCGACGCGCTCCTCGTCCTCGGCGGGACGAACCCGGCGTACACCGCCCCGGCGGACTTGAAATTCGCGGAGACCCTGCAGGAGGCTGTGAAGAAGGCGAAGGAAAAGAAGAAGGACTTCTTCCGGTTCCACCTCGGCAGCCACCAGGACGAGACGGCCGCCCTGTTCGAGTGGCACGTGAACGAGGCCCACTACCTCGAAGCCTGGGGCGACGGCCGCGGGTTCGACGGAACGGCCGCGATCCAGCAGCCGCTCATCGCCCCGCTGTACGCCGGGAAGTCGGCGATCGAACTGCTCGCCGACGTGACCAACGCCCCCGTCCGCGAGGGCCGCGAGGTCGTCCGGGCGTACTGGCGGAAGTGGTTCACCGACTCCAAACAGACCGGCGAGTTCGAGGTGTTCTGGCAGGAGGCGGTGCGGTCGGGGGTGATCCGCGGCAGCGCCCCGGCCCGGGAGGCAAAGGCCCCCGCCCTCGCCCCCGGCTGGGCGGCCGGCGCGGCCCCCTCGCCGGCCCCGGCCGGCGACGAGTACGAGATCAACTTCCGCCCGGACCCGGCCCTCTTCGACGGCCGGTACGCGAACAACGGGTGGCTCCAGGAACTGCCCCGGCCGCTGACCAAGCTGAGCTGGGATAACGCCGCGTTCGTCAGCCCGGCCACCGCGAAGAAGCTCGCGGTCGAGAAGGAGTACCGCTGGACTGCCGGCGAGCGGGGCCGGACCGAGGTCAGCATCCTCACCCTCACCTACAAGGGGCGGACGATCAAGGCCCCGGTGTGGATCCTGCCCGGCCACCCGGACGCGGCGGTGACGGTCCACCTCGGGTATGGCCGGAAGCGGGCCGGCCGGGTCGGCAACACCCCGACCGAGTTGAACGCGGCCGGGGAGCCCGCCCGCGGGTTCAACGCCTACGATCTCCGGACCTCCGACGCCCTCTGGTTCGGAAACGGGCTGAAGGTCGTCCGGACGAAAGACACGTACTTCCTCGCCTGCGTCCAGGCGAACTGGGTCATGACCCAGAAGGACCCGCTCGACGGGCACATTATTGACCGGGCCCCGGTCCGCCGGGGGACGGTTGCCGACTACCAGAAGAACCCGTGGTTCGGCAAGATCCCGCCGACGGCCGCCGGCGAGGCGGACCCGATCAGCCACAACGTCCCCGGCCCGCCCGAGAAGCCGGACGACGCCTCCGGGGCCCAGTTCCGCAAGGGGACGACCTACGGCGAGCCGCACGAGCACAAGCACGACGAGAAGGGCAAGGACGACCACGAGCACGGGGAAGAGCACGACCGCCGGCTCCTCCCGCTGACCATGTACCATCCGAACGACGCCCTCTACCCGGACGCCAAGATCAAGGCCCGGCGGTGGGGGATGGCGATCGACCTGTCGGCCTGCACCGGGTGCAACGCCTGCGTGGTCGCCTGCCAGAGCGAGAACAACACGCCGGTGGTGGGCAAGTACGAGGTCACCCGCGGGCACGACATGTACTGGATCCGGATCGACCGGTACTACGAGGGGACGCCGGACAGCCCGGACGCCACCCAGACGTACTTCCAGCCGGTCCCGTGCCAGCAGTGCGAGAAGGCGCCGTGCGAGATCGTCTGCCCGGTCGGGGCGACGGCCCACACGGCCGACGGGCTCAACGACATGGCGTACAACCGGTGCGTCGGCACCCGGTACTGCTCGAACAACTGCCCGTACAAGGTCCGCCGGTTCAACTTCCTCACCTTCCAGGACTGGGCGACCGAGAGCATCAAGCTCGGCCGCAACCCGGACGTGTCGGTCCGGAGCCGGGGGGTGATGGAGAAGTGCACGTACTGCGTCCAGCGGCTCCGGTACGCGGAGATCGTGGCCGAGCGGGAGCACCGGCCGATCCGGGACGGGGAGGTCCGGACCGCGTGCCAGGCCGCCTGCCCGTCCGGGGCGATCATGTTCGGGGACCTGGAAGACAAGACCAGTGCGGTCGGACAGTGGAAGGCCGAGCCCGCGAACTACGGCCTCCTGGCCGAGTTGAACACCATGCCGCGGACGAGCTACCTGGCGTCCCTGCGGAACCCGAACCCCGAGATGCCGAAGGGGGCCTGACGTGTCGATCGCCGAACACCCACCCGCCGCGGGCGGGCACCGCCCGGGCCGGAGCGACCTGCCGCTCGAGCCCGAGATGCACCCGCTGGTCGAGCACAAGCACGACCTCGTGTCCGTCGGGGACGCGATCGGGTCGGTGGTGCTCAACGGGCGGCACCCGCGGGGCTGGTGGATCGGGTTCCTGGCCGGGTTCGCCCTGCTCCAGGTCCTCGCCGTGTCCGTCTGCTGGCTGTTCTACATGGGCGTCGGGATCTGGGGCATCAACGTCCCGACCGCCTGGGGCTTCGCGATCATCAACTTCGTGTGGTGGATCGGGATCGGCCACGCCGGGACCCTGATCTCGGCGATCCTCCTGCTCCTCCACCAGAAGTGGCGGACGAGTATCAACCGGTTCAGCGAGGCGATGACCATCTTCGCGGTCATGTGCGCCGGGCTGTTCCCGCTGCTCCACATGGGCCGGCCGTGGTTCTTCTACTGGCTGTACCCGCTCCCGAACGTGGCCGGGGTGTACCCCCAGTTCCGCAGCCCGCTGACCTGGGACGTGTTCGCGGTCACCACGTACTTCACCGTCTCCCTGGTGTTCTGGTACATCGGCCTGGTCCCCGACCTGGCCGCCCTCCGGGACCAGGCCGGGAAGCGGTGGCAGCGGGTGTTCTACGGGCTGCTGTCGCTCGGCTGGCGGGGGTCGGCGATCCACTGGCGGCGGTACGAGAAGGTGTACCTGCTGCTCGGCGGGCTGAGCACCCCGCTGGTGCTCTCGGTCCACACGGTCGTGTCGTTCGACTTCGCCGTGGCGATCGTCCCGCTCTGGCACGCGACCATCTTCCCGCCGTTCTTCGTGGCCGGGGCGATCTACTCCGGGTTCGCGATGGTCGTCGCCCTCGCCATCCCGGTCCGGAAGTGGTACCACCTGGAAGACTTCTTCACCGACCACCACCTGGACATCTGTGGGAAGGTGATGCTGGCCACCGGGTTCCTCGTCACCTACGGGTACTTCAGCGAGTTCTGGATGGCGTGGTACGGCCACAGCCTGTACGAGTGGGGGACGACGATCGAGCGGATGTTCGGCCCGTACGGGTGGTCGTACTGGTGCCTGATCTTCTTCAACTGTGCGTTCCCGCTCACGTTCCTCTGGTCCAAGCGGGTCCGGCGGAGCCCGTTCTGGCTGGAGCTGATCTGCCTGTCGGCCCTGATCGGGATGTGGTTCGAGCGGTACGTGATCGTCGTCACCCTGACCCGCGACCAGCTCCCGAGCAGCTGGGGCCGGTACTCGCCGACGATCTGGGACTACGCCACGATGTTCGGGTCGCTCGGCCTGTTCCTCTTCCTGTTCTTCCTGTTCCTCCGCTACCTGCCGATGATCTCGATCACCGAGATGCGGGAGCTCCTGCCCAAGAAGCAGGGCGGGGGCGGCGGGCACTCGATCATGGAGAACGCGCCGTGACACCGTCCCCCGCCACCCCGGTCGGGCACCCCCACGGGGGGGCCCACCACGCGGCCGACGACGAGCCGAAGCTGTTCGGCCTGCTGGCCGAGTTCCCGGACGCGGACGCCCTCGTCGTCGCGACCCGGAAGGCCCGGGCCGAGGGCTACACGCTGATGGACACCCACACCCCGTACCCGGTCGGGGATGCGGCCGACGCGCTCGGGTTCCCGAAGTCCGAGATGGGCGTGGTGATGTTCATCGGCGGGCTGACCGGGGCCTGCGCCGGGTTCCTGATGCAGTACTGGGACAACTCCTACGGGTACTCGCTGAACATCGGCGGGCGGCCGTACCTGAGCTGGCCGTCGTTCATCCCGATCACGTTCGAGATGATGGTCCTCACGGCCTCGCTGAGCGGGCTGTTCGGGCTGATGGCCCTGTGCGGGCTGCCCCGGCTGCACCACCCGCTGTTCAACAGCAAGACGTTCGACCGGGCCTCCCGGGACCGGTTCTTCCTGAGCCTCGAAGCCGCCGACCCGAAGTTCGACCTCGGCCGGGCGAAGGCCTTCCTCCAGGGCCTCAACCCGTCCTCCCCGGTCGAGGAGGTGTTCGAATGACCTCCGGCGAACGCGCCCCGAAACCCGAAACGTGCACAATGACGCGACGGCTCCTGACCGTTTGCCTGTTTCATTTCGCACTGCTCACCGGTCTCGGCTGCCAGCAGAAGATGGCCCAGCAGCCGTACTACAGGCCGTACGAGCCGGCCGACTTCTTCGCGGACGGGCGGTCGTCCCGGCCCCTGGAGGCGGGCGTCGTCCACCGCGGCCAGCACCTCGACGCCGACCCGCTGGTCACCGGTCTTACCCAGGCGGAGTGGGCCCGGTTCTGGCGGCGGGCCGCGCCGGCGACCAAGGTCGACGTGACCGCCGCGACCCCGCCCGAGGACCGCGAGTCGGCGTTCGGGGCCCCGCGGTTCGACCCGCGGCCGGGCCAGCCGCACTCGAACCCGGACGTCCAGATTTACGTCACCGAGTTCCCGTTCGAGATCACCGGGGCCGACCTGAGCCGCGGGGCCGAGCGGTACACCGCGTTCTGCGCGGGCTGTCACGGGCCGCTCGGGAACGGGAAGGGGAAGATCTGGGAGCGGGGCTTTCTGAAGCCGACCTCGTACCACACCGAAAAGGTGGAGGCGAACGAGCCGGACGAGACGGCCCAGATCCCGCTCGGGGTCTCCCGCGGGTACTGGAAGTGGGACATCAGCATCCCGGTCCGGGAAGTCCCGGTCGGGTACTTCTTTGAAGTGATCACCAAGGGGTACGGGCAGATGCCGGACCACGCGGCACAGGTCCCGCCGGCCGACCGGTGGCGGATCATCGCCTACATCCGGACACTGCAGCTGAGCCAGCGGGCCGAGTACGGGAAGCTGCCGCCCGACATCCAACAGAAGGTCAACGCCGGGGGTCGCCAGCCGTGAGTACCGCTCCCACCGCCCCGCCGGCATACCCCGGCCACCCGGACTGGGCCGGCCCGCAGCGGTTCGCGCTCGGGGCCGCCGTGGTCGGGATTGCCCTGTTCGCCGTCGCCGGCGGGATCAACCTCGCCGCGGCCAAGGGCGAACACGCCGAGGGGGCGGCCAAGACGCACTTCCTCTCGGCGTACCTCGCCGGGTGGACGTTCTGGATGAGCCTCCCGGTCGGCGGGATGGCCCTCCTGATGATCCACTACCTGGCGAAGACGTCCTGGGGCCTGCTCCTCAAGCGGTCGCTGGAGTCCGCGACCCGGACGCTGCCGCTGATGGCCGCCCTGTTCGTCCCGTTCGCCGCCCTCGCCATGACGCTCGGCGAGCACTCGCCGTACTGGTGGGTCGCCCCCGAGCACACGGAAATCCCGGGCCCGCCGCCGACAGCCGAACCCCGGCCCGGGGAGGCCATGGACGCCCAGACCGCGCAGCTGGCGGCGAAGTACGCCGAGCGCCGGAAGGCGTCCGTGGAGATGGTCAAGAAGGCCGTCGAGATCGAGCGGAAGGAACACGCGGAGGGGAACCTCAACTTCCTCTCCCCGCCGATGTTTGTCCTCCTCTCGGTCGTCTACTTCGCGATCTGGGGGACGATGATCTACTTCCTGAACAAGTGGGGGCAGGACGCGGAGACCGACCCGGCGAAGGTCGAATCGAGCCTGGAGAAGCTGAAGAACCTCTCCGGCCCGGGGCTGATCGTTTACGCGATCACGCTCACCGCCGCCTCGACCCAGTGGGTGATGTCGCTGCAGGAGGGCTGGGCGTCGACGATGTTCCCGGTCATCTTCGCCGTGAACCAGTTCCTCACCTGCTTCGCGTTCAGCGTGGCCGGGTTCCTGCTCCTGGTCGGCCGCCCGCCGTTCAAGGACGTGATGCGGCCGAAGTTCCAGCTCGACATGGGCAGCCTGATGCTGGCCTTCACCCTGTTCTGGTCGTACACCTCGTTCTCCCAGATGATGCTCATCTGGATCGGGAACCTGCCGGAAGAGATCCCGTTCTACCTCAAGCGGTCGAACAACACGGGGTGGTGGTGGGTGTCGGCGGGCCTGATCGTGTTCCACTTCGGCCTGCCGTTCATCCTGCTCCTGTTCCGCGACATCAAGCTCCACCCGGTCCGGCTGCGGGTGATGGCGATCTACCTGCTGGTCGTGTGCGCGATCGACGTCGTGTGGTGGGTCGAGCCGACGTTCGAGCACGAGTCGCCGCTGTTCATCCTGATGGACGTGGGGGCGGTGGCCGGGATCGGGGGGCTGTGGGGCTGGTTCTTCCTGAACCACCTGAAGAAGCGGCCGCTCCTGCCGACGAACGAGACGTACATGCTGCCGGAGGGGCACCACCATGAGCACCACTAATCCGTCGGGCCCGGGGGGGCACCAGCACCCGGGGGCCGGTCGCCAGTGGCCGGCGGACGCCGCCTACGGGGCGGGCGGGGACAACCACGGCGGGGGCGGCGGGGTGAACCCCGAGGCCGTCAAGGCCGGACACGAGCCGGACGCGTTCGCGGTCAAGCCGATCATGGGCATCCCGCTCGCAGTCGTGGCCACGTTCGTGATCGCGATCCTTGTCGCCGCCGGGACGTTCGCCTACTTCACCCGGGACGACGCCCTCCGGCCCGGGCCGTTCGCCCACCCGGACGCGGTCACCCGGGGCGAGGCCCCGCTCAACGACCAGCTGGAGCGGACCGAGCGGGCGGGGCTGCGGCAGAATCAACAGCGGGAGGTCGACCAGCCCCGGCTCGAACCGCTCCGCCGGCTCGAATCGGACGGCAAGTTCTTCGCCCGCCCGCCGCTGCCGACCGGGAACTCGCCCGAGATCCACTGGGAGGAGATCCGCCCGGACCGGGTGCCGGCGCTCCAGAAGGCCGGGTACGCGGACGCCGAGAAGAAGTACGCCCGCATCCCGATCACCGACGCGATGAGGCTCGCGGCCGGGAACAAGGACCTCCTGCCGGTCCAGAAGAACCCGTCGAAGCCGGTCGGGACGGACCTGCGGCCGAGCGCGTCGAACGGGGGCCGGGGGGTCCAGCCACCCCTCCCGAAGGAGCCGCCCGCGGAGAAGAAGGAGCCGCCCAAGGCCGACCCCCGGCCGAAGAAGGACACCCCGGCGGAGAAGAAGTAGTGGCCCGGCTCATCCTACCCCTGGTGCTCGTGCTCGGGCTGGCCGCCCCGGCGGCGGCCGTCGACGGACTCGCGCCCCGCCCGGGCGAGGGCCGCCGGCCCGGCAACCCCGGCGTCCGGATCGACGAGAAGCTCGGCGAACAGGTCCCGCTCGACCTCACCTTCCGCGGCGAGGACGGGGCGGACATCACCCTGGGCGAGTGTGTCGGCGGGAAGCCGACGGTCCTCGTCCTCGCGTACTACCGCTGCCCGATGAACTGCACCGACGTGCTCAACGGGCTGGTCGCGGCGATGCGGGAGATGCCGGCGGACTTCTCGGCCGGCGGGGCGTTCAACGTGGTCACCGTCAGCTTCGACGAGCGGGAGCAGCCGGGCCTCGCCCAGGAGAAGCGGAAGAGCTACCTGGCCGAGTACGGCCGCCCCGGGGCGGAGGCCGGGTGGCACTTCCTGACCGGCCGGAAGGAATCGATCCGGCGGCTGACCGACGCGGTCGGGTTCCGGTACGTCTACGACAAGGTGTACAAGGAATACGATCACCTGAGTGGGATCATCGTCCTCCGCCCGAACGGCCAGGTGTTCCGGTACTTTTACGGGATCGGCTACGGCGGCGACAAGGAGATCCGGTACGACACCGAGACCGGGTTCACCATCGGGAAGACCACCCTGAAGATGTCACTGGTCGAGGCGTCCGACGGCAAGGTGGGGTCGCTGCTCGACAAGCTGGCCCTGCGGTGTTTCCGGTTCGACCACCTGGAACAAAAATACTCGCTCAACGTCCTGCTGGCGGTCCGGGCCGGCGGGATCCTGACCGTCGTCCTCCTGGCTGCCGCCGTGACGTACTTCGTCCGGCGGGAGCGGCGGAAACCACTCCCGTCCCCGGCCGACCGCCCGGGGCCCGGGGGTGAGGGGACGGGCGGCCCGGCGGACCGTCCTGCGGAGGGAGTGTCGTGAACAATTCGTTGCCCGGCCTGGCGGACCGCGCGTCGGTGGTGGCCGACCGGTTCGAGCCGCTGTTCTGGTACATCGTCGCGTGGACCGCGCTGGGCACGCTCCTGGTGTGCGCCGGGATGGCGTTCTGCTGCATCAAATACCGCCGGACCGCGGCGAGCGGGTCGACCCCCCGGATCCTCGGGTCGCACCGGCTCGAGTTGTTCTGGACTCTGACCCCGCTCCTGATCTTCCTGACCTTCTTCGTCTGGGGGGCGTGGGTCTACGACAGCGCCGTCCACCCGCCGAAGGACGCCCCGGAGATCAAGGTCATCGGCAAGCAGTGGATGTGGAAGGCGCAGTACCCCGAGGGCCAGCGGGTGATCATCGGGGGCAACCCCGGGAATATGACCGAGGAGGAGCGGGCGAACATCGGGGCCCTGGTGCTCCCGGTCGACCGGCCGGTGAAGGTCACGTTCATCTCCGAGGACGTGATCCACGACTTCGGAATCCCGGCCTTCCGGCAGAAGATCGACGTCCTGCCCGGGCGGTACGTGAGCACCTGGTACCACCCGACCAAGGTCGGCGAGTACCACGTGTTCTGCGACCAATACTGCGGGACGTGGCACTCGCTGATGGTGGGCAAGATCAAGGTCGTCCCGCAGGACGAGTTCGACCGGTTCCTCCGGGAGAAGGCCGACGGGTCACTCGCCTGGGAGGGCCAGCAGCTGTTCCGGAAGCTGCAGTGCATTGACTGCCACTCCCCGAACGCCGAATCCGGGACCAAACTCCACCCCCGGGCCCCGAGCCTCGAAGGGCTGTACGGCCGGACCGTCCCGCTCAGGGGCGGCGGGACGGTGGTCGCCGACGAGTCGTACATCCGCGAGTCCATCCTCAACCCCCGGGCCAAGGTGGTCGAGGGGTGGGAGCCGATCATGCCGGGGAACTACGAGAGCCAGGTGTCGGAAGACGACCTGATCAAGGTGATCGCGTACATCCGGTCGCTGAAGCAGGGCGGGATGATCCCGCCGAACGAGCGGTTCCCGGCCCCCGACGGGGCCCCGCGGAACACGCCCACGCCGCCGACCACGCCGTCCGGATCGCCGGGGGGGAAGCCGTAATGAGCATCGTGATCGCAGACGAACCCAGGACCGCCCCGCCCCCGCCCGAGCCGGCGGTCCCGGTCCGAAACTACCTGAACAACAACTACAGCGTCTGGTCGTGGCTCCTGACCACCGACCACAAGCGGATCGGCATCCTGTACCTCGTCTCCCTGACCCTGTTCTTCACGGTCGGGGGGATCGCGGCCGGGATGGTCCGGCTGAACCTGCTCTCCCCGAGCGGGGCGATCCTGACCGAGGACCAGTACAACCGCATGTTCACCGCCCACGGGGTGGTGATGCTGTTCCTCTTCCTCATCCCGTCGATCCCCGCGGTGATGGGGAACTTCTTTATCCCGATGATGATCGGGGCGAAGGACCTGGCGTTCCCGAAGCTGAACCTGGCCAGCTGGTACGTGTTCATGATCGGGGCCGGGTTCGCCGTCTGGGCCGTGCTCGCCGGCGGGATCGACACCGGGTGGACCCTGTACCCGCCCTACTCCTCGCGGTACTCCCACACCAACGTCACCCCCGGGGTGTTCGGGGTGTTCATCACCGGGTTCAGCTCGATCATGACCGGGCTGAACATCATGGTCACGATCCACAAGATGCGGTGCCCGGGGATGACCTGGGGCCGGATGCCCCTGTTCTGCTGGGCCCTGTACGCGACCAGCTTCATCCAGCTGCTCGGCACCCCGGTGGTCGCGATCACGCTGACCCTGCTGATGGTCGAGCGGGTGGCCGGGGTCGGCATTTTCGACCCCACGATCGGCGGCGACCCGCTCCTGTTCCAGCACCTGTTCTGGTTCTACTCCCACCCGGCGGTGTACATCATGATCGTCCCCGGGATGGGGGTGGTCAGCGAGATCATCACCTGCTTCTCCCGGAAGAACATCTTCGGGTACAAGGCGGTCGCGTGGTCGAGCGTCGGGATCGCGGTGGTCGGGTTCCTGGTCTGGTCGCACCACATGTTCGTGGCCGGGATCAGCTACTACTCGGCCATCCTGTTCAGCTTCCTGACGATGCTCGTCGCCGTCCCGAGCGCGATCAAGGTGTTCAACTGGACGGCGACCCTGTACCGCGGGTCGATCACCTTCCAGGCCCCGATGCTGTTCACCCTCGCGTTCCTGGTGCTGTTCACCGTGGGCGGGGTGACCGGGGTGTTCCTGGCCACGCTGGGGACCGACATCCACCTGCACGACACGTACTTCGTGGTCGCCCACTTCCACTTCGTGATGGTGGGCGGGATGGTCCTGGCGTACATGGCCGCGCTCCACTTCTGGTGGCCGAAGATGACCGGCCGGATGTACTCGGACTTCTGGAGCCGGGCGTCCGCGACGATCATCTTCGTCGGGTTCTTCCTGACGTTCGTGCCCCAGTTCGTGCTCGGCTACCACGGGATGCCGCGGCGGTACCCTAACTACCCTCAGGAGTTTCAGGTCTACAACGTCCTGTCGACCGCCGGGGCGAGCGTCCTCGGGTTCGGGTACCTGCTCCCGGGGGTCTACCTCACCCTGTCGCTGTTCTTCGGGAAGAAGGCCTCGGCCAACCCGTGGAGCGCGACCGGGCTGGAGTGGCAGACCCCGAGCCCGCCGACCCTGCACAACTTCGACGCGACCCCGGTCGTGGTGTGTGGGCCGTACGAGTACGCGATCGCGGTGGACCAGATGGGCCGCGGGCTGCCCGAACCGCCCGGCCCCGGGTCCGCCGGCGACCCGGCCTCCCACTTCGGGCCGACCGGGCCCTGCGGTCCCATATACAAGGAGACCGAAGTTGTCGGCTAGCACCCATTCCCCGGTGCTCAAGCACCACTTCGACAACCTGGAACAGCAGCACTCGGCCGAGCGGCTGGGGATGTGGATGTTCCTGGCGACGGAAGTCCTGTTCTTCAGCGGGCTGTTCGTCGCGTACACGGTGTACCGGTACCTGTACCCGGCCGACTTCGAGTTCGCCAGCTCCCACCTGATCCTGTGGATCGCGGGGCTGAACACCGGGCTGCTGATTACGAGCAGCCTGACGATGACCTTCGCGATCCGGGCGGCCCAGCTCGGCGACCGGCCGGCCCTGCTCCGGCACCTGCTCGCGACCGCGGCCCTCGGGTCGGCGTTCATGGGGTTCAAGGCGTACGAGTACGCGACGGACGTCGAGGAGAAGTACGTCCCGGGGCCGATGTTCCAGGCCGAGTACGACCGGGCGGTCGAGGAACTGACCCACGCGCCCAAGGACCACGCCGAGTCGCACCCGCACAACCCGGCGTGGGACCTGGCCGCGCGGAACCTCGGGAAGACCTACGGCGACCCCGGGTTCATCAGCCCCCAGCGGGTCCAGCTGTTCCTCTGTTTCTACTACGTCATGACCGGGATCCACGGGATCCACATCCTGGTGGGGATCGGGTGCATCCTGTGGCTGGTGCAACAGACGTACGCCGGCAAAATCCCGCCGGAGAACTACTCGACCGTCGAGGTGGTCAGCCTGTACTGGCACCTCGTGGACATGATCTGGCTCTTCCTGATGCCCCTGCTGTACCTCGCCGGGGCCGGGATGAAGTCCCACTAGTTCAGGCCGTGCGGACCCCACCCGACCCGCCGGTACATGCCCGAGACCGCTATGAGCAAACCCGACCACAACAAGCCCGACGACCCGCCCACGATGCACGACGTGGACAAGCCGGCCACGTTGTTCGCCGTGTATCTGGTCGTCCTCGGCCTGGCCGTGGCCAACATCATGCTGTCGGTGGCGGGGCTCCACAACCTCGCCCTGCCGGTCCAGCTCGGGATCGGGACGGTCCAGGCCGTTCTGGTCGCGTGGTACTGGATGCACCTGCGGCGGGGCGATCAGGTGGTGACGCTCTCCGCCGTGACCTCACTGTTCTTCGTGTTCATCTTTTACGTCCTGGTCCTGTCCGACGTGCTGACGCGGTGGCGGGGGGGGCTCTGACCCTGTCGACGATCGCGGTTGTCGGTCGCCCCGGGCCGGCGGTTGGTCTGCGTATGCCGGGAATTGAACTCATCCGCGGGCGATCACGGGGCGCGGCAGTGGCCGCGCTCGCGGTCGTTTTGTCGGGCTGCGGCGGCCCGCCGCCGTACCCGCCGGACCTGACGTTCCCGGTCCGCGACGACCGTCTCGTGCTCCGCGTCCCGACCGCGCAGCCGGGCGGGACCGGCGAGCCCGGGAAACTCGACGCCGAACTCGCGGGGCTCGACGCCCTCGGCGGGCGGACGGCCGAACCGTCGGCCGTCCCGGCCGTCCACCGGCAGACGCTGGACAGGTTCCTCGCCGAGACGTTCGGCACCCCCGCCACCCCGACCGTGACCGGTACCGAGGCGGTGACCACAGCGGCCGCGAAGCTCGGCCTCACGCCCGAACGGCTCACCGAGGGCGGGAAGCTCTACCGCCGCCACTGCCTCCAGTGTCACGGCCTTTCGGGGGACGGCCGCGGTCCCACCGGGCAGTGGATCTACCCCCACCCCCGGGACTTCCGCCGCGGGGCGTTCAAGTTCGTCTCGGCCGGTGACGGGGGGAAGCCGCGGCCGGCCGACCTCGCCCGTACCCTGCGGGACGGCTTGAAGGGCACCGCCATGCCGGCGTTCGGGCTCCTGCCCGAGGGCCAGCGGGAACTGATGGCCGCCTACGCGGTGTACCTCAGTCTCCGCGGCCAGACCGAGTTCCTGACGCTCGCCGCCCTCCTCGCCGAGGACGACGGCGAAGGGGGGGTGGACGGGGACCCGGTCGGGTTCGCGCGGGACCGACTGATCGTGTTGCTCCGCCAGTGGGAGCGGGCCGCGACGACCCCGCCGGGGCCGCCCCCGCCGTCCGTTCTGGACGACGCCGGGAAGCAGGATGAAGGGCACCTCGAATCCGTCCGGCGGGGGTACGACCTGTTCATGGCGAAGGGCGTGACCGACTGCGCGACCTGCCACGAGGACTTCGGGCGGAAAGCGACTTACCGGTACGACGTGTGGGGTACGGTGGTCCGCCCGGCCGACCTGACCGCCGGCGGGTTCAAGGGCGGGGACCGGCCGGAAGACCTGTACCACCGAATCCGCGGCGGGATCCAGCCCGCCGGGATGCCGGCCCATCCCGGCCTGACCGATACCCAGGTCTGGGACCTCGCCCACTTCGTCCGGGCGCTCCCGTACCCGCGCGAACTCCCGCCCGCCGTGCGGGGGGCCGTTTACCCCGGCAAGTAGCTGCCAGAGCTCGTCGCTCTTCCCGCACCTGCCGGATCCGCTCCGCCCCGCGAACAATGCCGACCGACCGAGCTTCGCACCGATGACCGATCTCGCAAAACCTGCCCGCCCGGTCCCACGCTGGCTACACGCCTGGGCGGTCCTCACCGTCGCCGTCACGCTCGTGCTGCTGGTCCTCGGCCAGCTCGTGACCAGCTTCGGGGCGGGCATGGCGGACCCGATCTGGCCGACCGAGCCGTGGTACCTGTTCGTGATCGGGTGGCAGGAGCCGAACCGAGGGTACCTGATCGAGCACGCCCACCGGATCGCCGGGTGGACCGTGGGCGGGGTGGTGGGCGTGCTGGCGCTGGGCGTGTGGGTTACCGATCAGCGGAAGGCCGCCCGCCGGATCGGGCTGGTCGGACTGGTGGCCCTGCTCGGCGCGTTCGGCCAGTTCCACGGGGCGTTGATCGCCCAGCGCGACGCGGTCGAGATTACCATCCCGACGGGCCCGGTCGCGACGATGGCCGCGGCCCTCGGGGTGGTCCTGCTGATCGCGGGCGCGGGGGTTGTTCGGGGGGTTCGCGGGTCGGGGCTGCGGCTGCTGGCGGTAGGCGCCCTGGTGGCCGTCATGATCCAGGGGCTGCTCGGGGGGTTCCGGGTCCGGCTCAACGCCCTCGCCGGGACTGATCTCGCCGCCGTCCACGGAGTGTTCGCGCAGGTGGTGTTCTGCCTGCTCGTGTCGATCGCGGTTCTGTCCGGGCGGCCGGCGACGGCGGCCCTTCCGCCCGCCGTCCGGCGGCCGCTGGGCCGCCCGTCCCTCGTGCTGGTCGGACTGCTGTTCGTCCAGCTGGTCTGGGGCGCGATGGTCCGGCACATCCCGAATTCGCTCAACCAGCGGCTCCACTTCCTGACCGCGTTCCTCGCGGTCGGCGCGGCGGTGTGGCTGTTGCGGGCCGGGTTCTCGGCCCCGGCCGCCCGGCCGCGGGTGGCGAGGGCCGGGTGGGTCCTGGGCCTCCTGTTGGCCGTTCAGGTGACGCTCGGGGTCGAGGCGTGGATGGGGAAGTTCGGCGAGGAGGCGCGGCGGGGGAGACTTTCGTCTGCTTTCCTACCCGAAGCCGAGAAGGTGACGGAGAAGCAGGCCGCCATCCGGTCGGCACACGTCCTGGTGGGGACGGGCGTCCTGGCCGCCGCCGTCGCGCTGGCCCTGCGGGTCTGGACGCGCGACCGGAGTGAGAGTGAGAGCGGGAGTGGGTGGACGAGGGGTGGGGTGGAACCCGAATCTCGGGTCGGCGTTGCCCCGGCCCGGGTTCTCACTCCCACGCTGACTGGCCTGGTGCAACCGGGGGAGACGCCATGATGAAGGCCGTCGTCGAGGTCGAGGTCGCTCCGCTGGAGCCGTTCGTGGGAGCCCATTCGGCCCAGCCCACGCTCGCCCGGGCGGCCGCCGCCTCCCCGTCCCGGGGGGCGGACTACCTCGAGCTGACCAAGCCGCGGATCGCGGTCATGGCCCTGTTCACGGTGGGCGTCGGCTACCTGCTCGGGGCCGGGGCCGCCGTCGACCCGGTCGTGCTGATTCACACCCTGCTCGGGGCCGGGCTCGTCGCGGCCGGCGGGAGCGCCCTCAACCAGTGGCTCGAGCACGCCATCGACGCCCGGATGTGGCGGACGATGAAGCGGCCGCTGCCGGCGGGTCGGCTCACCCCGGCCGAGGCGTTCGTGTTCGGGGCGGGGCTGGGCGTGGTCGGCATGGCGTACCTGTTCGCGACCGTGCCGTACCCGGCGGCGGTGGCCGCCGCCGCGACGCTCATCTTCTACGTCGCGGTCTACACGCCGCTCAAGACCCTGACGGTCTGGAACACCGTCGTCGGGGCGGTGCCCGGGGCACTGCCGCCGGTGATCGGGTGGTGCGCGGCCCGCGGGTGGGACGGGATGCCGGGCGCGGCGGCACTGTTCCTGATCATCTTCCTGTGGCAGCTCCCGCACTTCCTGGCGATCGCCTGGATGTACCGGGACGACTACGCCCGGGGGGGGCTGCGGATGCTCCCGATCACCGACCCGGCCGGCGGGCGGACCGCCGCGGTCATGATCGCCACGTGCGCCGCTCTGATCCCGGTCGGCCTGGTGGCGGTGTGGCTCGGGGTGGCCGGCCCGCTGTCGGCGGTCGGGTGCGCGGTGCTCGGCGCGCTGTTCCTCCGCGAAGCAGTGCGGTTCAACCGGACCCGGACAGACCGCCAGGCCCGCCGGGTCCTCCGGGCGTCGCTTCTGTACCTGCCCGGGGCGCTCGGGCTGCTCCTCATCGAGGGCTTCCTCCCACGGCTGGTGGGGTAGTGGGCGGTCTTCTTGTGGCACGGGTCTCCAGACCCATGTGCCGGCACAGGTCTGGAGACCCGTGCCACAAAAACAGACAGCCTCGGACGGGCCGGGAATGAGGATCTGGCGTCTGTTGATGGCCAACCCGTGTTTACCCAGGTCTCTACTCCAATAACGGCTCATCATGCTCCCTCGCGGGTTCTTACTTGTTCCACTCCTCGCCGTTGTCGGCTGCGGTCCGTCCATCAGCCCCTCCCCATCGGAACACGCCTCTCCGCCCGACCTCGGATACCCGGTCGGGTCGTTCTCCCTGACGGAGCGCGACGGTCAGACAGTGACCGAGAAGGACCTTCAGGGCAAGGTGTGGGTCGCGTCATTCGTGTTCACCCGCTGTACGGGGACGTGCCCGCAGGTGACCGGGACGATTGCCCGCCTCCGGTCCGAACTGGCCGACCGGCCCGACGTGATGTTCGTCACGTTCACCGTGGACCCGGCGCGGGACGACCCTGCTGAGCTGAAGAAGTACGCCGCCCGCTACAAGGCCGACCCGAAGCGGTGGCTGTTCCTGACCGGGGACGAGAAGACGATCCACGCGCTGATGCGGGACCGGTTCAAACTGGCCGTCGGGCGGAAAGAAGGACCGGACGTGAAGGAGGGGGACGAGTTCGACCACAGCTCCCGGCTTACCCTCGTGGACCGCAAGGGCGTCATCCGGGCCACCTTCGAGGGCATCCGGAACGACCAGCGGCCGGACGGGGAAGCGACCTTCGAGGACGGGCTCCGGCGGCTGAAGGAGAGGGTGAAAGTGCTCGCTGACGAGGAATGAGATCAAATCGCTTTGTCGAGATCCTCGGTCCGGTCTCGGTCTTCACCCCGACGGGGTGGGACAGGATAGCTCCGGGCAACGCCCTGGGCGGCCGGGCGGGCGGGAAGAGGAAGGTCGATGGCTCCGGAACCCAGAGCGGTGCCCGGGGCTATGTTGTCCCAGCCTTTCAGGCTGAAACCCCAGATCCGCCGATCGCTCGAGGATTTCGACAAATCAAGACCAAATCGCAGTGATTCGGCCGTACCCGGTCGGGCTCAGGCGGGTGGTAGTGCCGCTTGCTTTGTTGAAAAAGCGCGGGCCGCCACGGGGGCGGCCCCGACCGGACCAAGGTTTGTAGGGGGCCGCCCTCCGTGGCGGCCCGAGCCACTCACCCCGCCCGCTGGCGGAGCTCTTCCTCGTACTTGTGTAGCTTGTTGTACAGCGTCTTCAGACTGATCCCGAGGTCGTCCGAGGTCTTCTGCTTGTTGTGATTGTTCTTCGCGTACACCTGGAGGATGTACTCCATCTCGATGTCCGCCAGTGTCTTCGTTCCGCCGGCCGACGCCGGGGCTGCCGTGCCCGGGAACGGGACCGACGGGGGAAACACCGCCTCTTGCCGGGCCGGGGGCATCAACCCCACGGGGGTCGACGGGACGCTGTGGAATGAACTGGCGGTCGGGGAGCCCGGGCCGCCCGCCCGCCAGTCGGGGGTCGGTCGCGAGACCGGGTTGCGGACGTCGTGTGGCAGATGCGCCGGGGTGATCGGCTGCCCGCCCGCCACGATCCAGGCGTACTCCATCGCGTTCGCCAGCTCCCGCACGTTCCCCTTCCACTCGTGGTCGAGCATCACCTGGAGGGCGTCCGAGGTGAGCAGGTCGGCGACCACCTCGAACGGCCGCTTGGCGTGCCGGGCGAGCAGGTGCCGGGCCAGGTCCGGGATGTCCGACTTCCGGTCCCGCAGCGGCGGCAGGTGGACGTGGAACATGTTCAGACGGTAGAGCAGGTCCTCGCGGAAATTGCCTTCCGCGATCATCTGCCGGAGGTCGCGGTGGGTGGCGCAGATCACCCGCACGTCCACCACGATCGGCTGGTTCTCGCCCAGCCGCTGGATCTCGCCGGACTCCAGGAACCGCAGCAGCTTCACCTGGATGTTCTTGTCCAGCTCGCCCAGTTCGTCCAGGAACAGGGTTCCCCCGTTGGCGACCTCGAAGAACCCCTTCTGGTCCCGGTCGGCCCCGGTAAACGCCCCCCTCTTGTGCCCGAACAGCTGGCTCTCGGCCAGGTTTTGGTTCAGCGCCCCGCAGTTCACCGGGACGAACGGCATGTCCGCCCGCTTGCTCCGGGTGAACAGGGCCCGGGCCACCACTTCCTTGCCCGTCCCGGTCTCGCCGGTGATCAGGACCCGCCCGTCGGTCGGCCCGATGCGTTCGATGAACTGCTGGACCGGGAGCATCGCCGGGCTGCCCCCGATCAGCCCGCCCGGCCCCTCGACCGCCTGCACCCGGGTTTCCAGGGCGGCCGTCTTGTGCTTCAGCTTCCGCTTCTCCTGGATGCGCAGGAGGAGCCCCTCGATGTCGGCCAGCTTGCACGGCTTGGTCAGGTAGTCGAACGCCCCGAGCCGGAGAGCCTCGACCGCCGTCTCGGTGCTCCCGTACCCGGTCATGATGACCGCCTCGGTGTCCGGGGACGCCTGCTTGAGCGCCGCGAGCACCTGGAGCCCGGCCTTGTCGTGTTCCATCCGGAGGTCGAGGATGGCGGCGTCGAACGTGGCCTTCTTGATCGTCTCGATCGCGGTCCGGCTGTCCGGGCAGACGGTCACCTCGTGCCCGAGCCGGGGCAGCTCGGTCCGCATGAACTCCCGCAGGTGCTGTTCGTCATCCACGAACAGGATGCGGAGTCGGTGGTGTGCGGGGGTTGAAGCCACTGGTCCTCTCCTCCTTCGCCTGCCCCGTAGCCGCTCGTCTGGTGTTTGGTCAAGGGAACTTGGGAGGCCCTGGGGCGCCCAGGGCTTCCGCCCGCGGCTACGGACGGCCGCCGCTCCGCGGGTTCAGAACTCTTCGCCCCGGCAGGGGGGGTCGGTTTTGGCCCGGGGTGGAAAGCCCGGGCGCCCCAGGGCGAGTCGCAACCCGTCATGCGGCTTTCTTCCCCGGGAACGGAAGGATCGTCTCAGCCCCGGACTGGCCGCCGCCGGCTCCCGCGGCGATCGCGAGGGGGAGCGGGTCGCCCGCCGTTTCCCGCAGGGGAATCCGGACGGTGAACGTACTCCCGTGCCCGGGGCCTGGGCTGGCGGCCTCGATCTGACCCCCGTGCTGGTCGACGATCTGGTGGCTGATGAACAGCCCGAGGCCGGTCCCCTTCCCGGTCCGACTCCGGGTGAAGAACGGCTCGAAGATATTCTGCAGCACGTCCGCCGCCATCCCGCACCCGGTGTCCGTGAAGGCCATCTCCGCGACCGCCCCGTCGGCCCGGAGGCGGATCGTCAGGCTCCCGCCGTCCTCCATGCTGTCCAGAGCGTTCACCACCAGATTCAGGATCACGCTCTTGAGGTCCTGGGCGTTCACCGGGGCGACGATGTACGCGTCCGGGCTGAACGTGAGGTTCTTCCCCCGGCAGTTCGGGAGGTGGCGGGCGACCTCGAGGACGCCCGTGATCAGCCCGGCGAGGTCGGTCGATTCCCGCTTCCGCTCCCCGGTCCGGCTGAAGTCCAGAAGCTTGGTGGTAATGTCCTTACACCGTAGCGCTTCCTGCTGGACCATCTTCAGATAGCGGGTGAGTACCTCGGCGTCCGCCGGGTCCGTCCCGCCGGCCGCCTGGGCCAGGACGTCCTGGAGCCGGCGTTCGAGGGCCTCCGCGCAGAACAGGATGCTGGCGAGCGGGTTGTTGATCTCGTGGGCCACCCCGGCGGCCAGGAACCCGACCGACACCATCCGCTCGGACCGGACCAGCTGCCGGCTCCGCTCGTTCACCTGCCGGGCGAGGTCCTTGTAGATCGCGCTCAGCCGGGCGGTCATCGCGTTGAACTCGTTCGCGAGCTCTTCCAACTCGTCACGGGAGGTGAGGCGGATCGGGTGGTCGAAGTCCCCGCTGTGGACCCGCTGGACCCCGGCCTGGAGCTCGCGGATCGGGGCGAACATCCACTCCCGGAAGTAGTACAGGAGGGCGGCGGCCATTACCAGCGCCCAGACGGTCGCCGCCCCGACCGCCCAGGTACTCTGGCGGATCGACGCGTTCGACCGCTCGACGCTGACCTTGATGTCGTCGATCAGGGCGAGCCGGAGGTGCTCGGCTACCAGCCGGGTGGCGTCGAACACCCTGCGCACCTTCGGGTCGTTCCGGGGCGGCACGAAGCCTTGGCCGAGGGAATCGGCCTGGGTGCCGTGGTACTGGGCCAGGACCGTGTCGAGCTCAAGGAGCCCGTCGTCGAGCTTCTGGAGGAGGCCGATCTCCTGGTCCCCGTCGTCCGGGTCGAGCCCGGCGTGGACCGTCTCGGCGTGCTCTTTCTGG
>JAQGHQ010000606.1 GCA_028288765.1 Gemmataceae bacterium | reverse complement strand
TCCCGCCCTCTCCGATTTGCGTGTACGGCAGCCGGCCCGCGTTCATCAGCCGGTACGCCGCCGTCCGGCTGATCCCGAACTCCTTCGCCAAACCGGCCAGCGTGACCGTGCCTTGGGCGAAGAGGGTGTCGGGCGTTAGCGGGATGGTGGGGGGCATGGATCAGGCTCCGAAGGGTGCCGTGTGAGTCGCCCGGGTGGCGGGGTGCCGGGGGTCAGTTCACCTTGATCTCAGCCATCCGTTTCCTCACCCAGTCGCCCGCCGCCTTCCCCGCCTTCTCCCGGGCCGCCGGGCTCCGTTTAATCGCCGGGGCATCCGGCCCCCTCGTCGCCGCGAAGAACCTCTCCAGGGCTTCCTCGCTGGTCACCACCTGCCCGCCGAACTTGCACGTTTCGAGGACCACCCGGGCCTTGCCCACCTTGATCCCCAAGTCCTTCCAGACGTACAGCCGCTTTACCCGGAAAGGCTTCCCGCCGATTGCAGGGAGACTCGACGAGGCTTGGGCGAGGGTGAGGCAGGTTTCGGCGAGGATGGGGTGGGCGGGCATGGGGGTCAGGCTGCAGCCGCAGCCTACGTGAAAAGGAACCGGGCCGGGCTTCCATCTCACCCCCGGCCGCGTCCTGCCGGAGTCTCGGGAACGTCCCGATACCCGGCCCGGTTCCGTGGCAGGGGTATCGGCTCGGGCCTGGGGGGTTCTCTGCCCCGCTTCTGCTCTTCCTCGATCCGGGTCGCGGTCTACGCCGGCACGACCATCCCGGTCAATTCTTCCCCAACACCAGATCCACCACCCAACACCCCCGCACATGCGGCCCGTCACCCCTGCAATGGGCCAGGATGTCCGGGTGGTCGCACCCGGCGTCCTGGACGGCGTCGGCCAGGATCGGCAGACGGTCGAATGCCCTCTCGTCGTAGATCCCCCTGGCGAGGTCGAGGACGGTGGACGTGAGCCACCGCCGCTCGACCCCCACGGACCTGAACGGGTTCCCGAAGATGTCTCGGACGTGAGCGGCCAGTCGGCGGGTACACGTCCGCCGGTTCTCTTCCGAGGGAACGGCGTGAGCCGTCTCCAGATGTGTGACCGCGGAGATCATCCTCTCCGCCGCCCGTAGCGGGTTTGAGTCCAGGACCAAGCCCGCCGCTCGCACGACGAGTTCCGGGGTCCAGTCCCACCCGGAGACGACCCATGGCCCGATCCTCTGCCAGAGGGCCAATAGATCCCGACGGGTCGATGTAGCTTCGGCGGTTTCACACGCCTCGGCGACGACCGCTCGGTCGGCAGTGTCTCTCACCACCGCCGTGTGGGGCCACAACGCCGAGACCGCTAATAGCCGAAACTTCCGGTCGTACGCCCCGTCGCGGAGAACCTTCAGCATCTCTCGCGGATCTTCACCCGCCAGCCATTCCGCCTCGGTCATCGGTCGGCCCCCTGTCGGTGGATGATACCCGGGGCGGGGGCGGGGGTGGTAGGGGGTGGGTGGGTCGGATAACATGGCGACTGACCCGGAGTTGGGAGCCCCGGGTCGGCTAGCGGCACTTCGTAGGCCATCGGGCGGTCCGGGCCGGTGAGCTCTCAGTTCGGCGTCGGAGGTACAGAATGGACCCCATCAACGATGTCAATCCGCTCTGCCCGTGCTGGATCATCATGAAGGACGGTTCGCAGCATCACTGCGACATGCCCGTTGGCTTCTCCGGTGGCCTCGCCGATCCGACTTACACGTTCATGACAGTGGCGACTGAGCGAGCAGTTGCCTGGCGAGAGATCGCAGCCTTCGAAAGCATTGCTAACCCCGCCCAACGAATTGTGGTTCGCTAATCACTACCCCGGACCCGGGGAGGGACGGGACGACCTGACCGTCCGGCCCGTCATCCTCGCGGGGACCGGATCACGGTCGCGCGGGGTGCCAATGACCGGCCGAGTGGTGATTCCCCGCACGCGACCGAGTTAGCGGCTGCTACTTCGGGGCCGGGTGGCGGAGGAGGACCTTGATCTTGTGCTTGTTAATGGCCTGAAACCAGTCGTCTTCCAGCGGGTTGATGTACCCGTACTTCTCGACTCTCAGCGTCTTCCCGTCCCCCGCCCACTTGGTCAGCTTCTCCGCCCAGGCCTTCCGGTACTCGCCGGCCTTGCAGGCGATGTTCGCCCACGGGTCGCAGATGAACGCATCCGGTCCCCACCTGTCCAGGTCGCTCACCTCGTTGATCTCCCCGAGGGCCACGAAGGCGTGGTCGCCGGGGTCCTCCAGGGCCAGGAGCCAGACCGGCTCGACCCGCCGGGTCACGAGGTACAGGTACGCGACGGAGGCCTGCTCCTGACAGTTCCCGACCTGCTTCTCGATCGCGAGCCGGGCGAGGGCCTTGGCCCACTCCTCGCGCCCGTCCTTGACAGCGTCGGCCGCGATCCGGACGAGGTCCAGTTCGTCGTCGGCTACCTTCCGGCGTTGTTTCCGGTCGACCCCGCCCTTGGTCACCCCCGGCCGTTTCTTGTTGGCGGCGACCAGGCCCAGCCCGCGGGTGAAGTCCTTGGCGGCGGCCGCCTGGGAGAGTGTGGGTCGCATGCGGTTGTCCTGCGGGTGTGATAGCCGCTGTCGCTCCGAGCGAGCCCAGACGGGGATGTCGGAAGCGGTACCGGCGGCCGGACAAGATCAGTACGACGACGGAGGAGGTTTTGTCTCGCACGATTTCTGGATTTTCGGTGTGCAATTCCCGGGCAGTGTCCACCGCCCAGCCTCCCGCAGAAGTGGCCCCTTGCCCCGGCAGTAATCGGGTGTCATGCTTCTGGTATGAACCCCTTCGAACCCGCCATCCTCTCCGCCCCAGCCGACCGCTCCCAGCAAATCACCTATGCGGACTGGTTGGCCGATCGCGACCCGGACTACTCCGCCGCGCTGCTCGCCGATGACTTCCCGGCGACCGCCTGGGCAGCCGTGCTCTGTGGACATGGGCTCCGCGAGACGTGGGTGGTCGTGGAAAGCGTCCGGCGGTCCGGCCGGATGATGTTCGAGCTGATCGAGGACACGAAGCCGAGCGTCAAGGTGGTTCGGGCCGACCTCGTCCAGCTCAGCGGGGAGGCCGGGGATGAGATGCTTGATTCACTTGCGGCGGCGGTCGGGCCGGGGTGGGTGCAGGACTGGCACGACGAATGGGCGGGTGGGGTGCTGGTGACGTTGCGGCGGCCCGGGTGACTTCACTCGAAGCCGGGGAGCGCAGTCGTCGGATTCCCCACAAGGGGCTCGATGCACTTCGGCCCTTCGTTCCCCGGCTTGTTCACGTAGTCACTGACGGGGTACATCTCTAGCGGCTCGACCGGGAACGGGACGAGGAGCTTTTTTAGCTCGGCCGGCTTGGTTGCTGGATTGAGCCAGTCCCGGTATCGCTCGTTGGGGATTATCACCGGCATCCGATCGTGTATCTCGCCGAAGAGCGCGTTCGGCTCGGTGGTGATGATGCACCCGGTAACGAGACTAGTTTCCCCGTCTGTCCACCCGGCCCACAGCCCGGCGAGCGCGATCAGCCCGCGGTCCCGGCGGCGGATGTGGAACGCTTCCCGATTTCGCCCCCGGCGCCGCCACTCGTACACTCCGGTCACGGGGATCAAGCATCGCCCGGCCCGGAGCGGATCGCGGGAAGAGAATGCGAGCTGAAAAGAAGCCAGTGTATCGACAGTCTCGCCTTTCGCGTTGATGTAGGGCTGTGTGGGCGGTTCGATTGCTCTTGGCGGGACGAACCCCCACTTCACCTGGGCCACAGTGGGGGCTGTTTTGGCGGGGTGCTGGCCGATGACGTGGATCAGGACTCCGGGCGTGATGTTGTACCGCACGGGGATCGGCGGAACCTCGTTCAGGCCGAATTCCTCGGCCACCCGCTCCTTTTGCAATTCGAGGTAGTTGGCCCGCCCACACACGGGTGCCGCCCTCAATGGTCAGAAGGGGATTCTTGGGTCGTCGCCCGGGCCCACCACCACCGGCCGCTCATCCCCCGGCAAGCCGGCTTCCAGCTCCGCCGCGAGACACTCGCATTCCCGAAGCATCTCCTGCGTGCTCAGTGGGTCGTCGTCCCGACCGGGGGTGTACTGACGGCGGAACTCCCGGATCAGTGCCCGGAGCCAGAGAACGCGGTCGGACATTTTTAGGCTACCTCGATTTGGGCTCGCTGGCGGAGAACAACCCACACAATCGGGGGAAGGGCAACCTCTTCCATCACGAACATCCACACATCCCGTTTTCCCGGCAGCCGGACAGGCACCCGACACCCCCGGCACAACCCGCTTCTCTCCCAGTCGTCCACGGTGAACCGGAGTCGCAATCCCCCGTCGAGCTCGACAACGAAGGCGTCGAATTCCGCACCGTTCAGCCCGACGAGCATGGCACCGGAAGCCATCGGCCGCCCTCCTGTGTGTACGTGTGTACACTTACGGAAGGTCGGTTGCAAGAGGGGACCTGGCGATTCCGGGAGGCGGGCCGGCTGTTTCTGATACTTCGCGGCGGGATCGCCTGAGCTCAGGGGCGGGGCTTGCTCTCGGCGGGCTCAGGGGCGATGGCGGCATCCCGGTCGTAGGACAATTTGACGTGATGGTTATTGCACTCGGCCGAAAGACAGGGTACCGTAATCGCGCATCCTTCCGTGGCACCTGATGAGGATCGCACCGTGAGAGCAAAAGTCCTCTACATCATCAGCTACGGTTATGACAAGGAGATCCCCGATGTGTGCGCCGGCCTGATTTCGAAATACCGCAAACGGTGTGGGAAGATCGTTCGGTACGACATCTCGTATAAAAAGTCGGAACTAATTCCCGGCGATACCCCAGACGCGGGGGACATCGAGGTCGGAGTCTACTTAGTTTTTCATTCGATGGGCATGGACGGCGGGCAGAACACGCCTCCACCGGACCAGATGATCGATGTGATGGGGCAAATCATGAATGGCGACTTGAAGAAGACGGAGAAGGTTGTCTTCCTCGCCTGTGCGCTGGCCGGGGGGAAGAGCAAGGAAGATAAGCAGTTTCTCAAGGACAAAGTCCACAACAAGCCCGTCGACCACTTTTACAAGGTGGAATCAAAAACAGAATATGACTTGTGGGAGGGGAAAGATGTCGTGAAAGATACCAAGGTGCTCGACAAGGGGAAGGCCATCGGGTATCTGCTGACATTCCTCATGCTTCTTGAGGGCAAGGGCGTCACCCCGCGCGTCGCCGGGTATGACGATTACATCTCGGTGCTCCCGAGCCGGGAGGGGAATGCCGCGATCCTGTCGAGTACGGGACCGGCGGCTTTTAACCCCGCGTTGTCCGACGGCCAACTGAAAGACCGGGCGGGCTCGAAGGTGGGTAGAAAGCAGGAGCGGTACGGTCTGGCTCACCCGCCGGAGAAAACGAACAAAACGGGGGGGACGGGGTCGAGCTATTCTGATGTCCACAAGCGCACGTTTTACGTGAAGAGCGGCACAGTGTACGTGTCGGATGGGTCGGGTTGGAGTTACGACTAACCCGATGCCGAGAGGGACACCCCATGCTCCCCACCGCCCTGACCGTCGCCGTCGCGGTCCTCCAGGTCCTGACGACCCCCGCCCCGCTGGACTTCCTGTCACTCGACCAGGCGAACCGGCTCAACGGCCGGCGGGTGACGGTGACGTTGCTGGTCGACACCCCCGTCTACTGTGACGGGGAGAGAACCATCGTCGGGGGAGCCGATCGGCCCGATGAGGTTACCCGGGGCGTGATTCTTCGCGGGGAGCGGTACGACGTGGATGAGGGAGACAAGATTACTGTTTCCGGGACGCTCCGGGTCATCTCCCACCGGGCGGCGGTGGTGAACGGGGTGGCAGTGGCGGGGTGGACGGAGATCAGGGTCGAAGAGGAGTAAGGTCGGCCCCCAAAGGGATGGCCGAGCTGGACCCGGCCGTGCCCGCCCTGTTCGTGGGGAAGGCCTTGCACGACGTGGGCCAGGACGGCGGGGCACGGGCGGGTGTACCTGCCGAACGCCCTGGCC
>JAQGHQ010000580.1 GCA_028288765.1 Gemmataceae bacterium | reverse complement strand
ACGGGTCCCACACCACCTCCAGCCGGCCCGGGGCGTGGTCCGCCGCCGTCAGTACGGTCTGCACCAGGAGCTTGGGCTGCTCGATACGCAACAGCTGCGACAACCGCAAATCGACGTTCAGAATGCTCTTTTGCCGCAGCTCGGTCAACGCGAAGTGGCAGGCGCTGATCGCCGACGATCTGATGTGGGAACTTCCCTACGCCCCTTCGCTCGACCACCCACACAACGCCGTCGCGGATCGACGCGCACCCGTCCTCGCTGCTCCGCTCAAACGGCTTCATGCGAGAGCTCTTTAGCCGTTGCCGCGTGGGCCCCTCGCCTGCAAGCACAATCTTCCAGCAGGCAGGTGACCAGGGCGGTCCAGCCGGTCTGGTGGCTTGCCCCCAGCCCGCGGCCCGTGTCCCCGTCGAAGTACTCGTAGAAGAGGACGTAGTCACGCCAGTGCGGGTCGTCCGCGTACCGCGCGAAGGAGCCGTGGCAGGCCCGCGGCCGGCCTTCCTGCGGCACGAACAGGGAACCGAGCCGTTCCGCGAGTTCGTGGGCCACGCCACGGAGGTCTGCCCACCGGCCCGATCCGGTCGGGCATTCGATCCGGAAGGTGTCGCCGTAGTAGCGGTGGTACTCGTGGAGGGCCTCGATCAGCAGGAAGTTGATCGGGAGCCAAACCGGCCCACGCCAATTCGAGTTCCCGCCGAAGTGCTGCGTGTCCATGTCTCCCGGCACGTAGGCGACCGAGTACTCGTGAGCGTCGCCGTCGGCGCGGAACACGTACGGGCGGTCCTTGTACACCCGGGACAACGACCGGACGCCGTACGGCGACAAGAACTCGCTCTCGTCCAGCAGGTAACGCAACGATCGCTCCAGCCGCTTCCGGCCGGGAAGGGAAAGGAGCAGGTGGCGGTGCGGCTCCTCGCCCCGGATCTCGATTTCGGCGACGCGCTTGACCAGGTCCTTACGATTCGCCAGGAACCACTCGGTCCGCTTGTGGAACTCCGGCAGGGCCGGCCGGATGACATCCTCGTCGAGGACCTGCACCGCCAGAAGCGGAATCAACCCGATCAACGCCCGCAACTTCAGCGGCGTGGACTTGCTGTCGAGCAGCAGCTGGTCGTAGTAGAACCCGTCGGCGTCGTCCCACAGACCCCGGCCGCCCAGGTTGTTGAGCGAGTCGGCGATGAACACGTAGTGCTCCAGGAACTTGCTGGCCACGTCCTCATACGCCCGGTTGTGGTGCAGGGCCAATTCCAGGGCGATCCGCAGCATGCTCGTGCAAAAGAAGCCCATCCAGGCGGTGCCATCGGCCTGCTGAAGCTGCCCGCCGGTCGGCAGCGGGCGGGAGCGGTCGAACACCCCCAGGTTATCCATCCCGAGGAACCCGCCGCTGAAGACGTTCCGCCCTTCCGGGTCCTTGCGGTTGACCCACCAGGTGAAGTTCATCAGGAGCTTGTGAAAGGCTCGTTCCAGAAAGGCGTGGTCGGTGCCGCCGGTCCGCTCGAACACCTCCCAACAGGCCCAGGCGTGAACCGGCGGGTTGACGTTGGAGAGGTCGTACTCGAAGGCCGGCAACTGGCCGCTGGGGTGCAGGTACCACTCGCGCAACAGCAGCAGCAGCTGGTTCTTGGCGAAGTCCGGGTCGATGCGGGCCATCGGAACCATGTGAAAGGCCAGGTCCCACGCGAAGAACGCCGGGTACTCCCACTTGTCCGGCACGCTCAGCACGTCCCGGCTGAACAGGTGCGGCCAGTCGCGGTTGATCCGCCGTTCGCGCACTTCAGGCGGCAACGGCAGTTTCGCGTCGCCGTTGATCCAGTCGGGCACGACGTAGTGGTAGAACTGCTCCGACCACAGCAGACCGGCGTAGGCCTGCCGGCTGATGGCCTGTTCGACGGCGGGCAAGTTCTGCGGGATTTTCGCGGCGTAGTAGGCGTCGGCGTCGACCTTGCGCTCGGCGAACACCTGCTCGAAGTCTCGGAACGGTCGAGGGTGCGCCTCGGCCTCAAGGGTCAGCCGTAGGCGGATGGTGTGTTCACCCCGGGCGGGGAGATCGATCACGTACACCGCCGCCGCCTTCGTGCCCCCATCGGGCCGGACCGAGTCCTTCCGACCGTGGACGATGTATTCGTGAAAGGCGTCCTTGACGTACGGACTCTCGTTGGGCGAGCCGAACAGCCGCCGGGCGTTCGACTCGTTCTCGGTGAACAAGAACTCCGGCGGCCGGCCGTCCGGGCGGTTGCCTGCGGTCAGCCGGAAGCGGCCGAGCGAAGCGTGTTCGGCAACCAAACTCCGATCGTCGGCGCGGGTGAGGCGCGGCTTGGGCCAGCGGCCCTCATCGTAGGCGGCGCCCCACGACCACGTGTTGCGGAACCACAGGGTCGGCAGCAGGTGTAACCGGGCGGGCTCCGGACCGCGGTTCGCGACCGTCAGCCGAATCAGGATGTCGTCGGGTGATGCCTTGGCGTACTCGGCCGTCACGTCCCAGTAACGATCACCGTTGAACACCCCGGTGTCGGTAAGCTCGTACTCGGGCTTGCGCCGGCCGCGGCGGCGGTTCTCCTCGCGCAGTGCCTTGTAGGGGAATTCGGCCTGAGGGTACTTGTAGAGGGCCTTGAAGTAAGAATAGGTGGGGGTGGCGTCGAGATAGAAGTAAACCTCCTTGACGTCCTCGGAGTGGTTGCCCTCCGGGTTCGTGAGGCCGAATAACCGCTCCTTGAGGTGCGGGTCCTTGCCGTTCCACAGTGCCAGCGCGAAGCACAGACGGCACTCGCGGTCGGCAATGCCGAGCAGCCCGTCCTCGCCCCAACGATAGGCCCGGGCCAGTGAATGCTCGTACGGGAAGCTCTCCCACAGATTGCCTTCCGGGGAGTAATCTTCACGAACGGTCGCCCATTGCCGCTCGCTCAGGTATGGCCCCCAGCGCTTCCAATTCTTCAGACGCCGGGCATCCTCATCCAGCCGGCGTGCTTCGGTGTTTGTCATGGTGCCCTACGAAGTGGGCGACTGAGGAGTGCATGGTATTCGCACGGTTAACGCACGGAAGACGTGGAATCAGTGGAAAAAGTAGCCATTACGCCCAACCATCCAAGGGGAAGGGACTTCATCGCGCAGCGCCCACACCTCGGGTCCTTTCGTGATCTTGTTTCAGACAGCCTCCGCCCAGTTTTCGACTGTCAGCCCGGGGACGGCCGCGAGATCACCGTCCATTGTCACGACGGTAGTGTTCCCCAGGGCCAGGGCGACGGCGGCAATCATGATGTCGTTCTGCCCTATCGGGCGGCCGATGTTCTTCAGCTCGAACGCGATTCGGCCGTACTCGAACGCCGTCGCGGTGTCCACCAGCCACAGCTTCCAGACGTCCAGCGCCTGACGGAGGCGCAGGACGTTCCGATCCCGAAACGGACTTCCCTCGGCGCGGTACGCCAGCTCCGCGAGGACCGGTGCGGCGATGCCGACGCGGTTCCCCCTGGCGACTTCGGCCGCGGCCCTCTCGAACACCCCGCGCTTGCGGTCGAGGTATAGCCCGGCGATGCCCGTGTCGAGGATGAAGCGGGTCATCGGAACACGTCGTCGATGCCCGTGTCGGTGTTGTCGATGCCGTGTTGGTTGAGCTTCCGCTCCCAGGCATCAAGGTCGGCTCCGACGTCGTCGGGGATTTCCAACGGCTGCAACTGGTGCATCGCCGCCAAGACGCGGGCAATCTCCGCAGGTGACATCGGGTCGTCGTGACCGGTCGTCCCGGAGCTGACCACGACCTCGGTCCCCTCCGGAAGGTCGATCGGTTCATCCACTTCCACCCGGCCGTTACGGATGACGCCCTTCAACAGCAGCGAACTCATGGTTTCGCTCCTTCCGCGTGGGTCACCTCATTTTACCAGTCCAGTCCCCAAATATGTGCGGGTCGATGTAGTTCATCGCCGGGTCTCCGAAGAGGTGTCTACGGTCAGTATAACCGGACCGGGGCCGAAACGGCACCCGACCGGCGTTGACGCAATGGCGGGCCCGCGGGAGGTTTGCGAGCCGCCGGCCCGGTGCATCGCTCTGGCCATCCCGATATCGCACCTTCCCGTCCACCGGTCAACGCCTCGGCGGCCTCCCGCTGGTCAGCGCCGGTTTACACACCTCGCAGCCGACCTGACCGAACCGACTCAGCGTGAACTCGTAACTCGGCCGGCCGCAGAGCGGGCACGGCACCGCCTCCACCGCCTCTG
>JAQGHQ010000568.1 GCA_028288765.1 Gemmataceae bacterium | reverse complement strand
CCCGTTCGTGGCGGCCGACAACGGGGTGAAGACGTTCGCCGCCGGGGCGACCCTGCGGAAGGCCGGGACGTGGGCGATCACCGCCACCGACGCGGCCAACGCCACCCTGACCGGGGCCGAAACCGGGATCGTCGTCACCGCCGCCGCGGCATCGTCGCTGGCCGTGTCCGGGTTCCCGACGGCGGACGTCGCCGGGGTGGCGCACGCCTTCACGGTGACCCTGACCGACCCGTTCGGGAACGTGGCCTCCGGGTACCGCGGGACGGTCACCTTCTCGACGACCGACCCGCTCGGCACGTTCAACCCGGGGATGTACCCGTTCGTCGCGGCCGACGCGGGGACCAGGACGTTCGCCGCCGGGGCGACCCTGAAGAAGGCCGGGACGTGGGCGATCACCGCCGCCGACACGACCACCGCCGGCCTGACCGGGACCGAGTCCGGGATCGTCGTCGCCCCGGCGGCGGTGTCGAAGTTCGTGGTCGGCGGGTTCCCGGCCGCGACCGCGGCCGGGACGGCGAACGGGTTCACGGTGACCGCCACCGACCCGTTCGGGAACACCACCCCGGCCTACACCGGCACGGTCGCCCTCTCGAGCCCCGACCCGCAGGCCGTCTTCAGCCCGGCGACGTACCCGTTCGTCGCGGCCGACGCCGGGACCAAAACGTTCTCCGGCACCCTGAAGACGGTCGGCACGCAGTCCATCACAGTGACGGACACGACCGCCCCGGGGGTGACCGGCACCCAGGCCGGGATCCAGGTCACCCCGGCCCCCACCGCCGGCTTCGTACTGAGCGGCTTCCCGGCGACGGTCACGATCGGGACGAGTAACCAGCTGACCGTGACCGCGGTCGACGCCTCCGGGAACCCCACGCCCGGGTACACCGGGACGGTGGCCGTCGGGAGCAGCGACCCGGCCGCCGGCCTGCCCCCGGCCGCCCAGCTGACGAACGGGGTCGGGACGTTCACCGTGGTCCTGAGCACCCCGGGGACCCAGTCCCTCCGGGCGGCGGACACGGCCGCCCCGTCCCTGACGACGCTGAACGTGCTCACCACCAACGTGGTCGCCCAGCCCGTAACCCCTCCCCCGGTCCACTACGCCGCCGGGTCGGGGGCCGGCGGGTCGCCGGCCGTGTTCGTGTACGACAACGCCGGGAACACCGTCTTCGGGTTCAACCCCTTCGGGCCCGGGTTCGTCAACGGGATCCGGGTCGCGGTCGGGGACGTGAACGGGGACGGGGCGGACGATTACGTCGTCGGGACCGGCCCGGGGGTCCCTTCCTCCGTCGTGGTGATCGACGGACAGACCCGCCAGGCGATCCTGACCTACCAGCCGTTCGAGTCGTCGTTCACCGGCGGGGTGTTCGTCACGACCGGGAAGATCAGCCCGACCAGGCCGGCGGACATCGTGATCACCCCGGACGAGGGCGGGGGCCCGCGGGTCGTCGTCCTGGAAGGGGGGGATTTCAAGAAGGTGGCGGACTTCCTCGGGATCGCCGACCCGAACTTCCGGGGCGGCGCCCGGACCGCGGTCGGGGACGTCACCGGCGACGGGTTCGGGGACGTCGCGGTGGCCGCCGGGTTCGGGGGCGGGCCGCGGGTCTCGGTGGTCGACGGGAAGGCGCTACTGTCCGGCCGGGTGACCCACCCGTTCAACGACTTCTTCGTCTTCGGCGGCTCGGACGCCCTGTCCCTCCGCGACGGGGCGTTCATCGCCCTCGGGGACGTCAACGGCGACGGGTTCGCGGACGTCATCGCCGGCGGCGGCCCGGGCGGCGGCCCGCGGGTGCGGATCGTGAGCGGGCAGGACCTGCTCACCAAGCCGGCCGCCCAGGTCGGGGTGATCGCCAACTTCTTCGCCGGGAGCGCGAACAGCCGCGGCGGGATCCGGGTGGCCGCCAAGAGCCTGACGGGGGGCAAGAACGCGGACGTGGTGACGGGGGACGGGGAGCTGGAAGGGTCCACCGTCACCGCCTACAAGGGCGCCTCGCTGGCCGCCGGCGGGACCGACAAGATCTCCTCGTTCGACCCGTTCCCGGGGTTCCTCGGCGGGGTGTACGTCGGCTGACCGACCCGCCCGCGGGCGGGCGCGGCGGCCCCGGGTGTTCCCGGGGCCGCTTCTTTTTCCGGCGCCGCCCGCCATATTGAGGGGAGGAAGCAGGGCCGGGGGATGCAACCCGCGCGCCGGTGGGAGGGCAAGCCGATGACCGTGACCACGTGCCTCGTGACCCGCGACCACGACCAGTCGCTCGGCCGGGCGATCCGGTCCGCCGCCGGGCTGGCCGGCGAGGTGGTGGTGGCCGACACCGGGTCGACCGACCGGACGACGGCCGTGGCCGCCGGCCTCGGGGCCCGGGTCGTCCCGGTCGCGTGGGCGGACGACTTCGCCGCCGCCTGCAACGCCGCCGTGGCCGCCGCGACCGGGGACTGGGTCCTGTGGCTGAACCCGGACGAGGAGGTGGACCCGGCCGGGCTCCCGGCCCTGGCCGCCGCGGCCGCCGACCCGACCCGGTTCGCCTACCGGGTCCGCGTGCGGCAAGAACTCCGCCCCGACCGGCCGGGGTACGGGACGACGGGGTGGCAGGTCCGGCTGTTCCGCCGGGACCCGGGCGTCCGGTACCACGGCCGGCTGCACCCGGATTTCGTCCCCCCGCTCGAAGAGATCGCCGCCGCCCGCGGCCAGACGATCGCCGCGGCCGACGCGGTCGTCCGCCGGCACGCCTACCTGTCGAAACCGACCCCGGACAAGCTGCGGTGGGTGGTCCGGCTGCTGGAGGCCGAGCTGCGGGACCGGCCGGGCCAGGTCGGGTTCATGATCGAGCTCGGCCGGAACCTGCTCTGGCTGAACGACCCGCGGGGGCACGAGGTACTCGGCGAGGCGGCCGGGCTGGTCCGGCAGGCGGCCGGCGCCCCGACCCCGCCGTCCCCGTGGGCCGGGTCGCTGATCGAGTACCTGCTGTCCGTCTCCCCGGAGCAGGCCCGCGGCCCGGTCACCCGGGCGGACGCGCGGGAGCTGGCGGCCCGGTGGTTTCCGAACACCCCGCCGGTGGTCTGGGCAGTCGCCGCGGAGCGGTTCGCGGCAGAGGACTACCCGGCCGCGACCGGGCTGCTGGAGCAGTTGGTGTTGATGGGCCGCACCGGGGAGTACGACGACGGCGGCGGGTTCGCCCCGGACATCATCGGGGCGACCTCGGTCCTCAACCTCGGGGTCTGTTACCTGCACCTCGACCGGTGGGACGACGCCCGGGCGTGCTTCGGCCAGCTGGTGGCCGACCCGGACCGCCGGGACGCCGCCCTCCGCGGATACCGGCTCGCGGAGCTGCGCCAGCGGCCGACGGGGTGACGGGTCAGCCGACCCGGACCACGACCTTCCCGAAGTGCGACCCGCTCTCCAGATACCGAAGCGCGTCGACGGTCTGGTCGAACGGGAACACGCGGTCGATCACCGGCCTCAGCCCGCGGTCCGCGATCAGCCGATTCATCTCCTCGAACATCTCGCGCGACCCGACGAAGATCCCCTGAACCGTCAGCGCCTTCATCAGGACGTGCAGCGGGTTGAACGTCCCCGGCCCGGCCAGCACCCCGATCAGGGCGATGTACCCGCCGTACCGCACCGCCTTCGCCGACCGCTCCAGCGTCCCCGCCCCGCCGACCTCCACCACGACGTCCACCCCGACTCCGCCCGTCTGCTGCCGGGCCCACTTGTCCCAGTCCGGGGTCAACCGGTAGTTCACCCCGGCCGCCGCCCCCATGCCGAGTGCGCGGGCCAGCTTCTCGTCGTGCCCGGACGTGATGAGCACGCGGGCCCCGAGCGCCGCGGCGAACTGGAGTGCGAACACCGACACCCCGCCGGTCCCCTGGAGCAGGACGACCGTGCCCGGCCCGCACCCGGCGGCCGTCAGGGCGTGCCACGCGGTCAGCGCGGCGCACGGGAGAGTCGCCGCTTCCTCGAAGCTCAGGCCGGGCGGCCCCGCGACGGCCCCGCCCTCCTCCAGCACGACGAGTTCGGCCAACACCCCGTCCCGGTCCCCGCCGAGGGCGCCTTTCGTCGCCGCCTCGGTGATCGGACCGCCGGCCCAGTTCTGGAAGAAGCACCCGACCACCCGGTCGCCGGGCTTCCACCGGGTGACGCCCCCGCCGACCGCGACCACCTCCCCGGCCCCGTCGGAGCCGAGCACCCGGGGCAGCTGGGGGCCGCGGCCGTACTGCCCCTTCGCGATCAACAGGTCGCGGTAGTTGAGCGCCGCCGCCCGGACCCGCACGACCACCTGCCCCGGGCCGGGGGTCGGATCGGGGCGGTCGACGAGCGCGAGGTTGTCGAGTCCGAACGCGGTCTGGACGGCGAACGCTTTCATCCGGCGTCTCCCGAAGAGGTGGCGGGCGGGACCGGTCACGCGGCGGCCGGGACGGCGACCCCTCCAGGTTACCCGCCCGGCGGGCGGATTTCGTGGAAAACCCGTTAGAGTCGGCCCCGGGGTATGGTAAATTGGTCCCCAACCACGGGACGGAACTCGCGGTCTCGTCCCCCCTCATCCCGGCCGGCGGTCGATGAACCCGTCCGACTCGCTTCACCTGGACGAACACCTAGCCCGGCTCCTGGCGGCCTACGACCAGGGGCTGGCGGGCGGGGACGGCAAGGCCCCGACCATCGACGTCCCCCCGCCCCGGCCGGACAACAGGCCGACCCCGGTGACGGGCGAACGGGTCGTCGGGCCGTTGTCTTCCGGGGTGATCAATCAAGGGTCTGTCGGCGACCTGCTACCCGACCCGACGGCGGCGCCCTTCGCCCCGCCCCCCTCCGACGTCCACCGGATCGGCCGGTTCGAACTCCGCCGCCAGCTCGGAAAGGGCGGGTGCGGGATCGTCTTCCTGGCGTACGACCCCAAGCTGAAGCGGGAAGTCGCGCTGAAGATCCCGCGGCCCGAACTGCTGATGAGCCCGGACGCCCGCCGGCGGCTGGGCCGCGAGGCCCACGCGGCGGCCGGGTTCGACCATCCCAACCTCGTACCGGTGTACGAGACCGGGGAGATCGGCCCGGTCTGCTTCATCGCGACCGCCTTCTGCCCCGGCCAGACCCTCGCCGACTGGCTCGACCGGCAGGCGTTCCCGGTCCCGGTCCGGCAGGCCGCCCGGCTCGTCGCCCAGCTGGGCGAGGCGGTCCAGCACGCCCACGACCGCGGGGTGCTGCACCGCGACCTGAAGCCGAACAACGTCATCCTCCAGGAGACGAAGGTCGACCCGAACGACCAGGGGCCGCCGCCCGGGGCGTGCCCGCTCCGGGGCGACCACTACGTCCCCCGGGTGGTCGACTTCGGGCTGGCGAAGCTGGCCGAGCGGGGGCCGTCCGAGACGGCGTCCCGGCAGATCCTCGGGACCCCGAAGTACATGGCCCCGGAGCAGGCCCAGGGCCGGCACGAGGACGTCGGCCCGCAGGCGGACGTGTACGCCCTGGGCGTGATCCTGTACGAGCTCCTCGCCGGCCGCGCCCCGTACGACGGGCCGACGGACGTGGACGTGCTCCGGCAGTCGGTCGAGGGGAACCTCACCCCCCCGCGGGACCTCCGGGCCGACATCCCCCGCGACCTGGAGGCGATCTGCCTGAAGGCGATGGCCCGGACCCCGGGGAAGCGGTACCGGACGGCGATCGACCTGGCCGACGACCTCCGCCGGTTCCTCGACGGCCGGCCGACCCTCGCCCGCCCGCTCAACCGGGTCGGCCGGGCGGCCCGGTGGCTCCGGCGGAACGACCAGGCGGTCGCCTTCGTGGTGGTCTCCACGATCGCGATTTTCTTCCTGACAGTCGGGCTGTGGAACCTGCATGAGAACCGGCGGCTCCTGAGCGACCGGGAGACCGAGCTGGTCCAGCGGATGGAGCGGGACCGGGGGGACCGGCGGCGGGACTACGCCCGCCACGTCCGGGACGCCTTCCTCTCGTGGCGGGCCGGGGACGCCCAGCAGATGGCCTCCTCCCTCGACTTCGCCGCGATGTCCGGCGACCCGCCCGGGGAGAAGCCCGAGTTCGCGTGGGGGTACCTGTCTCAACTCGGCCGGGTCGAGCGGCTGTCGGTCCCGTGCCCGGCCGGGGCCGCGGCCGCGCTGGCCGTCGCCCCCGCGGGGGTGTGGGCCGTGACCGGGCACGCGAACGGGACGCTCGCGGTCTGGGACCGGCAGACGGGGGCGCTGCTCGGGGCGGTCAAGGCGCACCCGGCGGGGGTCACCCACGTCGCCTTCCTGAACGGCGGGGGGCGGGTGGTCACGGCCGGCGGGGAGGCGGCGGCGCGGGTGTGGGCGATCGGCCCCGGCGGGGCCCCGACCCCCGGCCCGGTGCTGCCCCCGCTCGGGGCGGCGGTGTCGGCGCTGGCCGTGGCCGCCGACGGGAAGCTCGTCTACGCGGGGTCCGCCGCCGGCGGGTGCGTGTGCTGGGACGCGGCCACGGCCCGGGTCGTGAGGACGTGGGCGGCGACGGGCGGGGAACCGGTGGTCGCGGTCGCGGTCTCGCCGGACGGGAAGGTGCTCGCGTCCGTCGGGCGGACCGAGCCGGTCCGGCTCTGGGACCTCGGGACGGGCGAGCCGGCCGGGGAGGTCCGCGGGGCGGCCGGGGCCCCGGCGCTGGCGTTCG
>JAQGHQ010000507.1 GCA_028288765.1 Gemmataceae bacterium | reverse complement strand
CCCGTTGGGGCGGAAGACGAGACGCCCGACCGGGTACGCCGTTACTTCTTCTTCGCCTCGGTCAGGATCTCGTGGGCCTGGGCGAGCGTGTCTTCCAGGTGGGCCCGGGTCGCCGGGTCCTTCGTCTTCGCGAGGGCGGTCTCGATCTGCTTTTCCAGCTTCCCGAGCGCCACCCGGGCGACCGCCCGGAGCTCGGACACCCGCCCGGCGTCGTCCCCGAGCAGCGGGAACGGCCGGCCGGCCGGCCCGCTCGGGACCCCGTCGGCCTCGAACTCCTTCTTCAGGATGTCGAGGTACGCCCGCTGGAGGGTCCGCCGGAGCGGGTCCACCTTCGGGGCGTCCGCCTTCAGCTCCGAGAACAGCCCGGCCTGCACGTCGTCCACCAGCTCGACCACCGTGTATGCCTGGTCCGGGGCCAGCACCTCGGCGTCGAACAGGCGGTTCAGCCGGGCCGGGCTGAACAGCCCGGTGAGCAGCGCCTTCTGCTGCCCGGCCACCTCGCCCGCCACCCCCGAGTACTTGAACTGGTTCACCACCTTCGGGTCGAGCAGCCGCTTCGGGGTGGTGAAGGCGTTCGCCAGCAGGAACTGGACGGCCGCCTTCTGCTTGTCCTTGCCGACGCGGACGAACGTCTCCCCGTTCTGCCCACCCAGGGTCCGGTACTCGACCACCCCGCCGATCTGCTTGGCGACCGCCCCGAACCACAGGCTCCGGTGCCGGAGGACCCACTGGTACGCCTCCTCCAGGAGCTTGAAGTCCTCGCCCTTCTCGGTGGTCGCGGCGAGCAGGTGGTCCATCACCCGGTCCAGGTTCTTCAGCCCCAGGGCGGTCGCCTCGACCGGGTCGCTGCCGATGTTCTCGGTCAGCACCGTCGGGTCCACGAGGGCCGGCCCGTCCTCGCCCCCGAACCGGAGGAACGGGTTGGCGAGCTGTTTCTCGGCCAGCGCGTCCAGGGCCTTCTTCTCGGCCTCCGGGGATTTGGCGTCCGGGACCGACTTGTACCCCCACTCGATCGCGAAGTCGTCGTACGGGCCGACCACCGGGATCAGGCACTTCACCCCGTCGCCCGGCTGGGCGACGTAGTTGAACCGGCCGTACGACATGATCGACGCGACGCTCCCGCACTTCGCGGTGAAGGCCGGGTCGCGGAGTTGGGAGACGCTGTACGCCTGGCTGGCCCGGTGGTTGTGCCGCAGCCCGAGGGTGTGCCCGACCTCGTGACAGCAAATGTACCGGAGGAGGGCGCCGGTCAGGTCCTCCGGGAGCGGGAGCTTGCGAGCCCGCTCGTCGACCGCCGAGCACTGGACGAAGTACCAGATCTGGGCGAGCTTCACCACGTCGTGCCAGAAGATGATGTGGGCCGAGATGATCTCGCCCGACCGCGGGTCGTGGACGTGGGGGCCCATCGCGTTCATGACCGGCTCGGCCACCCACCGGATGACCGAGTACCGGGCGTCCTCCGGGTCCCAGTTCGGGTCCTCCGCCCGGGTCGGGGCGTCCTTGCACACGACCGCGTTCTTGAACCCGGCCTTCTCGAACGCCGGGTTCCAGTCCTCGACCCCCTTCTTCAGGTACGGCCGCCACTGTTCCGGGATCTCGTTACTGAGGTAGAACACGATCGGCTTGACCGGCTCGCTGACCGCGGCGGCCGGGTCCTTCTTCTCCAGCCGGTAGCGGGTGATGAACTCGCGGGTGACGGTCCACGGTTTCGCCCCCGAGTAGTCCTGGTACTCCTCGGTGAAGTACCCGATCCGGGGGTCGAAGTACCGGCCCTGCATCGGCTCGTCGGGGAGCACGGCGAGGCTCTGGTGGACGAGGGCGGTGACGCTCCGGGCCCCGCCCCCGCCGCCGCCGGGCAGGCCGAGCGGCAGGGCCGGGCCGCCGCCCCCGCGGAAGGTGAGCAGTGATCGGGCCTCGATGTTCGTCGGGAACGCCTTCACCTCGGCGATGTACGACCGGCTCTCGTCCACGCTCGCCCCGCCCCCCCCGGCCGCCCGGGCGACCGGCAGGTCCGACAGGCCGGCCAGGTAGACGGAGGTGACCTGGACCACCGCCGACCGGTCCTTCCCCTCGGCCTCGACCGGGAACACGGCGATGATCGAGTCGGTGCTGGCCGACTCGACCGCGGTCTGGACCGCCTTCCCGTCCGACCGCTTGGCGAACCCGGCCTTCCACAGGTAGACCTTGTTCCCCCGCCGCTCCCACTTCAGGACGGCGGACCCGAGCGAGGCCCCGCCCCAGCTCCCCCCGCCCGGCCCCTTGGCGACCTCGGCCCGCCAGAGCATGAGCCGGCCGAACGCCTCCTGCGGGATCTCGAAGTACACCTTGTCGTTCAGCTGGTGGACGGCGAACACCCCGGCCTGGGTCTTCGCCTCCTTGGTGATGACCTCGTCGTACTTCTTCAGCTCCCCGGCCTTGGGGGGGAGGACCGACTTGGTCCGGGGCGGCGGGGCCTCGGTCGGCCGGCCGGTCTTTTTGTCTTTGGGGTCCTGGGAGTACCCGGCAGGCAGGGATACCAGAAGTGCCGCCAGGGCCGGCGCGAACAGCAGGCGCACGCGCATGTTGCACACTCGTGTGGGAAAACGGAAATCGTGCGGGCTGGGGAAACTGGGGGTATTGTACCGGGTGTGAAGGCGAATTTCACAGTCCGGGTGAGAATCGGAAGGCTCTTGTGCCCGTCACGAACGGCGCATCTTGCCGCGTTTGCGCTTCCCCCCTGTTCGCGCCACCCCGGAGAACCGGCGGAACCGGTTGTCTGCGGCGGCCGTCCCGACGGCCGGCGGCTCCGCCACGGAACTCCCACCCGTCGCCGGCTCGATAACAAGCGGGCGGTCCGCCCGCCCGTCTCCGGAGTTCCCAGGCATGACGCCGCTCAGTCTGGCCGCCCTTCTGGCCCTCGGGGCCGATCCGTATCCCGCGTACAACTATCCGTCCGAGGCCCCGATCTGCCCGCCGGTCGCCGCCCACCGCCGGCTCCCGCCCGGGCCGGTGGAGAAGATCAAGGCTGCGGCGGCGGCCCTGAAGCTCGTCGGCCGGGTCGCGCCGGGCGGGCCGTCGTACCTGTACCAGCCGGCATTCGCCGAGGATTTCGTGATCCGCGGCCCGGCCCGGCCGTACGAGGTGCGCCCGGGCGACATGGTCTTGAGCGCGGACGGGTCGCGGTTCTGGAAGGTGATGCACAACCTGGCCGGGACGAGCCACCCGACGCACTCGATGATCGTATTCGCGATGCCGGACGGGCGGCCGGCGATCCTGGAGGGCGGGCCGCACGACACGTTCAAGTGCCGGCTGTTGGAGGCGGTCCCGCACATGGCGAGCTACGAGGCGGAGGGGCGGGTGTGGGTCCGCCGCCGGGCGTGCCCGCTCACCCCGGAGCAGTCCGCCCGGCTGACCGAGTTCTGCCTGTACCTGGACGGCCGCACCTTCTCGATCCGCCGGCTGGCCTGCCAGCTGACCCCGTTCCGCACGCGGGGGCCGCTCAAGACGGCGTTCGTGGGGAAGCCGTACGGGCCGGACCGGGAGGCGTACTTCTGCAGCGAGCTGGTGTGCGAGGCGTTCGTGTACGCCGGGCTGATGGACCCGGCCACCACCCGCCCGTCGGCGACCTACCCGCGGGACCTCTTCTTCGGGGCGTCGAAGAACCCGTACCTGAACCGGCATTTGGGCGCGATGAACGGCCCCTGGGACCCGCCGGCCCGGTGGACCAGCTGCCCGATCACCCCGGTGGTGGACGCGAAGCCGTGAGCCCACCCGCCGAGGTGGGTCTTTATGAGAATTGGGTTCGTTCCGCAGAACCGACCGCCAGCCAGCCACGCGTCGCACTTGCGTCTTGTGAAGGACCGATGAGAATTGGGTTCGTTCCGCAGAACCGACCTCCCACCAGCGACCTGCCCCCGCAGGCCTGCCCCAGGAGTGGGTCGGCTGGCAGGGTTTGACAGTCCGGGAGACCGTTCTTCTGTCACGCGGCCGGTAGCTCGACTGGCTGGTGGCAGTGTTTGACAGGTTCTGGCAGGCCCCGGGTCCCCGGCGTGGGTTCTCGAACAGACACTGAGCCGGCTTGGCACATTTACCCCCTCCTGTCCTGGGGTGCTCGCGGCTACGTCAAGACATCGAACTTGTAGACGTACGTGACCACTCCGTTGATCTGCGGGTTGGACCTGCCGCAACGGGGGAGGGAGGTCGGTACGACGGTAGTCCACGCACCGGTACAGGTGAGAACATCGACGTCCCCGTCCCCGGACATATCGCAGAGGATCGCGTAGCCATTCGGCCGGGCTGCGACGCGCGGGCGAATGACGGCGGACCCCTCGGCCACCACGATATGGACGTCGATCGTCTGGCCCTGGTCCTCCGCCCACTTCTTAAGCCTGCCGTCGCTATGGTCGGCGCAGATGTCGACCCCGAACCGGACCCCGTCGACGGTGAAGTACGGAGCCGCGTCCTTGGAGGTGTACGTCGCCTCGCGCATGTTGTACTTGAGGTTCTGATCGTCCCCGACCTTGTACAGCTTTGTGAGAAACTGTCCGTTACGGAGGACCGGGCAGACGCTGAACCCCTGGACCTTGCCCCAGAAGCCGTTCTTGGTGTAGAAGATCGACCCGGCGACGATGACCAGGCTGCCGGCCATGGACGAGATCTTCTTCAGGCCGGCGTACAGGTCGTGCTTGGCGTCCCGGCTCATCGGGTTCGGGCCCTCTTTGTCCAAGTTCTTCCCCAAGCCGGTACTCCGGCCGGAGAAGTAGTACTCGGGCGCGACCAGCACCCGGACCCCGCCGAGTTCGGCCACCATCTCGAGTAGCGAGTTGGCCTGGGACACCGCGATCCCGAACTCCTCCAGCCGGTTGCTGGCGTCGGGCCCGAAGTTATGCTTGTCCACCGTTAACGTCCGGTGAACGAGCGTCTTGTGGGGTGAGTTAGTCTGGGGTTTTCCTCGCCCGTAGGAGCCCCCGTGATGGCCGTGCAAGATCCTCGTATCGTGGAACGCTGGCGAACGACCTTCG
>JAQGHQ010000476.1 GCA_028288765.1 Gemmataceae bacterium | reverse complement strand
GAGGCGTGGTACGCGACGACGAAGATCCTGGGGGACCTCTACCTCGACGAGCTGAACCGCCCGGACCTCGCGGTGAAGGCGCTCCAGGATTACAAGGAGTACGGCAAGAGCGGGGCGGACACGCTGTACAAACTCGGCCGGGCCTACGAGGCGCAGGGCGACCGGGCGAACGCGATCCGGTTCTACGAGGCCGTGACCGCGTACGAGGCGCACCCCCGCTACTGGGACGCGAAGGAGGCCCTGCGGCTGTTGGGGAAGGGGTAGGTGCCCGGGGAAGCCGCGAGCGGGGTCGGCCTGATTCTGGGTAGGTGCCGCGAGCCGAGCGGCACAGCTAGTCCGGCTCGGCTCGCCGGACCTACCCAGAATCGGGCCGACCGGCTCGGTCGGGGTAGGTGCCGCGCGACCCGCGAGCGGGTACCCCGGCGGCACAGGCAGTCCGGCTCGGCTCGCCGGACCTACCCAGAATCGGGCCGTCCGGCTCGGTCCCTGAACCCGGACGACCTCGTCGGTTTTCGGAGAAACCCGGGGGTTCTCCTTTTGCATCAGCTCACGAACCCTGCCAGAATAGCTCCTCATATCCCGCCCCCGCCTCCACGTTCCGGCCCATGAAGATCACCCGCGTCGAAACGCACGTCTGCCACGCCCGGATGCGGAACTGGGTGTTCGTAAAGGTCCTGACCGACCAGGACGGCCTACACGGCTGGGGCGAGGCCACGCTCGAGTGGCACACCCGGGCGGTGGTCGGGGCGGTCGCGGACACCGCCGAGCTGATCGTCGGGGAAGACCCGACGCGGATCGAACACCTGTGGCAGATGATGTACCGCCAGCACTTCTGGCACGGGCACGGGATCGTCCGGGCGACGGCGATCGCGGGAATCGACCTCGCCCTGTGGGACGTCCTCGGGAAAGTGTGCGGGGTGCCCTGTTCGAAGCTCTGGGGCGGGCCGGTCCGGGACCACGTCCGGACGTACTGCCACCTCGGCGGCGGGAAGATGGAGGACTTCTACGAGACCGCGGCCGACGACGCGAAGCGGTTCGCCGACCTCGCCCGGCAGGCGGTGGCCGACGGGTTCACCGCGTTCAAGTCGATGGCCGTCCCGCCGACCCTCCCGCTCGACGGGCTGAAGCCGATCCGCACGGCCGAGAAGGCGGTGGCCGCGATGCGCGAGGCGGTCGGCGACGGGGTCGACATCATGGTCGACTGTCACGCCCGGCCGTCGCCGGCGATGGGGCTCCAGTTCGCGAAGGCGCTGGAACCGTACGGGCTGTACTTCCTGGAAGAGCCGTGCTGGCCGGAGAGCGTGGACGGGCTGGCGATGATCAACCGCGCGGTGGCCACCCCGATCGCGACCGGCGAGCGGGTGACGAACCTGGCCGCGTTCAAGGACCTGTTCAACGCCCGGGCGTGCGAGGTGTGCCAGGTGGACATCACGCACTGCGGCGGGCTGAGCGAGGCCCGGCGGATCGCGGCACTGGCGGAGGCGCACCGGATCGCCCTCGCCCCGCACAACCCGCAGGGCCCGGTGAGCACCGCGGCGAGCCTGGAGTTCGGCTTCTCGCAGCCGAGCTACGCGATCTGCGAGACCGTTCACGCCGACGTCCCGTGGCGGCAGGACGTGGTGCAGGAAGGCTTCACGGTCGAGCCAAAAGGGCGGATCGTGCGCCCGAACACGCGACCGGGGCTGGGAATCACGATCGACGAGGCCGAAGTGAAGAAGCACCCGTTCGAGCAGGAGCTGCCGCAGCGCGTGTACTACACCGACGGCAGCGTGGGCGACTGGTAGACGAAAGGGGCAGCGGGGGAACGACTAAAAGACAGAAGATTGGCCACAAAAAGGCACAAAAACGCACAAAAATTTAAGACCGGATTTATGCTTTCGTTTTCCCCTCCCTCGTTCCCTCGCTCCGAGTGGGAACGGGTCTTCCCCGCTCTGCGGGGTGGGCCGACGCGCTTCGGACGACGTCGGTCGGTTCCTCGGGAACGCGTCCGGGCCGTCGACGCCGCGACGCAGAGCGTCGAAGAGGGCGTTCCCACGCAGAGCGTGGGAACGAGAGAGGATTTATGCCCTTATTTTCGTGCTTTTTTGTGCCTTTTTGTGGCCAATCTTTCTGTCTTCGTTCGGCCGATTTGCCGGAGTGATTCATGCCCAGAGAGCTTCGCGGCGTCCTCGCGATTGCCCACACCCCGTTCACCGACGCGGACGAGATCGACACCGCCGCGCTGAAGCGGTCGGTCGACTGGACGTTCGCGGTCGGGGCGGACGGGCTCGGCACCGGGATGGTGTCGGAGACGCTCAAGCTCACGGCCGACGAGCGGGTGGCGCTCGCGCGGATGCTGGTCGAGTTCGCCGCGGGGCGCGGGCCGGTCTTTTCGGCCGTCGGAGCCGAGAGCACGAAACAGGCGGTCGGGTTCGCCGTCGCCGCGGAGCGGGCCGGGTGCGACGCGGTCATGGCCGTGCCCCCGCTGACTGCCCGGCTCGCCGAAGCACAGCTGGTGGACTACTTCCGTGCCCTGGCGGATAGCATCGGGATTCCGGTGATCGTGCAGGACGCATCGGGCTACGTCGGACAGGCAATCCCGGTGGGCGTGTACGTCCGGCTATTGGAGAAGTACGGGCCGGACAAGATCCTCTTCAAACCGGAGGCCGCCCCGAACGGTCCGAACATCTCGGCCCTCCGGGACGCGACGGGCGGCAAGGCCCGGATCTTCGAAGGGTCCGGTGGGGTGTTCCTGATCGACAGCTACCGCCGGGGAATCGCCGGCACCATGCCAGGGATGGACCTGCTCGATGGGGTCGTGGCCGTGTGGCGGGCACTGTCTCGCGGCGACGAGGAGGCCGCGTACCGCGCGTACTTCCCGGTGTGCGCGATCGTGAGCCTCCAGTTGCAGGCAGGGCTCGACGGGTTCCTCGCGGTCGAGAAGCACCTGATGGTCAAGCGAGGACTCTTCCCGACGGCCCGCCGCCGGAAACCCTACGGCTGGGAACTCGACGCGGAAACCGCGGCCGAAGTCGACCGGCTGTTCGACTGGATGCAGCATGCACTCGGCAATCACTCAGTCTGAGAGGGGTGGACTCTGTGGACCGCGGGCGTCCCGCCTGCCTCTTCGCCACGTCGTCGGAAGAGCGGCCAGGATGGCCGCGGTCCACGGAACAGACCCCCCCACCCCCGTCTAGGACGTCATGCGATACACCCTCCTCTCCTTCCTGTGCCTGGCCACGGTGATCGCGTACATTCAGCGGTCGGCGCTCGGGGTGCCGTCGAAGACGATCGAGGGCGAACTCGGGCTCAGTCCGCGTGACATGGGCCTCGTAATGTCGGTGTGGTACTGGGCCTACGCCCTCGGCCAGTTGCCCGCGGGATGGTTGGCCGACCGGCTCGGGAGCAAGCCGGCGCTCGTGCTGTTCGCCGTGACGTGGTCGGCCCTGACCGGGATGGTCGGATTGGCGACGGGCCTTCCGGGACTGCTCCTGCTCTGGGGGTTGATGGGCTGTGCCCAGGCGGGCATCTTCCCCTGCTGTACCAAGGCCATCGGATCGACCTTCCCGCGAACCGAGCAGGCGATTGCGTCCGGCATGCTGGCCTGTTGCATGTCGTTCGGGGCGGCCCTCGCCCAGAAGGTGACCGGCCTCCTCCTCGGCCCGCTCAGCTGGCAGCAGGTGTTCGGGCTCTACGCCATCCCCGGACTCGTCTGGGCGATCGTGTTCGCACTGGTCGTGCCGCGCCCGGAACCGCCTAAACCGATTATCTCGAAGACCGAAGCCGATCTCGACGACTGGGCCGCGCTCCCGCCCCCCACCCCAGCCCCCGCCCCGTGGTCGAAGTTGGTGTGCGACGGTCAAATGCAACTGCTGTGCATCCAGCAGTTTCTCCGGGCGTCCGCGGTCGCGTTCTTCTACACGTGGTTCCCACGGTTCCTCCAGGAGACCCGGCACCTGGGCGAGCAGGAGGCCGGGGCACTCGCGGCGTGGCCGCCGTTCGTCGGAATGTTCGGGGGGCTGCTCGGCGGGGTCTGTTCCGACTGGTTGTTGCACCGAACCGGCAACCCCCGACTGAGCCGGCAGGGGCTGACGATCGCCGCGATGGTGACGAGCGCGGGGACCGGACTGGCCGCTTACTTCGCCGCCGACCCGTCGGTCGTGGTGGCGCTGCTGTGCGTTGCCGCCTTTTGCGGGATGGCCGGCGGGGTGAGCGCGTATTCGCTGGCGATCACGTTCGGCGGGAAGCGCGTCGCGACCGTCTTCGCAACCATGAATATGAGCGGGAACGTCGGGGCCGCGATGTTCCCACTCGCGGTCGGGTTCCTGGTCTCCGTCACCGGGGACTGGAGCACCGCCCTCCTCCTGTTCGCCGGGCTGTTCGCCGTGGACGCCGTCTGCTGGGTATTCTTGAACCCGAAGGGCACGCTGTTCGACGAGGAACCGAAATGACCCATGTGGACACGCCGCAGACGCGCTGCCGGGCCTCGTTCGGCCGGGCCGACATCACCCCGCCGGCCGGGATCTACCACCGGATGTGGGGCGCCGCCCTCCACGAGCGCGCGACCGGCGTTCACCGCCCGCTCACGGCCACCGCCCTGCTCATGGAGGCGGAGCGGGGCGGTGGTCGACGGCTCGTTCTCGGGCTCGACCACTGCCTGCTCGAAGCCGGGGAGACGGCGACGATCCGGGGCCTGGCGGGCGAAGCCGCCGGGCTCTCCCCGGACGAGATTCACGTCGCCCTGTCGCACACCCACGGGTCCGCGTGGCTGTCGCGGTCGCGGGCCCACTTACCGGGCGGCGACCTGATCGGCCCGTACCTCGACCGCGTGGCGGAGGTGTGCGCGGGACTGGCCCGGGACGCGGCGAAGACCCTCCGGCCGGCGACCGTTCTGTACGGCACTGCCCGGTGTTCACTCGCCGCCCACCGGGATTTCTGGGACGCCGGGACGAAGCAGATCGTTTGCGGGTTCAACCCGGCCGGCCCGGCCGACGACACGGTGCTGGTGGCAAAGGTCGTCGCCGACACCGGCAAGACCCTCGGGACGGTCGTGAACTACGCCTGCCACCCCACCACGCTCGCCTGGGAGAACACGCTCGTCAGCCCGGATTACGTCGGGGCGATGCGCGAGGTGGTCGAACGGGAAACGGGGGCCCCGTGCCTGTTCCTCCAGGGGTCGTCCGGCGAGCTCGGCCCGCGCGAGGGGTATGTTGGCGACACCGCCGTCGCCGACCGCAACGGCCGCCAACTCGGGTTCGCCGCCCTCTCCGGGCTGGAAGCCTTGCCGTCCCCGGGGACGTACTTCGAGTACGCCGGGCCGGTCGTCTCCGGGGCGACGCTCGGGACGTGGAAGCACCGCCCGGTCGGGGACGCGGACCGGACCCGCCACGCCACCTGGCAGTCCCGCCAGCTCACGGTCGGGCTTCCCTACCGGGTCGATCTCCCGACGATGGACGAAACGCAAGCCGACCTCGCCCGGTGGGAGGCGACAGAAGCGGCGGCGCGAGCGGCGAACGATGCCGGCCGCGTCCGCGACGCGCACGCCCACGTCGAGCGGATGAACCGACAGATCACCCGGCTCGCGGCCCTGCCGCCCGGCAAGGCGTACCCGTTCCCGGTGGCGGTGTGGCGGCTCGGCGATTCGCTCTGGGTGTTCACCGCCGGAGAGCAGTACCAGGCGTTGCAAACAACCCTGCGGAAGCGATTCCCGGACGTGGCGGTGGTCGTCTCGACCATCACCGACGACTGGCAGCCGGGCTACCTGCCCGCCGCGTCGAGCTACGGGTACGGGATCTACCAGGAAGTGATCGCGGCCGTCGGGCCGGGGTGCCTGGAGACGCTCATCGAGGCTGTCACGCGGGAGTGCCGGACGCTACTGAACGGGTCAGGGTCCTGACGCCCGCCCGCCGCCCAGGGCGTTGCCCCGACGCTTTAGTGTCTGTGCGAAAACGCAGTGTAAGCCCGTATAATGGGTTATGAGAACCCGAAGCTATCCAACCGACCTAACGGACGCACAATTTGCCCGGCTTAAGACGTTCCTTCCCCCGGCCAAGGGAACCGGGCGGCCCCGGACGGACTTGCGGGAGGTCTTGAACGCGATCTTCTACCTGGTCCGGACCGGGTGCCAGTGGCGGTACCTGCCCCACGACTTCCCGCCCTGGAGCACGGTCCACACCTGGTACCGGCGGTGGCGGCGGGACGACAC
>JAQGHQ010000467.1 GCA_028288765.1 Gemmataceae bacterium | reverse complement strand
GACCGCCCCGCCCGGGGCGACGACCGCGGGCAAGTCCCGGCCCCGGGTCGGCGCCAGCGCCGCCTGGGCGTCCACGTCGACCGCCGCGACGACCGCCGCCGCCCGGGCCTGACCCGGCTCGGCCGAGTCGAACTCGAACCCGAGCTTCGGCAGGTCCGGCCCGCCCCGCAGCCGGTCCCGGATTACCCCGGCCGGCAGATACGCGAGCATCATCGTCATCATCATCAGCTCGAACAGGTTTAGCCCCATCAGGATGCCGATCCCGGCGTGCAGGAGGACGGCCATCCACAGCATCACCGGCCGGGCCCGGGTCCAGACCAGGAACGGGAACGAGATCTCCAGCCCCCAGGTGAACCACACCCCGACCGCGGTGATCGTGTAATACAAGGGCTTGACCGAGGCGATCGCCCGGACCATGTTCTCGAACCACTCGTACTTCATCAGGGTGAATTCGGGGTTGATCATCACGTCCCAGAACGCATTCCCGCTCCACCACCCCGGGCCCTTCAGCTTCGCCAGCCCGGCGGCCATGTAGATGAAGCAGAAGTGGACCTGGATCAGCCGAATCCCGAGATTCGCCCCGACCGACGGCGGGGCCTGGGCCAGGAACGCCCGGGTCGCGTCGTCGATCGTCCCGGCCCGTCGCAGGCTCGCCCGGACCGCCCGGTATCGGGCGATCAGCCGGTCCACCGAGAGCGCCGCCCCGCTGTTCCCGATCATCAGGTACAGCAAGAGGATGTTCATCATCGTGTCCATGCCGAACAGGATCTGGTTCGTCCGGTGGACGTACCCGACGACCGCGATCCAGGTCAGGACGGCCGTGACCCGCGTGCAGATCCCGAGAGTAAACAGCACCATGATCGTCAGGATCAGCGCGTGGACCAGGGCCATCTGCGTCGGGTCGGTGACGTGGAACCAGACGGACACGATGGAGTGCCCCTCCCGGTACAGCCGGCGGGGGTCGTTGTTCCAGTACTCGAAATAGTCGATCAGCTTGGCCCGCTCGGCCGGGTCGTCCGGGAGGGTGGACAGGAACATGACCAGCGCCCGGCGGTGGGGCTGGTCCATCTCCCCCAGGTGCGCGACCACGTACCCGGCGTCGACCGGGGTCTTGGGGAGGGCCGCCAGGAATTCCCGCAGGTCCGCGGCCACGTCCTTCCGGTCGGGTGCGGGGAGGACGAGCAGCAGCTGGGGGAAGAACTCGGTGTACCGCCGGTTCGCCGGCGCCTCGGTCGAGGGCAACGGTTCCCCCTCGACGATGTAGAACTGTCGGCCCTCTTCCATCCCGGTGAGGAGTTTGTCCCGGTACGTCCCGGCGGTGTACAGCTGCGCCACCAGGTTCATCAGCCCGGCCGCGGTAACGGGGTTCTCCTCACGGCTGACGCGGTCCAGGTAGTGGATGGCCCGGGTTCGGTCCGCCGCCGGCCCGGGCAGCCCCCGGATGAACCCCAGCACGGCCTTCCGGCGGTGAGGGACCTCCGGGGCTCGGGGCGGCGGGATCTCGTCCCAGTCGAAAATCGGCTCGGCCCGGTGCGGGAACTCCATCCGCTCGCGCTCGATGTAGTCCGATCCGTACCACCCGTATTTTCCGAAAAACGCCTGGAGGTCCAGGCTGTACGCCAGGTGGGTGTACAGGATCAACAGGCCGGTCACGATCCGGATGAACCCGAGGGTGGTCGGGTCGCCCGGGGAGAACCAGAAATCGGTCCACCGCTGTCGGAACGGCCGGTCCGTCTGGGGGGGCGTCGTGCTCATCGCAGTTGGCTCCAGTCGAATTCGGACCCGGCGTGCTTGGACAGGTAGTCGTTGAAGTCCTTACCGCCCGGGGGCGGACTGCCCGACCCGTGGATGATCGGGACCAGCCAGTACAGCATCCCCGCCTGCGGGTCGAGGAGCTCGACCCGGTGGGGCCTGGTCGGGTCGGTCGGATCCTTCACAAACCCGAATTCGCCGAGGAAGTATGGCCGGTAGGTGCTGGGGTGGTACGGAGACACGGGCCGCTTGCCAGGCTGGTTGGTTCCGGTGTACTCCTGCACCTGGAGGGTCCGGTGCTCGAGCCGGTAGAGCTTCACCGTGGTGCGAGCCGCGGTAGCCGCGTCCGGGGTGTATTCCAGGATCAGGTGCCGGGCGTAGGACGGGAGCACGTACCGGGTGACCTCGGGGTACGGGAACCGGTACTGGGAAGAGACCGGCTCGCCCGGGTTGAGCGGGATCTGCGGGTCGGCGCCCGGGAGGGTGAGGCGGGATCGGCGCTCCTGGGTCTCGGCGTTGAGCACGTCCGGCACCACCCTCGACACCTGGTCGGTGAGCGACAGCCGCCGATAGTAGGCCACCCCGAGCGGGTCCTTGACGTCCGCCGGCCGCCGCGGGACCACCACCCACCGCGTCTCGTACTTCTTCCGCCGCTCCCCGGTGGCCGACTCCTCCTCCCCGACCTCGGTCTTGAGCAGGCAGCACAAGAGCGACGCCGGGCCGGGCTCGGGCGAGTAGAAGTGGTACGCGTTCCGCAGGTACACGAACTGGAGGTACGGCTCGTACACCCGCCGATACAGCTGTTCGACCAGCCAGGGGACCGGGGAGGGCGAGGTGGTGGCGAGAAAGATCCCGCCGAAGTGGACCACGATCGCCGCCGAGATGACCCTCACCCGCCAGACCGGGGGCAGGCCGACGACCACCGCCCCGATCGCGGCGACCCCGGCCAGCACGCCGAACAGGATCCGGAACGAGTCCCAGTGCGCCGGGGTCCCGGCCACCGCGAGTACTGCCGTTGCCGCCCCGACCGCCCACGTCTGCCAGAGGCCGGAGTTGAACGAGACCGCCAGCCCGGCGGTGACCGCCCCGGCGAACACCAGGGCGAGCCGGAGGGTGCCAAGTACCCACGGGGTGCCGTCCCCGGCGGCGGTCGCGACCAGTCCGAGCAGGGCGGCGGCGGCGGTCATCCCGGCGCCGGCGAGCCCGACCCTCCGGACCGCTTCCCAGGGGACCGGCGGGACCACGTCGGACGGCGGTGTGACGGAAGGAGCGTCCCGTTCCATGACGGACTCTCGGAGTTGCGGGCGAACGACGACCGCGCCCGGAAGTCGCGCGGCTCCGGCGTGAGCAGGGTCGCGGGTGCGGGCGCGGGGCGGATCGGCCTCGTTTACGGTAACCATACCCGACGGGCGGCGGGCGGCGAAGAGAAGAACATCTGACGGACCCCCGGCGTTGGCCCCGCCCGCCCGCCCGACGGTCGTCGTCGGCAGGCACGGCCCCGCCCGTGCTCGGGGGCAAAACTGCTCCTCCCCCCCCACCGATTAAACCGGACTCCGGCATCCGGATTCGACGCGATTCGGTGCCGATTTGTTGGCCCTGAGGTCCAGCGGCAGGGCGGTATAGGGGTGCGGAAGCCGCCGGGGCCGACAATGCCGGACCAGTCTCGCTCCTTTAGCCAAACCACCCAAATTTACAGTTGACGTGATTTGCGTGCGGCTCTAGCATCCACTCAAGTTTGTGGAGCTTCAACGACTTACCCAGCTTCACCAAACTCACAGCGCGGGCTTGCGCTCACCTGCCACCGGTCACAACGGCCGACGGCCGGTGGAGGAACGTTCGATCCGGGCGGATGGGTTCGTCACAGGTCTCGGGAGGTTCACACGCGATGTACAGCATGGTGTTGATGGCGGCGATGGTTCCCTCGGGTGACACCGCGGGGTTCGGCAAGCACAAGGGCGGGTGTGACGGCGGGTGCTACGGCGCCCCCGTTGGCTGCTACGGGACGGTCGCGTACTCGTGCAGCGGGTGCTGCGGCGGCGGGAAGCACGGCGGTGGGTTCCTCGGGCACAAGAAGAGCGGGTGCTGCGGGGGCGACTACGCGGCCAGCTGCTCCGGCGGGTTCCTGGGCAAGCACAAGCACAAGCACAGCTGCAACGGCGGGTGCTACGGCGGGTGCAACGGCGGGTGCAACGGCGGGTACTACGGCAGCGCGATGCCGACGTACGGGTGCTGCGGTGGTGGGATCATCGCCCAGCCGGAGGTTCCCCCGGTCCCCCCGACCCCGCCGGCCGTGATGCCTAAGGTCGAGCCGAAGGTGACCCCGAAGCCGAGCAAGGACTGACCGGCGTCTGGGGGTGAATAACCCGGACGGGAGGCCGAGACCCGGCCTCCCGTTTTTTTGTCGAGGTGTGTTCTCGCGGTCCGGTTGTGACCACCCGCGGCCCGCCGGTATAATCCTCACGCCGAGCCCGGCGGCGGTGTCCGGGCGAACCGGGGTGGGGCCGCGAGTGATGGGGGCGCCGTTCGTCCGGCCGCCGGTGTCGGAGCTGGTCTTCCGGCTCTACGACCGGTCGCTTCACCCGGAGTTGTTCGACGTCCTCGCGGCCCGCCGGGTCGAGCGGGGCGGGTACCGGCTGACGGTCCGTATCACCCGGACGGGACACGTCCTCGACTGGTCCCACGGGTCCGAACGGCTGACCGAGGTGACGGCGGCGTCCGGCCAGGAGTTGCCCGAGACCGGGCGGCGGCTGGCCCACCGGTTCGGGGGCGGGCGGAGCGGCCGGTGCGAGGTCGGGGCGGGGGTGCGGTATCAGGTCAGCTCTCAGGTCGAGGTCCTTCCACCCGAGCAGTTCCTCCATGTCCACGAAGAACTCCGCGCCGACGGGGCGAGGAAAGGCCTGCTTTTTCACTCGCAGCCGGACCACCGGTTCTCGCTGTCGCCGCTCGGGGTGGTGATCGTCGAGGCCCTGCCGGGGTGCCTGTCGGTGGCCGCGTTCCACACCTTCCCGGACGAGTTCGCGGTCGTCAAAACGCAGTCGCTGATCGAGCGGGCGTGACGGCCCCGCCGGTTCGGGGCGGCCCGCTACTCCCGCTCGCGGAACAGGAACGGCGGGGCCCGCCAGTCCCAGAGGTGCTCCGGGTGGGCGTCGATCTCGCGCTCGATATTCCACCGGCCCCCGTCCCCGAAGACGTACGGCGCGTGGACCGCGAACCCTGCCGCAGTCACGCCCGCCAGGGCCGCCCACCCCCACCACCGCCGCAGCAGCCACCCGACCGGCCGGACCACTAGCAGCCCGGCCACCGGTACCACTTCCGCCGCGAGCCGCGACCCCCAGCAGTACCCACCCCACCAGCAGCCCCACGACCCGACCAGCACCACGTGAGACGCGATCACCGCGAGGGTGAACGGGTACCACCCGGGCGGCAAGGGTCGTCGGGCCGGGTCGGTCCGGACCCGCCGAAACAGGAGCAGGAATCCGACCCACATCCAGGGCTGGTAAACGAACAGCCCGCGGGCGGGACTGAACAACACCCCGCCGACGTGCCCGGCCGCCGTCCAGGGCTCTCCGAGCTGCGCCATCGACGGGCCGAACGGGGTGCTGTAGACCGCGTGGTACATGCCCGCCCAGGGGAGGAACCCGACCACCGCCGCGACGGGCACGGTCAGCCCCCGCTTACGGTCCCGGGCGACCACCCACAGGCCGAACGGGATCAGGAACGTGACCGCGGACGGCCGGCAGGCCAGCATCAGCGAGCAGGCCAGCGCCTGAACGCCGGCCCCGACCCACCCCGGACGGCCGGCGGACTGGAGTTCGACCAGCACCACGACCAGCATCCAGAACGCCACCCCGGTCTGTTGCCACATGAGTTGGGTGAGCGTGGTGACCACGACCGACCCGGTCGCCAGGAGGCCGGCCGTGACGAAGGCCGCCCCCGGCCGGCCGATGTGGAGTGCGGCGAGGAAGAAGAGCCCGACCACGATCCCGCCGACGGTCGCCGCGGTCTCCCGCTCGATCGTGAACTGGCAGTCATCCCGTTCGACGGGCAGCCCGAGCGCGGCCGCCCAAAGGACCCTCGGCCAGACGAATACCTCCATACCCGCCGGGTAACCGGAGTAGCGGCCGACCCCGCCCGGGCCGGGGCGGACGCAGTGCGGGTCCGAATCGGCCCGGGGGAAGACCTCCCACCGTCCCTCTCTCGGCGGGGCGAGATACCCGGACAAATCGCGGTCCCCGTGCCGGAAGAGCTGGACCACGGTGGGGACGACCGGCAGGGTATCCCCGACCCAGACGACGTTGGTACTCGACCTCCCGAGGATTCCCGCCGGGACGGCCACGGCAAAGACCGCGACGGCGCGGGCAACCCACCCGGACGGATGGCGGGATAGGTGATCGAAAAGGCGGCCGAGCATTGGGGCAGTATATTTACCGGAGAGACCGGAGTCCAAGCCCTGGTCGCGGCTCACCCGTGCCGGTCGAGTTCGGCGAAGAGTTGTTGAAGCGGAAGTGCGAACCCGGGCAACACGGAGTCGCCGACGAGCGTGTCGGCGGCGGTGAGGTCCTGGTGGCGATCCGGGGCGGAATACACGCGGACCGCCCGTGCCCGGGGGTCGATTTCCCACACCAGCCGGACCCCGGCCCGGAAGTACTCGGCCCGCTTCCGGGTCATCTCGCCAGGGGTGTTTCCGTTGCTCAGAACTTCGACCGCCAGGTCCGGAACGACATTCGGCACCGGCTCGTCGGGGTAACGGCCACCCGGCAGACGGTTCCAAGACACGAATGCGACATCCGGCAGGCGGACCAGCCCGCTGAGAATGGCCCAGGTTCCGTCCGCCCCGGTCAGGATTCCGAGGTTGTGTTTGCGGACAAATGGCCCCAGGAGTTGGCCGAGAAAGAAAGCGATGGCCGATTCCCGGACGCCCACCGGCTTCTCCACGAGCGTTTCATCGACGAGTTCGCACCCGGCGTTTTCGGGTTTTAGCAGATCATCAACTGTTGCGGTACCCGGTACCGGGCTGAACCGGACGCGGTCGGGTGGAATGTCCCCGAGCCGGCGGAGCAGATCCCCGATGGTCTTCACGGGTGGTTGGAAGTGAGTGCTCATACTCGGAGTGTACCCGGAAACAGAGAGGCGGGACAGATCGGTGACCGCCTCACCCCGCCGCGGCCCGGAGGCGGCGGCCCGGGTTCAGTTGGACCCGCCGGGCGGGTCACGGCCCAACCGTCCCCGGCGGCCGTCGGAAGCCTTCCCGCTGTCCGGGGTCGAAGAGGGTGAAGTCGAACCGCTCCTGGAGCGCCGAGGGGGCGCCCGGACTGCCCCCCGCCGGCCCGGCCGGCGGCCACGGGTCGGGCCCCGACCACCATCAGCCCGAGATTCACCCGCACCAGCCGTAGCGGCCGCCCGTCCCGGGGATCCTCCGGCCACGCGGCGAGGAGCCCCGGCACCAAGTCGCCCGGCCCGGCCGGCCACCGTCCGGTCCGCACCCGGAATCGCTCGGCCGCGACCCCGACGCGGGCGGCCCGGAGCCGGGCGTTGGACGCCGCCGTGTCTGCCACCAGGTCCACCATGGCCCCCAGGTGCCGGGCCCGCAGGTAGGCCCATGCCCGCCCGGCCGGGCTCGCCCGGTCCGTCGGACCCAGGGCCCTAAACTCGGCGTCGAGCTGGAGAAGGGCCTCCCGGACCGCAGGGAGCGCCTCGCCGGCGTGGGCTTGGGCGAACGCCACCGTCAGGGTCATCGCCCGCAGCGCCCGGGCGTGCCGGCCCGGCTCCCACAGAGTAGGCGGGAGGTCGGGGTGCCGGAGGCTACCGGTTCGGGCCTCTTCCAGGCAGGCGTGACAGACCGCCCGGTCGGCCCAGGCGAACTCGACGATCCTCATCGGGGGTTGTTCCCCGAGGACCCCGGCGAGCTGGGCGAGGACGGGGTCAGGGACTGACCCGCCGGTCGGAACCCGCTCGACAAGGGCGGTGACCAGGCTGGCGCACTCTAGCCGGACCCGGCCGGCCGTCGGGCGGGGGTCCGGGGCGAGGGCCCGGCCGATCCGGGCGATCGCGGCCGCCGCCCGGGCGGCGGCCGGGTAGTCCCCCCGGGCGGCGGCCGCGTCCCCGCCCCAGTAGAGTAGCCGGGCCACCTGGGTGGCGTCCCGGACCCCGTCCGGGGGCGGGCCCGGGAGCCAGTCCCGGGGGCCCAGGGGCGGCGCCGCCCCGGTGGCGTCCGGCAGGTCGGCCAGCCGGCCGGCGGCCGCGAACGCCTCGGGGGGAGGGGCATACTCTTTCCCCACCAGGGGCGGGCCCGAGAATCGGGCGGGGGGCGGATCATCCCAGGGCAGGCGGGCGGCCACGTCCCCGATCAGGGCGGCAGCCGGGTCCAGGGGAGCGGGGTTGTCCGCGGGAGGCAGCCGCCACCCCGGGTAGTCCCGGTCGAGTTCGGCCAGGGCCGCCGGGTACGCCTCGGGGTCTGACCCATCACGGGTACGAAGGAAGTACAGGACGCCCGCCAGGGCGATGACGGCGAGGGCGGCGAGACAGACCCAACGGCGGGCGCGCATCAGGACCCCCCTGACCTGGTATTCGTTCGCCTCTTTGGACTGGAAACACCCAAGTGACCCCGGCGTTGGTCCGGCCCGGGTGCCGCCACCCCCCCTGATACACGAACCCGTCGAGCCGGTCGGATGGGGCTGGGTGGCCTCTCCACCGCTTGAGGTGGTCATGTCTGGGGACCCTCCGGGGATTATCCCGCCCGGCCAAGTCACCGAACTCCTTCATGTCCACGCAAATCGGACAGGTGACACCCTTCCCCCACCAACTCTTATGAGGCGAGACCGGAGGCGGCCCGACCGGCGGGCCGGAAAAACGGGGGTTCATACGAGAAGGGCAACAGGAACGGGCGGGGCGGTGGGGGGCCGGTCCTCAGTCACCCCGCCGCGGCCTTGGTGGCCCGGAGGCGGTCGCCGGCCTGGGACAAGATGTGGTGGGCGACCTGGTTCGCGTTGTACCCGCCGGGAAGACGGACCAGCGGCTTCCCGTATGCCTCGCAGTACGCCCGGACCCCGTCGTAGTCGTGGTTCGACCACCGGATCGCGAGCAACACCACCGCCACCTCCGGCCGGGCCACGTCCGGCTCGAACACGGTGAACGACGTGTGGTCCGGGGTACACAGCCAGCGGACGTCCGCCAGCCCGAACGCCCGCATCAGGGCGGCCTTGTGGGCCGGACGGGCCTGCCCGCCGATCAGCACCACCTCCCGCCCCCGCAACAGCCCCGCGACCTCCCCCACCTCCGCCGAGGCCTGGTGCGGGCGGGCCGGCGGCTCGGCGTCCGGCCGGGTCTCCACGTACCGGTCGATCTCCCGCAGCACGAGCTGAACGTTTGGGGGCGGCGGCGGGTCGTCGGGGATTTCTTCCAGCACCGGCAGGAGCAGATCCCGCAGTTCCGGGTTGCTCGGCGGGAGCCCGCCCGCGACCACGGTGTCCACCAGTTCCAGCACCCGCGGCCACTCCCCGGCGGACTCGTCCGGCCGGTCGCGCAGCCGGCTCAGCTTGTACTTCAGGTTGCTCAGCGCCTTGTGCCGGGTCCGGTCCCGTTCCCCGTACATCCGGAACTGGGCCGCCGCCTCGGCCACCCGCCGGGCCATGTCCGGCCACGACTCCGGGGCCGCCCGGTCCTCCCGCTTCAGGTATTTCGGGATGAACACCTGGCGGTCCCGGGCGGTCGAGCGGATGTGGGCGAACAGCTGGACCTGGTCGAAATCGACCTTCACGTCGCGGACGTCGGCGACGGCGTAGAGCAGGACCGACTGGGCCTCGGCCGCCAGCCCGAGGACCCGGCTCGCGTGCCGGTCGGCGACCGGGGCCGGCGCCTGCCCCCAGTCGCGGAGCAGGAGGGCGGCGGCGGCGGCGACGGCGAACGCCCCGGCCAGATCCTCCCACGCCCGCGGGGCCTCGACGACCGGCTCCCGCGTGAGCATCCACAGGTTGCAGTCGGGCAGGGCCAGTGCCCGCCGGGCCACGTCGGCCTCGGCCGCCGGGTCGCGCCCGGCGGCCGGGTCGGCCAGCCGCCGCGCGACCAGCTGGCACGCATCCCCCTTCACCCGGCACCGGTCGGCGATGACGGTGAGCGGGAGGAGATCGAGTTCCCGCTCACCGTCCGCGACCGGG
>JAQGHQ010000132.1 GCA_028288765.1 Gemmataceae bacterium | reverse complement strand
GTATCCGGCCCCCCCACTGATGCTGGATTTCCGACTGGAGTAGCGCCCTGTCCCCCCCGATGCCCGCCCGCCCTGACCACGCGCCTCGTGTCTATATCAGCCAGTATTCGAAAACTCGATTGATCTGTTCCGGCGCTACACCGCGGTGAGTGCTGGCTGACCACCGTGTCTTGTTGCGGCCTTGTTGATCAGGACCCGAATGGCGGCCACCTGGAGGCGGGTCATCAAGTCGTCCGCGAGGCGAGCCCGGCCCGAGCCTGGGTCGAAACCCCGGCCCAGACGGCCGGGTGATCGAGGCCGTGTTCACCACAACGTCCGACCGGACGGGGTACCCGGGCTCGCCCGTCTTTGCTGAGACATCGGACCAGGGCCGGTACCGGGTTCACCGGGTCACGGGGGACGACACGCGGCGGCGCAACTGGTAACACGGGTCCGGAACGAGGAGGTTTTGCATCCCCCCGTCGGGTTCCTCCCGTCAGGGCTGGCGGCCGCACACGTCCGGGAGAAGGTGGCCGGTGTTCTCGGGCACTCCTGATGAAGGCGATCTCGCCGGCCTGCAGTGCGTGCTGCCTGACCCGCCCGCGACGCTCCGACACCCCCCGGGATGATCCTCGGGGAGTATTTGCCACCCACTCGGACCGGAGGGGTACGATGGATCGCACCCCGGCAAGTGGATGCCGACCCCGGCCGCTGGGCAGTCGCATGCCCTTCTTCATCCCCGTCCCGTGAACTCACGCGCGACCGCCGACGCGTACGGGAGGAGAGGAAACGGCCACTCGGATGTAGAAACACCCGGACCCGGCGGGGCACGGCCGGGCAAACGGAGAGGAGACAAGCGGATGACCCGACCCCGACAGCCGTACGCCGAATTCGTCGCGCCATCCCCGACCAGTCCGCCCACCGGTGGTAGGATCGGGCCCGCGTCCTTGTCGGCGACCCCGCCCGCGGGTCGGGTTGGGAGGACGTCCCGACGAGATCTGATCGCCCGACTTTGGAACTCGGGAGTGCAGGCCGAGGACGCGTTCAAGAACGGGATAGGAAGGACCGGGGCGAATCGCCGACCGGACAAGTACCTCGTCGGAGTTCGACCGCGTCCCCGGCAGGGACAGCCGCCGCGAGCCCGTGCGGGTCCTTCTCCGCGGTAGGCGACGCTTTTATTGCAGGCATCTCCAGGTCGGCGAAGACACCCGCGTGGTCCGTGGCGTGGCGCCCTCCCTCCCGGACGGCCGGGACCGGCCAGCTCGCCACCGGCGGCTGCGCGGTCGGCCGCACCCCGCCCCCGACACAGATGTGGTCGATGACCGGCCGGGCCGGGTCGCCCGTTGCCAGGCCCTTGGTCAGGCACCGCAGTCCCAGGCGGTCGAGTTCGGTCGCGACCGCGCCGAGACCGGCCCGGGTGCCGGTGCGGAGGGGGGCGGTCAGTTCCTGGTTAAAGTCCCCGGCGACACACAACCCGTTCACCCCCGTGCCGGCTCGCAGTCGCGCCCACGCGGCCGACTGGGCCCGGAGGGCCGCACGGAACGCAGCCGCCCCGGTGACCGGGGCGAGCCGCTGGTCCGCCCGCCACGGCAGGACCGTGCCGACGAGGACCACGCCCCGCCCGCCGGGGAGCTCGATCCGGGCGGCGACCATCCGGTCTTGTTCGGCGGTAACGTCGAGCCGGCGACCCGGCCGCCTCGACCAGATGGCGACCCACCGCCGATCGGGCCGGGGTTCCAGGTCGGCCGCCGGGGCGGACTCGGTAATGCACGTGTACGCGGGCCCGGGGGAAAACCCCTCCCGGGGTTCGGTCACGACCCACACGTCGGCGGCGACGTCGTCGATCGCCCGGCGGAGGACGGCTTCCCGGACCGGGGTGAGGGGTCGGTCGGACTGGAGGTTCCAGGTCGCGATTCTCATGGATCTGACCTGACCGTTTGGCCCATGCCCACTGGGGAAGCTGTCGAACCGCTGGACCTGACACCAGGCGTGATTTCACCTGGTAGTTGAGGGTGGTCGGAAAAAGCTCCTAACCCTCAGCGGCTCGCGGGGTGCGGGGAAGCGGACGCTCCCCCCACCCGTGCACCACGAAGGATATCGAGTGAAACCGATTTTCCGCCCCCGGTTCCGCACACACAAGTCCCGAATCGAACGCCGACTCGACGACACCCACGACACTGCCACCTCCCAGCCCGTCTTCTCCGGAGGCACGCCCGAGAACGACCGTTCTAACCTCGACCGAGCCATACGAGCACGAGGTCCGGGTGGATCCAGGTTCTCTGCCCGGCCCCCCGGCTGTTGCCGGTCGCCACGCCCACTTAGATCTCGACGACCGCGACTCGATTTCGAGCCGCATTCGCGTCGTATGCCGCTCGATTTTGAGTCGCCACGACTCGTTTTTGAGCCGTTGGCGCCTCCGCGCCGGAAGTAGTTACCAGCTCGGGGATTCCGTTCCGCTCGGCGGCGATCCGCTTGATCGCCGAACTGGTCCTTGATGCCGGATTTCCCGCGTCAGTTCTCGATCTCTGAGGCTGGATTTCCAGCATCTGTCCCCCGACTCGAGCTAGACGAGGTTACGACCTCGCGAGTCCTGATCTCACGAATCCTGGCGGCACAATCCAGTATTCGAAAACTCATCCAGACCCCATTGTCCATCCCTGCCGGGCGGTCACCGGGTCCGAGACACCCGTCCGCCCCGACGGACCACCACGGCCCCAGCCCGTCCGCCATGATTGCGCTCCACACGAGTCGGTGCTTCTGTTCGGGGGTGCCCGGCCGATCGAGAACTCCAACAACGTTGTGGCCGGCCACCCTTTCGTCCGCGACCGGGCGGACGAGCACGAGCCGCAGTTCCGGCTTTACACCGAGCGGGCGGCGGTCGAGCGGGCGAGAGATCGACGCCACGAAGGCGGCCAAAGGGTCCCGGTTCCAGCCAGACCTCGGCCGGATCCTGCGGGCCGCCATCCCTTCCTGTGTGTCGGCCAGGTTCCCGGACTGGCGGTCCGCAGAACAGGACGCCGTTCGGCGTCAGCAGCTCGACCTGCCGGGACGCGGGTTCTTGTTCTACGCCGAGCCGCGCGAGTGTTACCTCCGGTCCCGGCCCGCCGAGCGGGCCGGGGTGGTGGTCCCGCAGAGGGCCCAACGGGCGGCCCTCCAACAGGCGTTCCCAGAGTTGTGCGTGATCGCCGCCGGGCTGCCGGCCCGGGCGGCGGTGGACACGGTGGAGCGGTTCCGGGACGGGGTGCGGACGGTGGAGATGCACAGCGCGACCGACCGGTGACCCATCCTGCCGTCGTCCGGGTTCCTGCTCGATCCGCGGTGGCTGAACGGGGGCGGTCAGCCGGGCAAAGCAAAGATGGTGCGGGAGGCGTCCGGGGGGTGTTCGACAGGACAGCCGGGGCCTGGGACGTGTTCCTCCTGGCCCTGGTCAAGGCCGCCCTGGAGCCCCCCTCGGCCCCCGCCCCGGGCGGGGTCGCGTGGCAGGCCGGGGTGACCAACCCGCGGCCGGCCGCCCCCAACGCCGCGAGCGGGGTCCAGCCGCCCAAGCCGCAGCCCCTGTCCCCGGTCAACCCGGGGCAGCCGCAGTCCCAGACCCCCCAGCCCCAGGGGGGCCAGGCCGGGCCGTCCCAGCCCCAGGCCCAACCCGCTGCCCAGCCCCAGCAGCAACAGGGCCAGCCGGGGGCGTTCAAGCCGTCCCCGCTGTTCAGCGTCCCGCACCCCCCCAGTGCGACCGCCGACCGGCTCCGGATGGTCCACCAACTGTTCGTCCCGCCGGCCCCGCCGCCGAACCCGGCCGACGCCGTGGCCAGCGGGTCCCAAATGCAGAATCAGCAGAAGCTCGCCAGAGACCTTGTGGGCGACTTGATGCGGGCCGGCCGGGCTCGACCGTCCCTGGTCAAAGCTGGGGATTACAACTACGGCTGGAGCATCCCGCCGGGGTACGGACAGGGCCAGGGCGGCCCCTACGGCGTGATGAACGGCGGCCGGCTCCCTCCCAACGCCCTGGG
>JAQGHQ010000449.1 GCA_028288765.1 Gemmataceae bacterium | reverse complement strand
TTCAGGGTCGTCGGGTCGATCCGGGCGACCCTGGCGGCCTCGGCACGGGAGTACCCGGCGGCGATGGTCGTGAGCAGGTCGAAGCCCATCTCGGGGGTCAGCTTAGAGGGGCGTCCCGTGGGTCGGGTTCGGTGTTCCGAGGTCGCCATCGCAGGCACCGGGTCATGTTCTCGGCTGCGGGGAACGACCGGCGGTTACACCTGACCGTTTACCCACGGCGCGAGGCGGGTCGGTCACGAGCACGAGCAGGTCGACGAGCTTAGCCTTCCGTATTTTGGCCAGGGTCCGGGCTGCCGCCAGGAGGTGCCGGCGGGCGAAGTCGACCGCCCTTTGGTGACACTGATGAATCCGGGAGGCGAGTTCCTTCCCCAGCGCTCGTGCGTGCCGCCGCTCGAAGTACCTGAGCGCCACCCAGCAGATCAGCACCCGCTCGGCGAGGAGTCGGACGAGCAGGGAGGGGGCGGGCCCGATCAACCCGGCCCGAAGGTTGGAAACCCCCCGGAAAAGGGCCTGTTCGGTCTCCCGATCGGCCTTCCCGAACTGCCGGGCCCATGCCGAGAGGAGTTGCCGCCCGGTATCCCCCCACAAGGCAGTCGCGGCCGGGCTGTCGACGAACTGGTCGATCATCGGCAGGACCGACCGGTCCCTCTCGGAGGTTTTCGCTTGAGCCTCGGGGTCGAGCTTCCCGGCCGTGGCCCGGAGGTCGCTCGCGATCCAGGTGTCGATCAATGTCACGATGTCTACGGAGATCGTCGCTCGCCGACGTCTCCGCCACTCCCGCTTATGCTGGTGCCACCCAGCCGCCCGGAGAGCTTCTCCGGCCAGCCTCTTCGCGCGATCGAGCGCGGCGTACACCCGCTTGAACCGTCGCTTCCGGCGGGTCTGACGGTACTGCTCCTCCTCCCATTCGCTCCGCCGCCGCTCGGCCCACAGCCCCTCTAGCTGGGCGATCAGGGCGGCTCCCTTCCCGCCCCCGCCGTACTCCTTGTACACGCGTCTCCCGACCCGGACCGAGCGGTAGAAGTAGCGCCGGTTCCCCCGCCGTTCAAATGCCATCTCAGGCCTCCCAAACGTTGTGCTACATTGCCCGCGGGTGCCCCGCTTCGCGGCCGCGTCGAAGACCGGCGGCCCGCCCGAGGTGGCGGGCGAGGGCGGCGAGGGCGTACACCTTCGGCCACAGCCGGACCTCCCTGGGATGAGTCACGTGTGCGTCGCAGGTCGTCATTTTTGGTCACCCCTTCATTGCCCGGCCGGGGGCGAAACCCGGGCCGAGCGGTCCACCGACCCCGCGCGAAACGCGTGTTCGCCGGGGGGGGGAAACCCTGGCCTGTAGCCCGGCACCCGTCCGGCCGCTCGGCCTCAGTGACCAGCCGGTGGAATGCGGTGTGATCGGAGTTTCGCCCCTCCGTAGCGTCGCGCCGCCCGCGACGGAGCCACCGCTTCACGGTCGAGGGATCCAGCACGGCGATGCGGGCCGCTTCCGCCCTGGCTGGTGGCGACCCCATGAGCGCGGGGACGGCGTGGTGGGTCGATTTGGGCACAGGTGGCCCGCGGCCTCCACCCGAGGGGTTGCGCGGGGGTGATGGTGGCGATGGGGGTGATGCTCTGGACCAGTTCAGCCCCCCGTCGTTTTCGGCTTGGGGTCCCCGGACCCGACCAACGCCAACACCGCGCGGCGGAGCGGTTCGGGGAGTGTTGCCCACGCCTCGACCACTCGGGCGAGGTCGGAGTCGGTACTACATCCGGCACTACATCCGGGTTGTGGAAGTGACGTAACTTGCTGGTCAGAAAGGGAGTTGCAATCGGAACGTGGGGGACTGTCGATCCGGTGGTTGCGGGTTCGAGTCCCGTCGTCCTCGCTAGACAGAAGTGGCCGCAGGTCAAGGACTTGCGGCCACAATCATTTCTGGTTATCCCTTCCGCTACCAAACTTTGGTAGCAATTTGGTAGCAAGGACCCCGTCACGTTGGGGCCACAGGGCGAACCCTCCTACCTTACCCCCGCGTGGAAGCCAGAAACCTCTTCGACCGGATTCGTACCCGGGAACAAGCCAAGCCGCAAGCCGCCCCGCGGACGGCAAAGCTCTGCGAGAAGGTCGGGCGGGTTCGCCGGCTGCATCGAGCCGGTCACCCGGAGCAGACCATTAGCGGCGGCCGTGACGCACCGGGATCGATTTCGGAAGTCGATGGACGAGCTGCAGGCCCGCGGTGAGCGGTTCCGGGAACAGGTTCGATCCTTGGTCAGCCCGGAGGAGTTTGCGATGATGGGACTTCGGTTCGCGGCGACACCGGGGATGTCCGAGGATCTCGCGGACTTCTGGCGGCAGGAGCAGAAGCGGTTCGGGGCGGATCCCGGATGAATCGCCGGGGTGTTGGACGATGGCGAACGAGAATGAACGGGAGCGGGCCGCGCACGCCCGGGGTCGGGTTCTCGGCGACCGAGAATCGCAAATAGACATTAGAGTGATCGCGCCCGTACCACCTGTTAGGGGACAGGGTCGGATGGCATTCCAGGCCCGCCAGGGGGTGCGAGCATCCGCCCATGAAGACGGAGATCACTTCGAACATCGCGCGGGGTTCCAGAATGTCACGGGACAGTAGGCAGAAGCGCGACCTGCACGCCCTGGACCAGGACGGCATGGTCCTCTGTAACCCCCGCGACCGGGAGGCCGCACACCGGGCGGAGATGGAAGGGATCGCCACCGCGGACCACACGGCCGTGACGTGCCGGAAGTGCCTTGAGATGCTCTACAAGCTTACAAAAGAGAAAAGAGAGCGGTGATCGGTGCGGCGGTTCCGACCTCTTGTCAGACCCTGCTGGTGGGCGCGAGCATCCGCCCATGAAGCTTGCCTGGCTCGGAGGCCGTCGAGAAATCGAGATTTCAGGCGTTTCGGCGGCCACTTAGGGAACTTCCCATGCCGAAGATCGTGTCTGCACCCGACACCATGCGAAAACAGTTCCGGGCCACTCTCCCAAGTCCGCAGCGGGAGGTGTTCGACCGTCTTGCCGCCCTCGTCGATCACACCGATCACGATCTCGTCTGGTACCACCAGCTCGGTTCCCTGATCCTCAAGCTGCGGGCCGCGGTGGCGGACGGCGGGCACGGATTGGGCTGGGTCAACGCCCTGGCCGCCGCCCTCGGGCCGGGCGAGTCGGTCCTCCGGAAGGCGGCCCGGTTGGCCGAGCTCTACCCGAGCGAGAAGGCCCTGCGGGCGGTCGCGGCCACCGGCGCGGACTGGACGAAGGTGTCCCTCGTGCTCGCCGTTCGAGACCGGACCGCCCGCCACGCCCTCCTGCGGGAGGCGACCCGCCGGGGGTGGAGTCCGCAACAGCTCCGGTTCGAGGCCCAGAGCCGCTACCCGACCAACCGCCGGGGGGTCGGGGGGCGGCCGCGGAAGCCGACCCGGGGGCTCGACCCCGAGGGCGTGCTCCGGGAACTCGGCCGGCTGACCGAGCGGTGGGTCGAGTTCCACGGGGAAGTGTTCGGGGAGGTGGGACCGGAGGAGTGGGTCGGTCTGGGCCGGGCGACCGACCCGGGGCGGCGGGCGGCCCTCCGGGCCCTGGTCAGTGCCGCCGAGGTGAGCCTGCGGGATCTGGAGCGGGCGGTGCGGGCGGCCCGCGCGACGGTCCGCCAGGTCGGCCGGGCCGTCGGGGCCCGGGGGTGACAGCCCGCGAGGCGACCACCAACCTACAACTTGAGTTTTCGAATACTATACAATGCCGGCGGGTGCTAACACCGCGCGAGCGCGCGACACCCCGGGCCCGTCTCCCGGGCTCCGCCAGAGGGTGGGCGGACCCCGCCTTCCCTCCCGGTTGCTCCACCCGCCCGCCGCTCCAGCCAGTCATCCGACGCCCCACGCCCGGAGGCCATTCGGGTTCTGACCGACCGCGTCCGACCGACCA
>JAQGHQ010000129.1 GCA_028288765.1 Gemmataceae bacterium | reverse complement strand
CACGTTCCGGATATTTTGATGCATCGCTGGGAGAAACCGCGATGGGGCTGAAGCCGATCGGTGACCGGATCATCGTCCGCCGGCAGGCGGCCGAGGAGAAAACCTCTGGCGGGATCATCCTGCCGGACACGGCCAAGAACAAGCCGCAACGGGGCGAGGTGATCGCCGTCGGCCCCGGCAAGCTGAAAAAGGACGGCACTCGCGCCGCCATGCAGCTCAAGGCCGGCGACAATGTGCTGTTCACGTCATGGGCCGGCGACGAGTACCAGGACCGCCGGAATCGGGACGAAATCCTCGTCATGCACGAGGCCGACGTCCTCTGCGTGATCGAATAAGCGGGCGGGTCGGGGACAGCGCGGACGCCGTCCCGGCCTTCTGCTTTTTCTCGATACCCGAATCCCGACATACCCGTTAGAGCCGGTTCAAACCAACGACCTCACCCACAGGGGAAAGCCAGATGAGCGCCAAGCAGATCGCGTTCGACCAGGAAGCCCGTGACGCCATGCGGCGGGGCATCGCGAAGCTCGCCAAGGCCGTCAAGGTGACGCTCGGGCCGAAGGGCCGCAACGTCATCATCCAGAAGAGCTTCGGCAGCCCGACCGTGACCAAGGACGGGGTCACCGTGGCGAAGGAGATCGAACTCCCCGACCACTACGAGAACATGGGCGCCCGGATGGTCAAGGAGGTCGCCAGCAAGACGAGCGACGTGGCCGGCGACGGGACCACCACCGCCACCGTCCTGGCCGAAGCGATCTTCAACGAGGGCCTCAAGGCCGTCGTCGCCGGGACCAACCCGATGCTCATGAAGCGGGGGATGGAGAAGGCGGTCGAGAACATCGTCGCCAAGCTCAAGGACATGAGCATCCCGGTCAAGGGGAAGGAAGACCTGCGGAACGTCGCGACCGTGGCCGCCAACGGCGACACGGTGATCGGCGGGATCATCGCCGAGGCGATGGACAAGGTCGGCAAGGACGGGGTGATCACGGTCGAAGAGGCCAAGACGATCGAGACCACCCACGAGTTCGTCGAGGGGATGCAGTTCGACCGCGGCTACCTGTCGCCGTACTTCGTGAACAACCCCGAGACGATGGAGTGCGAGCTGGAAGACGCTTACATCCTCGTGTACGAGAAGAAGATCAGCTCCAACCGCGACCTCGTCCCGGTGCTGGAGAAGGTCCTCCAGCAGAACAAGCCGTTGCTCATCATCGCCGAAGACGTCGAGGGCGAGGCGCTCGCCACCCTGGTGGTGAACGTGCTCCGGTCGCAGGGGGCGTTCAAGGTCTGTGCGGTCAAGGCCCCGGGGTACGGCGACCGCCGCAAGGCCATTCTCCAGGACATCGCCGTCCTGACCGGCGGCGAGGCCATCTTCGAGGACCTGGGCGTCAAGCTCGAGACGGTCACCCTGAACCAGCTCGGCCGGGCGAAGAAGGTGAAGGTGGACAAGGACAACACCACCATCATCGAGGGGGCCGGGAAGAAGGACGCGATCAAGGCCCGGATCGCCAGCATCCAGAAGGAGCTGGAAAAGAGCACCAGCGACTACGACAAGGAGAAGCTCTCCGAGCGGGTCGCCAAGCTGTCCGGCGGGGTGGCGAAGATCAACGTCGGCGGGGCGACCGAGAGCGAGGTCAAGGAAAAGAAGATGCGGGTCGAGGACGCGATGCACGCGACCAAGGCCGCGCACCAGGAGGGCATCCTGCCGGGCGGCGGGGCGGCCCTCTTGCGGGCGAGCGAGGGGCTGAAGGCGGCCGACGGGCTGACGGACGACGAGAAGGTCGGGTTCAACATCATCGTCCGGGCGTGCCGGGCCCCGATCAAGCAGATCGTCGAGAACGCCGGCGAGGACGGGAACGTGGTCGCCAAGGAAGTGCTCGCGAAGAAGGACAAGAACTACGGGTTCGACGCCCGGGCGGGCGAGTACTGCGACATGGTCGAGAAGGGGATCATCGACCCGACGAAGGTGGTCCGCAGCGCCCTGCAGAACGCCGCGAGCGTGGCGACCCTGCTGCTCACCTCCGACGCGCTGATCGCCGACCTGCCCAAGGACGAGCCGAAGAAGGGTGCGGCCGGCGGCGGGTACGACGACATGTACTGACCCCTACTGACCGCCCCTCGGCTGAGGTGGTGGCGAGAGTGAAGTCGAAACGCGGAAACAAGACCTCCGTCCGAGAGCCCGGGCGGAGGTTTTATTTTTCTGATGGGGATCTTCGCTTCAAGCAGGAGGTGCCTCCGGACGATACGACCGACCGGGTATTACTCTGTCCCCGCAAGGTCTCCAATGTTTCCCCTGCTCACCCTCGTCCGGCGGCTGACGAGATTGGTGTCCCTTTCGGACGCCGATAGCCGGTCTCAGCCGTGTCCGGCGAGGAGCGAACGAACACTTGTCCGCCGGCCGTCTTTGGTATCGATCGTCCTTCTGCTGGGGGTCGCGGTCCGAATCCGTCTCGGCGTCGAGAACCACTCGTACTGGTACGACGAGGCCTACCTCCTGTTGAACGTCTACGCCCGGTCGTTCGCGGACCTCGTCGGGGCGATCGACTACAACGTCGCGATCCCGCCGGCGTTTCTGTGGGTCGAGCGGGCACTCTTCCTCACCCTCGGGCCCGCCGAGTGGGCGATGCGGCTTGAGGCGTTCGTCGCGGGTCTGGCGGCCCTTTTCCTGATGGTCCCGCTCGCCCGGAGGGTGGTCGGTGGGCCGGCGGCGTGGGTCCCCGTGGCCCTTCTCGCCGTCAGCCGGTGCGCCCTGGCTCACGGGTGCGAAGTCCGGCCCTATACGGTCGACCTGCTGGCGGTCGAGGCGGTCCTCCTCGCGGCCTCGGTCCTTCTCGCCGGCGAGACGTCCGGTCGCGCGCGGACGTTCGCCGGGGCCGCCCTTCTCGCGATCACGGCGGTCGGGCCGTGGCTGTCGTTCCCGATCCCGTTCGCCCTCGGCGGGGGGATTCTCGCCCTGTTCGTGAAGGCGTGGCAAGGCGGCAGCCGCGGGCTGTGGGTGCTCGGCGCGGCGGTCGGCCTCACGGCGGTGTTATCAGGCGGAACGATGTGGTACTTCCATGCCCGACACCTGTACTATCCGGGGCTCCAGAGCCACTGGGGGGCCGGCGGCCAGCAGGGCTTCCCCAACTGGTCGAACCTATGGGCGGTGGCCGCCTGGCCGCTGGACCGCGCCGTGAACGCGGGGAACTACGGCACCCGCGAGATGGGGATCGTGCTGACACTGCTCGCGGTGGCGGGGGCGTACCGGCTGGGGCGGAGGAACCTCCCGGTTGCGGCCGCCATCCTGGGCTCGGCCGCACTGGCCGTGTCGGCCGGCTACCTCGGGTACTACCCTCTGGCCGGGCGGACGGCGGTGTTCTTGCTGCCCGGTTTGTGGCTCGCGGCCGGGGCCGGGGTAGTCGAACTGAGCGAGCGATTCCCCGGCCGGCGGGCCGTGCGTCTCGTCCCGTTCGCGGTCATCGCCTACGACCTGGTCATGGCGGGCGTCAGCCTCGTCACCCCCTCGGCGTATCCGCCGGCCCGCGAGATGTTCCAGTACGTCCGCAGTAATCGGACGAACGGCGACCTGCTCTGGGTCTCCCACGTCGAGGTCTATCAGTGCTACCACGGGCGGGAGGAGTGGGTCGTCGGGTGCCTGACACCGACGGCAGAGGTGATGAACCGGTCGGCCGGTTCACGAGTGTGGGTGATCGAGCAGCCGTCGGCGGGCATGTCCGTGGCCGCTCCTGTCGTCGCGGCACTCAAGACAGCTGGGTACGCGGAGGTCGACCGGCGAGAGGGCTACGGCATCGTCCTCGTCCTCTACGCCCGGCTCCCGGTAGGAAGGGGCTAACCGAGTGGGTTAATTCCCCTCGGGCACCGCAAGCTCGTCGACCACCTTTTCGACGCCGGTCGTGTTCTCGGAGATCCCGACCGCGGTCTTCCGGGCCTTCGCGGTGGGGACCACCCCGCGGAGGGTGACCGCCCCGCCGTCGGCCGTCACGGTGAATTCGACGCCCTCCAGCCGCTTGTCGGCGTTCAGCCGGGACTTCACGCGATCTTCCACACTTTCCGGTAACTCCTTCCGGATCGCCTGTACCGGCCCGGCGACCTTTGCCGCCGGGGGTAACGCCTCGCGCACCTTCCCGACCGCCAGCCGGCACACGGCCGCGAGCTTGTCCCCGTCGGACGGCTTGAACCGGCTCCCGACGAGCAGGACGAACAGGGCGATCAGGATCAGTACCGCCGCCATCTGCCGCATCGCGACCCCTCGGGCGGAACACATTTCTCATGCCGGAATGGAATCCGAACAACTATGCAGCGCGAATCGGCCGTTCGCAAGGAAGCCGGTCGCGGGCGGCATGGCATTGGGGCCGTCGTCCGCGAGCTCACTTCTTGCCCATCGCGTACCTGTCGAACCAGGCGAGGTCCCACTCCATCTTGGCCTTTCGGTTCGAGAGCTTGGTCAGCCCGTGCGGCTCGCCGGGGTAGACGACGAGCTGGGTGGGTATCTCGACGTACTCTTTCAGGGCCCGGTAGAGCATCCGGCTGTGCCCCGGCGGGCACCGCTCGTCGCCCCCGCCGACGTGGATCAGGGTCGGGGTGCGGACGTTGCCGAGCTGGTACGTCGGCGAGGTCTTGCGGTAGATGTCCGGCGTCTCCCACGGCAACCCTTTCTTGAACACCCGCGGGTAGGCCGGTTCGTCGTTGAACCCCCACTCGGCCACCGTGTCCACGATCCCGGCCCCGCTGCTCGCGGCCTTGATCTTCACCGGTGGGTCCTTGAGCGAGATGAGGCAGTTGGTGAGATAGCCGCCGTTGCTCCAGCCCATCACCCCGATCCGCTCGGGGTCGACAATCCCCTCGTCGACGAGATGCCGGATGCCGGCGAGGATGTCCTTCACCTCGACGTCGTTCTCGCGGCCGAGCAGGTCGGTGACGAACTTGTCGCCGTAGCCGGTCGAGCCGCGGTAGTTCGGGCACAGGACGGCGTACCCGGCCGCGGCGAAGTACAGCCGGCCGTTGTGCGCGTCGAATTCCAGGCCGGCGTGGCTCGCGGTGGTCGGCCCCCCGTGGAGCGCGACGACCAGTGGGAGTTTCTTGTCGCCCTTCTTGTACCCCGGCGGGAGTTCCAGCGGCCCGCCGACGTCGGCCCCGTCCGGGGCCTTCCAGGTGACATGTTCGACGGTGGGGAGTTTCCAGCTCTTAGTATGGGGATTCGGATCAAAGAGTTTGGTCCCGCCGCCGGCCCGGATCACTACCGCCGGGAGCTCGGTCGGCCGGCCCTCGACGGCCACAGTGGTCAAACCGGCTGAAGGAAGCAGGTCGAACTCGTATGTGACGATCCGGGGGATGGGCCCCGCCACCAATTCCCCGGTGTCGATGGCGGTCCCGGCGAGGCCGACGCTCCCGGCCGACTCCCCCAGCCAGGCGAGCGTCCGGTTGTCTGCCCATCTGAGCGGCGTCCCGTAGCCGCGGACGTGAATCCCTTCCGGCCGCTTCATCCGGGTTGCCGGCCACAAGCCGGCCCTGGCCTCGCAGGTGATGACCTCGGCCGGATAGCCGTCGAAGACGGTGCAGTACGCGAGACAGGTGCCGTCCGAATTCCAGGCGAGCGATTCGAGCCACGGCCACGGCGACCCCGCCGTCGTCTTCCAGCTCTGGTCGCTCGTAGTTACCTTGTCCGCGCCGGCGTCCCACACGTCCACCCGCGAATCGCCCTCGGAGCGGATCACGGTGTCGTCCGGGGCGGTGATCATTGCCACCCGGTTGCCGTCGCGCGTCACCGCGAACTCGCGGACATACCGCTTCTCGGCGATCACCTTCTGCTTCTCGGCGATCACCTTCTCGCCCTTTTCGCGCGCCCCGAGCCGGTACACCTCCGACACCTTCCGCTTCCCGTGGCCGTATTCGAGCTTGTCGTACTTCGCCCGGAGCTTCGAGAAGTCGTCCTCGTCAGTGGTCTCGGCGTCCGCCGCGTAGAAGACGGCGTCGGCCTTGGGGGCGTAGTCGTACCCGGTCACCCCGCCGTCCACTTTTGTGACCGCCTCCGGCTCCCCGCCCTCGGCCGACACCTTCCAGACCTGCGTGGTCCCGTTGAACGGCGGCTTCTTCTGCCCGTCCTTCTTTCGGTTGCCGAGGACGTACAGCGTTTTTCCGTCGGTGCTCCACTTCGGGTGCCGGTCGTTCGCCCGGTCCGAGGTGAGCTGGCGGGGCTTGTCTTTCCCGTCGGTGGGTACGACCCACAGGTCGGTGCGGCGGTTGTCCGCCTTCTCGTCCCAGGTGGCCAGAGTGTACGCGACCTGCTTCCCGTCGGGCGAGACCGCGAGTTCGGTCACGGTGGCGATCGAGGCGTAGTCGGCCGGGGTGATCGCGCGACCCGCTTCGGCGGCGGCGAGCCGGGGGTAAGGGCTCACCACGATCATCAGGAGAAACAGACACGGACGGGCACAACGCATCGGAGCCTCCGTCGAGAACTTCTTGCGGCACAGACCCGAGGCAGTTGTCACGACCTCTCGTGCTGCGACAAGGGTACTTGATACGCGATACCCCCACAATTGCCGAACAGGAAGGACCCGCTTCTCCCGTCGCGGGTGGTAGGTTGCGGGTGGTAGAATGTCACCCGGGTCCGCCCGATCGACCCGTCCGGAGGACTCCGCATGTCGGCCGGGTCGAAGAAGAAGTTGACGGAAGCCGAGTACCTGGCCATTGAGCGGGCGGCGGAGTTCAAGAGCGAGTTCTTCAACGGCGAAATGTTCGCCATGGCCGGAGCGACGTACGACCACAACCGAATAAAAGACAACCTGGCCTCCGTTCTCAACTCCCGCCTCGCGGGGGGGCCGTGCTTCGCCCTCACCAGCGACATGAAAGTGAAGGTGTCGAAGACCGGATTGTATGCGTACCCGGATATCGTCATCCTCTGCGGGGAGCCGCAGTTCGGTGACGGCAGCCGGGACACGATTCTCAACCCCGCGGTGGTGATCGAGGTGCTCTCCCCGTCCACCGAGAAATACGACCGCGGCGCGAAGTTCCGCCAATACCAGAAGCTGGAATCGCTAAACGAGTACGTTCTCGTCTCGCAGGACGAGCCGATCTGCGAGCGATTCGTCCGCCAGCCCGATGACTCCTGGATGCTGACGTCCGCGACCGGACTCGCGGCGGAATTGTGCTTCGGCACCGTACCCGTCCGGGTGGCCCTTGCCGCAATCTACGAAGGAGTCGTCTTCCCCGACGCCCCCGTCCGGTGACCCGGAGGGCATCCCGATCACTCCTCCCCGTCCGGCTCGTCGGCCGCGGGGTGGTATTTGCGGATCATCTTCCGGACCGTCGCCCGGGCGAGCCCGAGCCACCGGGCGGCGGCCAGCCGATTCCCGTCGAGTTGCCGCAGGACCTCGTCGAGCAGTGCCGGCTCCACGGCGTCGACCAGCTGTTGGTACAGTTCGGCGGGCTCCGCCCCGACAGCAGCCCGCACCCGCTCCCGCACCCACTCGACCACCAGCGACCGCAGCCGGTCCGCGACGGTGCCGGGCCCAGTTGCCTTGGCCGGGGCGGGAAAGTGTTCCGGCCGGAGCGGACCGCCACGGGCCTCGATCGCCGCGTGTTCCAGTGCGTTGCGGAGCTCCCGGACGTTCCCCGGCCACGGCCGCGACTTCAGGAAGGCGAGCGTGTCGGTCGGCAGGACCGCGGCCGGGTTCGCCACCCCGAACCGGCGGAGGAAGTGCTCGGCGAGGAGCGGGAGGTCGTCCACCCGGTCGCGGAGTGGGGGCACGTGGATCGGGTAGACGTTCAGCCGGAAGAACAGGTCGTGCCGGAACCGCCCGTCCCGGACCGCCACGGACAGGTCGGCGTGGGTGGCGGAGACGATCCGCACGTTGACCGTCGACGACTGACTCCCGCCGACCGGGAGTACCTCCTGCCGCTCCAGCACGCGGAGCAGTTTCGCCTGCACGGGGAGCGGGATGTCGGCGAGCTCGTCGAGGAACACGGTGCCCCCGTCGGCCAGAGCGAGGAGGCCGGCGCGGGGCTTGTCGGCCCCGGTGAACGCCCCCTTCACGTGGCCGAACAGCTCGCTCTCGACGAGGTTCGGGTTCAGGGCCGCGACGTGGACCGGGAGGAACGGCCGGTCCCGGCGCGGGCTGTGCGCGTGGACCGCCCGGGCGACCAGCTCTTTCCCGGTCCCGCTCTCGCCGGTGATCAGGACGCACGCCTCGGTCGGGGCAACGAGGGCGATCCGCTTGAAGACTGTTTGCACCGCCGGACCGCGGCCGATGATGGCGTCGGGGCTGGGATCGATCTCGGCGGGCGGGGGACCGGAGCCCGCCGTCCCGTCCACCCCGCGGCCGACCGCCCGGCGGGCGGCGTCGATGGCCTGGGCGAGGTCGAACGGCTTGGCGAGGTAGTCGAACGCCCCGCCCTCGACGGCCTTGACGGCGGTGTTCAGGTTCCCGTGGGCGGTGATGACCACGGCGGCGGCGGCCGGGGCGGCCTGCTTCAGCCGGGCAAGGGCGGTAAGGCCGTCCATGCCGGGCAGCCGGACGTCGAGGAAGACCACGTCCGGCGGGTCCGCGGCGGCCTTCTTCAGCCCGTCCTCGGCGGACGCCGCCACGGCGACGCGGTATCCCTCCCGCTCGAACGCCCGCCGCAGGGCCCAGGCGATCGGCTCCTCGTCGTCGACGATCAGGATGGAATGGGGCATGTCACCGGTCTCCGGCATGGGTCTTCTGGTGGCACCGGTCTCCAGACCGGTGGAGGCACCTGTTCCGGGAACCGAGGCCGCCCGGAGAACACTGGTCCTCGCGCGGAGGGTCTTGGCTCGTGGCCCATCTCTCCCGGGCGGTGTACCGGCACCGGTCTGGTGACCGGTGCCACGAGCAGACGGCCCCTTCGGGCCTTCAATAACACCTCACCCGAGCCCGATCGGTTGTACCCCAATCATACCGGCGGGGACGGACCCCGGTGCGGGCGGCGGGGGAGTCAGTTCCGGTCCAGGTCCACCTGGACCGCGTGCAGGACGTCCCGGGTCGCGTCGTTCTGGATGAACGCGATCAGCTTCAGGTTGGCGAGGGCGAGCGGGCGGTCTGGGCGGGGGAACGGGCCTTCCGTTTTCGGCACCCCGTCGAGGTACTTCGCGATCGTCTCTCGCACCTCGTCCGGGTCGATCGCGACCGTCTCCTCGTGCTCTTTCTTTGTCAGCGGGAACCCGTTCGCCCCACCGGGCATCGCCCGAACCACCATGTGGTGGTAAAGCACCCCCGCCCCGCCCGCGAACCGCACCCGCTCCTCCGCCAGTGCGAACCGCAGCCGGACCTTCTCGCCCGGCGCGTCCAGGCCGGACACCGTCGCCTTCGCCGTGAACCCCTTATCGCCCTTCGCCACCGCCAGGGCCAGCTTCACCCTTGCCGGCTTCTCCAGGAGCTCGTCGATCTCGCCGCGGAGGACCTTGTACTTCTGCTCGGCCAGGCCCGCGGCCCCCCCGCCGGACAGGGCTGGCTTGCCGGCCAGGAACACCGTCGGGGCCCCGCGGACCTGGTCGTCGTAGTACTTCAGCCGGGCCTCCGCGGCCGGGCTGGTGAGCGGGTCCGGGGCCGGGATGTGGCAGTGGTACGTGAGCAGGACCGCCTCGGCCGGGGGGTACGTCTTCATCAGCCCGACGAACGCGAAATCGACCGCCGCGCACGGCGGGCATTCCGCCCCGCTGAACACCTCGACCAGCACCGCCCGGTCCGACTTCCCCTTCCGCCCCGGGGACGGGACCGGTTTGAACGGCGGGTGCGCCTTCAAATACCCGGCATAGTCCGCCGCCTCGACGCGGGCGACCTCGGCGAGGTACGGCTTCGCCTCGCCCGGCTTCCCGGCCGCGGTCAAGGCCCGCACCAGCGCGTCGAGGACGTGCAGCCGGGCGCCCGTGTCGTCCAGGTCGGTGAGCAGCTTCTCGGCCCGCCTGGCCTGGGCGACGGCGAGGTCGGCGAACCCCGCCTGCGCGGCCAACGTGTCCGCCACCTTCACGGCGGTTTCCCGTTCCCAGCGCCGGCCGTATCCCGCCGCCGCCACGGTTACCCGCTCGACAATCGCCCGCCCCTCCTCCGTCGGCAGGTTCTTCGCGGCGGCCCGCCCCAGCACGGTGAACGCCGCCTCGAATAACGGTTGCCCGGCGTCGACCTGGGCGACCGTCTCCCGGGCGAGTTCGAACTCGTCGTCCAGCTTCTTGAGCTTCGACGGGTAGAGTTCGATCACCCGCAACTGTCCCCCGGCTGGGGTGTACGACCCGCCGAGTTTCTTTCCGTCCTTCGCCACCACGCCGTCGAACGTGAGCATCACCCGCCCGTCGAGGTCGAGCGCGAACCGGACGCGGTCCCCGTCCACCTTCAGCCCGGTGACTTTCGGGAGCACCTTCAGCACCGGCGCGCTGTCGAGAACCTCCCCGCTCCACGCCCCGTCCTTCTCGGCTAGCGCGACGAGGAACATGACCTGCTCCCCGGGGGCGAGTGGGACGGTCAACTTCCACGTCCCGGCCGGCGTGGCGTCGGCACGGACCGGGACGGCCAGAAGAACCGCCGCGGCGGCGGACAGGAGGCGGATCATGAGCGTCACCCGGGGCGGACGAGATGCGGGGCGGGGAGGGTCAGAACTGGTCCCGGTTACGATACACCTTGCCCACCGCGTCCGCCACCTGCCGCACGTCGTCCGCGGAGCCGGACAGGACCGGGTGGTGGAGGATGACACACCCGTGGTGGGCGGCGGTCGCGTGCGTCAGGTCGCCGGCCGCCCGGAACCGCGACGGCGACCGATTGACGTGCAGGGCGTTGAAGCCCGCGTCGAACGCGACCCCTTCGGCCCGTAATGCCTTGATGAACACGTCGCGGGGGAGGCCGAACGCCCGCGGGTCGTACCGGAACCCGAGTTTGTAATAGGCGGGGGCGGACGCGCCGGCGGTGTTCTCGAAGGGCACTAGGGGGGGAAAGGATCCGGACGCCGGCTCGCCCGCTTCGCGGGCGCCTCGTCCCGCATCCGCTCGCGGGGCGAGCGGGCCACATTCCGCACCGAGCAGCTGTCTCACCCTCCCCGCGCGGTGCGCGGTCATCGCGGGTAGTTTCTGCAGTTGTGGCCGCAGGACCGCCGCCTGCAACTCGCTGAGCGGGGCCCACTGCTGGAGCCCGCGGGAGAGCCACACCTTGGCCCGCTGGAAGAGCTGGGGGTCCCGAAACAGGAGCGCCCCGCCGCGGCCGGCGGGCAGGAGCTTCGACCCGCCGAAGCTGAGCGTCCCGACGTCGCCCCACGTCCCGGTCGGCTTCCCCTGCACCATCGCCCCGGGTGCCTGCGCGGCGTCCTCGACCACCCCGACGCCGTGCTTCCGGGCGATCTCCGTGACCTCGCGCATCGGCACGATCCCGCCATGCAGGTGGGAACAGATGACCGCCTTCGTTTGTGGAGTGAACGCGGCTTCGAGCCGGGCCGGGTCGAGGTTCCAGTTGTGCGGGGCGACGTCGATCAGGACGGGTTTCGCCCCGGTCGCGTGGACGGTGAGGAAGTTCGACTCGTAGTCGTAGGCCGCCATGACCACTTCGTCGCCGGGGCCGACGCGCAGGGCCCGGAGGCCGGCCTCGACGGCGAGGGTGCCGCTGGCGCAGGTGAGGGCGTGCGGGACGCCGTGGAACGCGGCGAGCTCGGCTTCGAGCCCGCAGACGTGGTCGCCGTGGTACTGCCCCCACGCCCCGGACGCGACCGCGGCGGCGAGTGCGGCACGCACGTCGGGGTCGGGAGGCGGCCACGCGGGCGGGCCTTCCGGCCGGACCGGCGGCCCGCCGAGCAGGGCGGGGAGCTCGGAACAGCGGTCGGGCATGGTCGTCACCGGGGTGATCACGCCGGGGGTGGGCTTGGCACACCGGTGCCGTCCCGCACAACGGTGAACTCACTTTCAGTCTATCCGGAAAGTTGCATACACTCGAACAAACGTACTTTGCGCCGCCCCGTGCGCCAGCAGTTTCCTCCGCGCACGCCCCCGGGCGGCGCGGTATACTCGCCCGCGCTGGTCCCACGCCACGTCAGGGGCGGCCCCATGTCCTGGTGGAAACGGCTTGCGAACAAGGCCCGGGCCGTGTTCGGCTCGACCCACCCGGCGGGCGGCGACGGGTGCGACCACAGCTCGATCAACCTCCGCCAGGGGACGGCCGAGTTCGAGTGGTTCGTCGCCCGCGGGGAACTGGAGACCACCCGGGACCTGCGCCACGGGGCCGGGCACCTCGCCAACCTGCTCACTTACGATCCCGGCCAGTCCGAGTGGGTCGAGCTGCTGGAGCGATACCTGGCCGAAGCCGGCCCCGACCCCGAGGCGCTGATCCCGCGGGGCAAGAAGCTGTATTACGGGACCGAAGCCCTCCGGGCGTACATCTGGCGGAAAGTCGGCCGGCTGGCGGAAGCCGTCGACCTGCTGGTTCAGGTGACCAGCGCCAAGCCGGACGCCCGCTACCTGGAGGCGTGGGCGCTCGGCTGGCTGGAGCTGCGCGGGGCGGTCGAGTTCCTCCCGGAGGAACTCGGGCACCGCCTGTTCGCCACCGTCCTGAACCGGTTCCCCGAGACCCGGCTGAACCCCCTCCCCCGGCTGCGAGAGGTGAAGCGGTGGGCCGCCCTGAGCGAGCGGTTCGCCGCGGCCCACCCGCCCGCCGGGGTAGCGGTCATGCTCCGGGCCGGACTGCTCCGCAAGGCCGGCCGATTCGACGACGCGGCCGCCGTCGTCCGGGCCGCCATCGACCGCGCCCCGGACTGGCACTCGGCCACCGCCCTCGGCCTGATCCTGCGGGAAAAAGGCGACGTGCCCGGGGCCGAGGAGGCGTTCCGGCTGGCCCTCCGGCTCGACCCCGCCGACGTGAGCGCCCGGCTGGAGGCCGGCGACATGCACCTCGACCGGCGGCAGTACGGCCCCGCCCTCAACTGGTATGAGGACGCCCTGGGCAAGGCCCCGAACCACCCTTGGGCGTACCCGTCGGCCTTGTTCTGTCGGTGGAAGGTGACCGGCGAGGACCGGCCCCTCCGCGAACTGGGCGAGATGGCGCGGAAGGGCAACGACCGGGCGAATGGCCTGTGCCACCGGGAGTTCTGGGCCGGGCTGCCGGAGCCGGCGGACGCCACCGCCAACATGCTGCGGCAATTCCGCCAGACGATCCTCGACGACCCCGCGAAGGCCCCGCGGGGCGAAGCCAGGATGGCGCTGACGTGCCTGGAGTCGCCGAGCAACTACCTCGCCGTCCGACTGGAAATGGCCGCGCTCGGGCACGACCTCCGGCTGACCGTGGCGGCGGCGCGGGTGCCGCGCCCGGACCCGCGACAGCCGCTCGGGGAGGTGAAGTACCCACTGTGGGCGTATGACGGAACCGACGCGTCGCCGGGGCTGCCGCCGCCGGCCGGGGACATCGCCGCGCGGATCGCGGAGCTGGCCGCCGCCCCGTTCGACGACGATGAGAACTGGGCGGCGGCCAGCCGGGCGGCCGGGGAGTTCGGGCCGGGGCGGGTCGGGGAAGTGTTGGCGTGCATGGTGCATCCGCCGCCGGTGCCGCCGGGATCGACCGCCCTGACCTGGCTGCCGCGGGTGCAGTTGGCGGCGGCCCAGGTGGCGGCCCAGGTGGACGGCGGGTGGGACGGGTCGGTGAGGAAGGACGCACTGCTGTCGGTGCTGCACGGCCCGCGGGACTGGGCGACCGAGGCGGCGATCCGGGTACTCGCCCGGGTGGGACGGGCGGAGGAGGCATTCGCCCCGGACGTCCACGAAGCGTTCCAGCAGTTGGCCGACGCCCACCCGGACGCCGGGCACTGGGGGTGGAGGCGGACGCTGTTTAGCTGCTGGCCGGCCCTGCCGCACCTGTTCCCGGAGGAGCGGAAGGCACTGGAGAAGACCCTCCGCGACATCGAGGCCCGGGACAAAGAGAATGGCAGCTGATCCGGGCGGCTCGGAGGCGGTCACGCCGTCCCGCGGACCGCCAGCCGGGCGCACCCGGCGGCCCCGATGAACCCGGCGTCCGACCCGAGCATGGCGAACGTGACCTTCACCGTCTTGGTCGGGAACGGCAGCCCGTACCGCCGCACGTACCCATCGATCTTCGCCCGGAACCACTCCCCCGCGGCCACCATCCCGCCGCCGAACACGATCATCTCCGGGTCCACCGTCGCGACCACCGCGCACGCCCCGAGGGCCAGATAATACGCGGTGTCGTCCACGACCTTGAGGGCGAGTTCGTCGCCGGCCGCGGCGAGGTCGAACACGTGCTTGGCGGTGAACTCGTCGTCGTTCGCGGTGTAGAACGCGCGGAGCTTGCTCGACCCCCGCCACGCGGCCATGTCCTCGCGGGCCCGCTTCACCACCTGGGTCGCGCTGGCGTACGCTTCCAGGCACCCCCGGGCTCCGCACCCGCACAGCCGCCCGCGGTCGGGCATGTCGATCCGCAGGTGCCCGAGCTCTCCGCCGTGGCTGTGCTGGCCCTCGGCGATCACGTCCCCGAGGATGATCCCCCCGCCGACCCCGGTCCCGAGGGTGAACAGCACCATGCTGTTCGCGTCCTGTCCGGACCCGACCCAGAACTCCCCGTAGGCCGCCGCGTTCGCGTCGTTCTGGAACACCGTCGGCTTCCCGAACGCCTGCCGGATGTGGTCCCGGACCGGGACGTTCTTCCACGGCTTCAGGTTCGGCGGGTCGAGGATCAGCCCGGCCTTGATGTCCATCAGCCCGGGGGTGGCGACGCCGATCGCGGTGACGTCGGCCGGCCCCAGGCCCGCGGCGGCGACGGCCCGGCGGATGGTCTCGCACATCGTCTCCAGCCCGGCCTCCTGCCCGCGCTCCGGCCGCGTGTCCATCACCACGGGGGCCGACAGCGGGGCGCCCTCGTCGTCCACCGCGGCGGCCTTCATCGTTGTCCCGCCGACGTCCAGCCCGACGTAAATCGACCGCACGGCCATGACCGACCCCGTTGGATGTAGTCCGCCCCTACCCCGGCCTGGGCTGTGACCAAAAATCGAATCTCGAAATTCGAAACAATCTCCGAACTCAGAATAGCGAAACACAAACCGGAGAAGGCTTTGTTCCGGCACCCGGATTGTGGGAGTCGGGTTTGTTTCGGATTTCGGGCTTCGGATTTTGAATTTCGGGGCATGGCCCCGGCGGCCGAGTAAGCGAATGTTGTACCGACCCGCCCGGCCGGCTGACACCGGGGCCGGGCGCTAACCGGCGGATACACTGCGGTTAAACAATTCTGAGGCCCGGTCGGAAGCCGGCGTCGGGTCGTTACGGTCGGGCGAAATCTCGGGGTCGTATCCGACCTGACGGGGGAGCGTGATCTACAGTTGAGGACGGATCGGTGGGCGGCCTGACCGTCCACCATACCTCGTGCCATCATCGGCCGCCGGCCGCCCGTCATCCCCCGTCTTGGCCATCATGGAACCACTGACCCCTCAGGTGATGCACAAACTTGTGTTCACCATCCTGGTCCACGGGCTTCCGGACACGCAAACCGGGATCGCGCTGGACGTCCTGATCGAGGCGCTGAAGAGCCCGAACGGGCAGGTCCGCGAGCTGGCGGTCGTGGCACTGGCCGAGCTGGGGGTGTCTCACTCGAAGCGGGTGGCGGCCCTCGCCGGCGCGCTCCGTGACCCGTACGCCCGGGTCCGCCGCCGGGCCGCCCGGGCGCTCGGCGACTTCGGCGCCCACGCCCTACCGACCCTGCCCCTGCTCACCGCCGGGCTCCGCGACCCCGACTCGAGCGTCCGCCGCGACTCCGCCGGCACCATCGGCCGGCTCGGCCCCGCCGCCCACTCCGCCACGGCGGGCCTGATCGGGATGCTCGGCGAGCCGGAAACCCGGAGCCGGGTGGTGGTGGCAGCGGCCTTGAAGCGGATCGGGCGGGCTGCAGTCCCGGGGCTGATGCAGGGGCTGGCGAGCCCGAACCCGGATCTCCGCGGCCGGTGCGCGACCCTCCTCGGGCAAATGGCCCCGGACGACGAGGAGGTCTCCCGGGCCCTCCGGGTCGTCGCCGACGACGGGGACGAAGAGGTCCGCCGGCGGGTCGGCGAGGCCCTCACCCAGACCCCTGTGCCTGTCGCCACCCTGGCCCCGGTCGGGGCGCTCGCGGGAGTGTACGTGGGGTGAGTTCGCTGGGCACGCGGTGCGTGCCCTACAGTCTCTTCGCCAGCATCCACCGGACGACCCGGGTGACGACCGCCCGCGGGGCGAACCGCTGGAGGAAGATCAGCAGCTGGTTGCGTCGGCCGGGGATCACGAGCACCTTCCCGCGCCGCATCCCCTGGACTCCTGCCTCCGCCACGGCCCGGGCCGACATCCGGTGCCCGACGCTAAACGCCTTCGTCGCCTGTACCCCGGCGACCGCCGCGAACTCGCTGTCCGTCGGCCCCGGGGCCAGGCACGTCACCGTGATCCCGCTACCCTGCAGTTCGTTCGCCAGCGCCTGTGAGAATGAGTTCACATACGCCTTGCTCGCGTAATATACGGCCATCATCGGGCCGGGCTGGAACCCGGCCACCGACCCCACGTTGAGAATCCGCCCCCGCCCCCGGGCCTGCATTCCGGGCAAGAACAGGCCGGTGAGCTCCGTCAGGGCGGTGACGTTCACCTGGATCATCCGCAGGAGCTTCGCGAGGTCCGCGCCGGCGAACGGGCCGAGATCGCCGAACCCGGCGTTGCTCACCAGGACGTCGACCGACAGCCCGGCCGCGGACACGGCGTCGAACAGGGTCCGCGGGCCAGCCGGGTCGGCCAGGTCGGCAGGGATGACGTGGCAGGCGGCCCCATTCGCTTTCTTCAGTTCGGCTGCAAGTGCGGTCAGCTCGTCGACCCGCCGGGCGGTCAGGATCAGGTCGTGGTCGCGGGCCAGCACCCGGGCGAGTTCCTTACCGATTCCGGCGCTCGCGCCGGTCACCAGGGCCACGGGTCGGGAAGACATGATGGAACGCGGAACGCGGAATAGGGAATGCGGAATCAAACCCGGATTCCGCGGGCGGTGGACCGGGACTAACCTATGAGGTTTCGGGGACAGCTGAACGCCCAGGGCGTTGCCCTGGGCGGGGGAGTCCGTCTACGCGGACAGTCCCTTCGCCAGCTCGCGCTTCAACTCCCCCAGCGGCTCGCACCCGACCGAGACCCGGACCAGACCGGCGCTGATGCCTTGCCGCTCGCGCTCGGCCGGGTCGTCGTACCGGTGCGAGGTGCCGGCCGGGTAGCTGACCGTCGTCGTCGCGTGTCCGAGCGACGGGCTGAACGGGATGCCCGGCGCCGCCCGCATGAACCGGTTCACCTCGGCCCGCCCGCCGGCCAGTTCAAAACATAGCATGTTCCCGCACCCGGCCGGGAATAGCAGCCCGGCGAGCTCGTAGTCGGGGTGGTCCGGCCGGCCCGGGTACACCACCCGCGACACGCCCGGCTGGCCGGCAAGCCAGTCGGCGACGGCAAACGCATTTGCCGTCGCCGCCCGCATCCGCAGGCCCAGCGTGTGCAGCCCGCGCTCGGCCTGCCAGCACCCGAACGGGCTCGCCGCGAACCCCCACACGCTCACCACCTGCGCGACCCTCGTGCGTAGGTCCGGGTCGGTGCCGGCCAGAAACCCGAGCGTCACGTCCGAGTGCCCGCCGATCATCTTCGTCAGGCTTTCCATCACCACGTCCGCCCCGAGTTCGAGCGGCCGGCACAGGACGGGAGTGGCGAATGTGTTATCCACGACCAGCCGGCACCCGGCAGAGCGGGCGATCTCCGCCAGGGCGGGCAGGTCCGGCACCCGGCAGAGCGGGTTCGACATCGTCTCGGCGAAGAGCACCTTCGGTTCGTGCTCCCGGACCGCCGCCCGGGTCTCATCCAGATCGTTGACGTCGACCGCCGCGGTCTTCACCCCGAACCGACCGAGCTGTTGTTTCAGGAGCTGGGTCGTCCGGCCGTAAAGCCGGTTGCTGGCGAGGACGGTGTCGCCGGCCGAGAGCATCCCGACGAACGCGGCGGAAAGAGCGGCCATCCCGGACCCGCAGACGATGCCCCACGCCCCGGCTTCGAGGGCGGCGAGCTGGGCGGCGAGGTGGTCGCCGTTCGGGTGGGCGTCGCGGGCGTAGATGTACCCGGGCGCGAGCCCGTCGGACACCGCATCGAGGGCGTCGAGGTCGGGCAATGTGTAGACGGCGGACGTGTAGAGCGGGGGAACGAGCGGGGAACTCTGGCCGAGGTCGGGGTTAGGCATCGGAGTTGGAATCAGGGGTCAGGGGTCGGGGTCAGTGGGCAGTGGGCGGTGGGCAGTGGATCAGAATGCAGGGGACAGAAGTCACAGGACGGCCTTGATGGTCATGGTGAAGGTCGAGCCCTTCCCGGCCTCGCTCTGGACCGTGATCTGCCCGCCCATCGCGAGGCACAGCTTCTGGCTAATCGCCAGCCCGAGCCCGGTCCCGCCGAACTTCCGCCCGGCCGACGAATCGACCTGGGTGAACGGCTGGAACAGCCGGGCGACCTGCTCGGCCGTCATCCCGATGCCCGTGTCCGTCACCTGGACCGTGAGCCAGTCCCCGGCCGCGTCGGCCGCCCGCCGGGCGGACACCTTCACCAGCCCGTTCGCCGAGAACTTGCACGCATTCCCGACGAGGTTCAGCACGCACTGCCGGATGCGGGTCGGGTCGCCCACCCCGCGGCCGAGATCGGCCGGGCAGTCGAGTTCGAGCCGGTTGTTGTTCTTCTTCGCCAGCGGCTCGACCGACACCATCAGGTCCTGGATCAGGCTGGTCGGGGCGTAGGGCTCCTTCCCCACCTCAAGCTTCCCGGCCTCGATCTTCGACAGGTCGAGGATGTCGTTGATGAGGGTGAGCAGGTGCTGGCCGGCGGAGTGGACCACCTTCAGGTCGTCGGAATACTGCGGCAGGTTGTCGGCCGCGGCCTGTTCGAGCAGCATCTCGCTGTACCCGATGATCGTGGTGAGCGGGGTCCGGAGCTCGTGGCTGACCATCGCCAGGAACCCGCTCTTGGCCCGGTCGGCCTCTTCCGCGGCTTCCTTCGCCACCCGCAGTTGGTGGGCCTCCGCGTCCTGCTCGACCCGGCTCAGCCCGGCCCCGACGGCGGTGGCCAGCAGCTGGACCACCTGGGCTTCGAGCTTCCCGATCTCCCGCACCCGCGCCCGCTGGACCCGCGTCCCGTACACGACCCCGACCACATCGTCCCGGGCCCCGAAGATCGGGGACACCACCACCCCCTGCACCCCGACCAGGCTTTCCCCGCTGCCGGCCGCCATCGCCGGGAGGTAGAACGTCCGCTTGTCGGCCAGGACCCGGTTGAGGATCGTGTGGCTGAACGCCCGGCCCTGCGGCCGGTCCACCCGGCTCATCCCGCCGACCACCCGCCACCCGTCCCCGTCTCGGAGGATGACCAGCCCCGAGTCCAGCCCGATCCGCTCGACCAGGGCTTCGGCCGTCTGCTGGTAGAACTCCTGGGACCCGGCCGCCTTCTGGACGGTGACCACGGTCTCCAGCCACCCGACCACCTCCTCGACCGAGGCCGATTCGTTGAGCGCGAGCAGGTTCGGCTGGGCGGCGGCCCCGCGGACCGGGGCCCGAACGGTCATCAGCCCGCTGTCGTCGACGAGTTCCGGCTCGGGGGCGTCCACGTCCACGATCGTCTCCCCGACCCCGAGTCGGACCGGGAGCGGGTATTCGCAGTCGGTCCCGGGGTTGAGGAGGGAGTGGTTGTCGATCGCGACCGGGGCCTTGGCGCTCAGGTTGAGGATCCGCACCCGCCCGCCGGGCAGCTCCTCCAGCCGGAGGTGGTCGCGGGAGACGAACGCGTCGCGGACGACCACCCGCTTGAGCCCGTCCCGGGCCGGCCCACGGCCGAGCTCGATCGGCCCGGCCGGCAGGCTCAGCTGCTGCGTTTCGAGCTTGTTCGTGACCGTCAGCGTGAGCATGAGAAGAAACCCCTTCGGGACGGCAGAGGCCCGCCCTGGGCGTTGCCCTGGGCTAAGCGCTGTCACCCCTTCGGGGTGAAATCCGGAACGCCCGCTCGATTCTTCACCCCAACGGGGTGACAGCGCTTAGCCCAGGGCAACGCCCAGGGCGGCTGGGCTGGGCGGGCCGGCTGGCTGGGCGCCCTGGGCGGGCCGGCCGGTCCGGCGGGCGCGAAACATTCCCTTCCCCGATAGCGTACCACTTGCGGCCGATTTTTGCCCCCGCGTATACTGTCCGCACACCGGCCGGACGGCGGCCCGGCCTGACCAGGAGCGCGCATGACGGCCCGGGCGGTCCACTTCCACGAGGGGATGTTCCTCCAACCCCACCACTTCCAGGCGGACCACCGGTACCTCACCGCCCGCTCCCACAGGGCCATCCAGTGGCCGGTCCACCACAACTGGGGGCTCCGGGCGGTCGAGATCGATACCGACGCCCTTACCAACTCCCGGCTCGTCGTCCGGTCGCTCCGGGCGTGCCTCCGCGACGGCACCCCGGTCTCGGTCCCGGAAGACGGGCTGCTCCCGGCCCTCGACCTGAAGGGCCTGTTCGAGCCCGGCCAGCCGCTGACCGTGTTCCTTGCCCTCCCGGTACTGAACCTCGGCAAGTCGAACGTGGCCGACGAGGCCCCGGACCCGAACGCCCGGTACCGGCTCGACACCCAGGAGCTCGAGGACGAGAACACCGGGGTGAACCCGCAGCCCGTCCGCGTCCGGCTGCACAACCTCCGCCTGTTAATTTCCGGCCAGGACCAGACCGGGTTCACCACCCTGCCGGTCGTCCGGCTCGAAAAGTCGGCCCTGGCCAACGCCCCGCCGCAGATCGACGCCGCGTACATCCCGCCCGTACTGGCGTGCGACGCGTGGCCGATCCTGAACGGGGACATCCTGCAGGCCCTGTTCGACCGGATCGGGCGGAAGCGGGAACGGCTCGCGGCGGCGTTCGCGGCCCGGGGCGGGGCGCTGGCCGGCGGCGATCCGGCCGACGCGGTGGCCGCGGCCCACCTGCGGGAGCTGAACGAGGCCTACGCCGTGCTGAGCGTGCTGGCCTTTACCCCGGGCATCCCGCCGCTGGCCGCGTACACCGAGCTGGCCCGGCTCGTCGGCCAGCTCGTGATCTTCGACCGGACCGGCCGGTGGCCGGCGATCCCGCCGTACGACCACGACGACCTGGGCGGGTGCTTCTACCGCCTCAAGGTGTACCTGGACACCCTGCTCGACATCCTGCCCGAGCCGGAGTACAAGGAGCGGCCGTTTATCGGGATGGGGCTCCGGCTCCAGGTCACCGTCGAGCCGACCTGGCTCGACCCGGCGTGGGAGCTGTTCATCGGCGTGCGGTCGGAGATGGACCCGGACGAGGCGGTCCGGCTGCTGACCGTCCCGGGCCAGCTCGACATGAAGGTCGGATCGGGCGACCGGGTGGACGCGATCTTCCAGCTCGGGCAGGCGGGGCTGTGGTTCGAGCGGTGCCCCAAGCCGGGCATCCTGCCGGACCTCGCCGGCCAGCGGTACTTCAAGGTGAGCCGGCAACCGGAGCGGGAGTGGGCGGCCGTACTGCGGTCCTTGACCGTGGCGGTGCGGATCAACGAGACGCGGATCGTCGGGGCGATCCAGAACCAGCGGGCGGTGACCGTCCGGACCGCCGGCGGGCAGACGAACACGTTGCAGTTCACCCTGTATGCCGCGCCGACCAGTGAAAAGGGAACGGCGAAGCCCACAACCCAGGGCGTTGTCCTGGGCTGAACGCGGCGTCCGCCACCCGTCGCCCGGGGCAACGCCCCGGGCGGACGGGTGGCGGACCGCGGGCTGTGGCGGGACGTGAGACACGACGACCGATGAAAGACCAGCTCCTCAATCTGGTGAACCCGATCCTCCGCACGGCGCTGCGGCTGCGGGACGACTGGGCCCGGGGCACCGGCCCGGCGTTCGACGCCGGGCGGGAGGTGCTCCTACAAGATTTCCGCGACCTGTTCGCCATCTTCCCGGCGGTCCCGACCCGGCGGCCGGCCGCCGGGCCGGTCGAAAACGACCTGCTCGGCGGGACGGAGGCCCTGCCGACCGAGCCGTACCTCGGTATCGCGTACCCGCTCGTGTGCTGGGCGGACGAGCTGTTCACGGTGAGCTCGCCGGTCAGCGCGCTCTGGAACGAGCGGAAATTCGAGGTCGAGTTCTACGCCTCGAACGACCGGGCGTGGCGGTTCTGGCGGCAGGCCCGGCTCGCCGCCGACCGCCCGGCCGACGACGACCTCGAAGTGTTCTACCTGTGCGCGGTCCTCGGGTTCCGCGGGGAGTGGGCCGAAGACCACGCCCAGCTCCGGGCGTGGTTCGGGGCGACCCGCGACCGGCTCGTGAAGGGGCTGCGGAAAGAGTGGGCCGGGCCGCCGGCCCTCGACCCGCCCGCCCGGGTGCCCCCGCGGTACGGGAAGGCCCGGCTCCGGCGGATGGCGGTCACCGCCGGGATCGCCTGTCTGCTCTCAATCCCAGCGGCGGTGTTGCTCATCGCCAGGCAGTTGAACCGATGATCGACCCCACCCCCCGCGTCCAGGTCAACGCCCCCACGGCCCAGGAACTCGAATCCCGGACGGTCGGCCGGGTGATCCCCCAGAAGCCGACGATCAACATTACCCCTCCTACCACTGCCCCCAAGTCGACCAAGGTCGGCCGGTTCTTCCGCCGGCTCATTTCGGGCCCGGTGGGGCGGGTCTTGCTGTGGACCCTCCACATCGCCCTCGTCGTCGGGATCGTCCTCGGGCTCTGGGCCATCAACCAGCGGTATCAGCTCGAAATCGACCTGCTCTCGCCATTCCCGTGGCTCCACCCGTACTGGCTCCCGCTCCTGTTCGTCCTGGTCTACGCCGGGGCGTGGCTCGG
>JAQGHQ010000404.1 GCA_028288765.1 Gemmataceae bacterium | reverse complement strand
CCGGTTTGCCAGGCCAAAACCGGCACGCAGTGCGTGCCCTACGAAGCGGGTGGAACGAATCGCGGGTCGGCTTTTTCCTGCCGCTCGCCCAAACGCTCGGCCTGTCCGACAATCAGCTGGTTGCCCTCGCGGAATCGATCGGGCAACTCGCCAGACTACGAGGACTCTTACTCCGCCTTGGCGGCCTCGGCGTACTCCTTGAGCGCCTGCTCCTGCTTCGCCAGTTCGGCCTTCAGCTCCTTCACCCGGGCCTGCCGCTTCTCGATCTCCGTTTCCTGTTCGTCGAACTTCTTCAGGTACCGCTTGTACGCGTCCGAGTCCTTCGGCACCCGCTCGATGTTCTTCCGCATCCGCTCCTGGTCGTCGGCGATCTCCTTCAGGGCCGCCTGTTCCGTCTCGATTCCCTTCTGCGTGTCCGCCAACTTGCCGCGGGCGTCCAGCACCCGCGCGATCACCTCCCGAACGGCCGGCTTCGTCCCCGCGTGCTTCGCGTAATAGAGAAGGGAGCCGGGTGCGGCCGACGCCAGCTCAAGGCTCAGCCCGTCCTCGGCCTCCTCGGCCACCTCCAGGGTGACAAGGTCCCCCGGTTTCACCGCCACCTCGAACCGGTAGAAGTCCCGGGTCCGGTCGGCCGGCTTCTCCGGCGCGATCAGCTTCCGCCCGGGGAGGATCGGGTGCTCCACCAGGACCGTCCGGTCCTGGGGGTTGCGGTTCCGGATCAGGTACTTCGTGGTGTACTTGTGCTGCACCCGCGCCTGCAGCCGGCCGGCGTTCGCCCCCACCGCCAGGAGCGCCGACTTCTCGCCCCCGTCCCGGGCCACCACCTCCGTCCCGAGGTCGATCGCGTAGCTGACCAGCCTGGTCTCGTTCGGCTTCAGGTCCGGCAGCCGGGCGTCCCCGGCGAACGTCCCGCCGTCGTACACCGCGACCGGCCCCTGGGCGAGGTGCAGCTTTGTCTTGTTCAGCAGCTTCAACCCGAGGAGCGGGTGCTTGCCGAGCACCTGGACGTTGTAGATCGTCACCCGCGACACCTCGACCGGCTCGTTCGCGATCGGGAGGAGGGCCGACTTCTGCCGGGGCAGGGTGACCGGCTCCTCGATCGTGTACTCGAACATATCGCCGAGCCCGCCCTCGGCCGCGGCCAGCGCCCCGGCCTCCTTGTCGAGCGGGTCGCGGACGGTCTTCGGCGCCGGGGCCGCCTCCTCGGGCGGCGGGGTCGGCTTGCCGCGGAGCCGGTTCAGGTACTCGTCGTAGCTCAGTCGCTGGCCGTACAGGGTCCGGAGGTCAGGCCGGGGCACCCGTGGGGGGTACGGTGAGACCGCGGGGTACCCGAAACCCGGCTGCCCACCCTGGATCCCACCCCCCTGGCCTCCGCCCTGTAACGGGTTCCCCCCGAACCCGCCCTGGACGGGGTTCCCGCCGATCCCGCCTATCCCCATCATCCCGCCGCCGAACCCGATCCCGCCTTGCATCCCGAAGAACGGGTTCGCCCCCTGGCCGGGCATGCCGGCCGCGCCCGCCCCGGGGTTCATCACCATCCCGGCGCCGATGTTCCCGGCGGGGTTCATGCCGCCCTGGTACAACGGCGGACGGAGAGAGGCGAACAGCTCCGACTCGACCGTCGGGCGGGGGACGAAGAGCGGGTCGTACAGGTCCATCTGGAAGGTCATCGGCCGGCCGGCGACCAGCCCGACCTTGACGTTCGTCCAGTCCTCGTCGGTCGTGTTCTCGACCGTCGCCCACCCCTGGAGCCGGGCCGCCCCCTTCTCGTCCACACTGAGGCGGTAGCTCGGCTTCCAGAGAGGGGCCTCGGTCACGTACCCGACCCCGACCCGCCGCTTCCCGTTCCCACTGAACACCACCGACACCGCCTTCTTGTTGTCCCCCCGGGCCGAGGCGAGCAGCTCGAGCGCCTTGCGGAACTCGGCCTGGAGCTCGGGCCGGACGAACCGAATCTTCTTCGCCTGCTTCAGTTCGACCGTCTGAAGCCCGTCGTCGGTCAGCAAATTGAGTAGCTCCCCGGGGTCCACCCCCATCGGCGGGGGGGCCGGCCGCTCCACGCTGACAATCTGCCCGACGGTGACTACCCCAGTCTTGTCCGCCACCTCGACCTTCTCGCCCCGGACCTGGTGCATCAGCTGCCCGACCGTCGGGTTCTCGGTCACGTCCACCGCGAAAGTCTTGAGAGTGATATCGACCGGCAGCCGGTTGTCGTAGGTCACCGCCCGGACCTTCCCGCCGTCCTTGTCGGTCAGGACGAGGCTTTTGAGCAGGTCGTTCACATCGGCTTCGGCGAACCGGAGGTCGAGCCGGCCGTCGCCGGTCACGTCGCCTTCCCGATGGAAGTACCCGATCCCGGCGTTGAACAGGACGATGCGGGTGACCGGAAGGGTGACCGGGGCCGGGGCCTTCGGGTCAGGGGCGGGGACCGGCAATTTCGGCCGCGGCTGACTGTCGCCGCGGGCGAGTGGCGCGAGGAGGAACAGCCCGAACCTCAGCCCGACGGCCGGGAGAAGGTGTGAAGGCCGCATGGATCGTTCCTGGTGCGAGTGAGGAGACAGGGACCCGACGCGATACCCAACGCGGGGGGACGTGCCGGCGTTGGCCGCGTCCGCTCTCGGTCCCGTGCCCGGTGCGGGTACGACCCAGGTCCGCGGGTGGCGCACGCCGGTCTCCGCGGTTTGGCACACTCCGTGCGTATGTAGTCTTCCGGCATGGCAACCCCGCCCGTGTCAGCGTGATACGGGCGGTGGTTTTGGGCGGACAGGCCGCCGGGGTAAAACCCGGCGGCCTGTTCTTTTTCCCCGGGTTTTCCAGCACGACATGGGTCCGTCCGGTCGATATTCCATCGGTTCAGCCCGGGACGGAGCCGGCCGTTGCCTGAACTCAGGACCACCAGTCCTGGACAGCCGGTGGTCAATCTGGTTACTCGACAACCAGCTGCCCGCGGCGCGAGCTCTCAGGGTCGGTTGACTTTGTGCGACGGATGGGAGTATCTTCTCATCCGCACCGTCGGTCCGGACCCGGCGAAGGTGCCGCACCACGACCAGCTAAGGGTTTCCGGCGTATATCCGTCGGCCCCGCCCGGCGCAAGGAGCTCACCGGGCCGCGTTCTCGTCATCACCGCAGACGATACTGTAAGCCCGGACCCGGCAAAGGATTGCCGCACCGTGACCATCCCCCTGACCAGCCTGGTTCTCCCGGCGTACAACCCGGGCCCGCTCGTCGAGCGGACCTGGGACGCCGTCCGGGAATTCATCGCCGACCGGGCTGCCGAATCCGACCCGTGGGAAGCCGTGTTCGTCCTTGACGGGTGTACCGACGGGACGGCCGACCGGCTGGCGCAGCTGCCCGGGTCCACCGGCCCGGCCATTCGAGTCGTCGACTACCCGAACAACCGCGGAAAAGGGCACGCCGTCCGGACCGGGATGCTCGCCGCCCGCGGGGCATACCGCATCTTTACCGACGTCGACCTCGCCTACCCGTTCGCCGACATCCTCCGGGTGGCCGCCGCCCTGAAGGCGGGGGCGGCCGTCGTGGCCGGGTCGCGGGCGCACCCGGACAGCCGGGTCACCGTCCCGGTCAAGGCCCTCGGGTACGCCTACCGCCGGCACATCCAGAGCTGGGTGTTCGGGGCGTCCACCCGGTTGCTGCTGCCGGTGACCTTGCGGGACACCCAGGCCGGGCTGAAGGGGATGGCCGCCGCGACGGCCGAGCGGGTCCTGCCGGCCCTCCGGTGCGACGGGTTCGGGTTCGACTGCGAGCTCCTGACCGCGTGCGCCCGGTCCGGAATCCCGGTCGCCGAAGTGCCGGTCGGCGTCCGGTACGACTCGACCGCCAGCACGACCGGGCTGCGGACGACCGTCCGGATGCTCCGCGAGCTCTGGCAGGTCCGGCGGTGGTGGCGGGGCCGGTCCGTGCCCCTTCCCCTTCCCGTCCCGGCCGAGCCCGAACGGCTCCCCAGGGCCGCGTGATGACCCCCAGAACTCCGCCCACCCCCAGCCGGTTCCTCGTCGTCACCGCGGACGACTTCGGGGTCGGTCCGGAAACGTCCCGCGGGATCCTCGACCTGGCGGTCCGCGGGTCCATCACCTCGACCGTCCTGCTCGTGAACTCCCCGTTCGCCGGCGACGCGGTGACGACGTGGCGGAAGGCCGGGCGGCCGATCGAGCTCGGGTGGCACCCCTGTCTGACCCTCGACGCCCCGGTCCTGTCGCCGGCCGAGGTCCCGTCCCTGGTGGGCCCGGACGGCCGGTTCCGCGGGCTCGGTGAACTCCTCAAGCGCCTTCTACTGGGTCGGGTTCGGGTGGCCGAGATCGAGGCCGAGTTGCGGGCCCAGTACCGGCGGTTCGTCGACCTCGTCGGCGGCCCCCCGGTGAATGTGAACGCCCACCACCACGTCCACGTCTTCCGCCCGGTCGGAGATGCTCTCGCGCGGGTCCTCGGGGAGGCCGGGCGGCCGTACGTCCGCCGCGTCGCCGAGCCGGCCCGCACCCTGTGGCGGGTCCCGGGGGCACGGCTCAAGCGGGCGTTCCTCACCCGCCTCGGCCGCGCGGCCGCCCGCCGGCAGGCCGCGGCCGGGCTGCCGGGCTGTCCCGCGCTCCTCGGGATCACCGACCCGCCGTGCGTCCGCGATCCGCAATTCTTTGCCCGGTGGCTGGCCGCCGCCCGCGGCCAATCCCTCGAACTGACCTGCCACCCCGGGCACTTCGACCCGACCCTCGTCGGCCGCGACGGGACCCTCGCGGACGGCCAGATCCACCGCCGCGTCTGGGAGTTCGACCTCCTCCACCGGCCGGCATTCCTCGACGCGGTCCGGGCCGCCGGGTTCACGCTCGTCCCCGCGGCCGAAATCGCCGGCCGGGCGGCCGTCGCGGCCTGATACAGGAACCCGGTGAGGAATGGCACTTCCGTGAGTTTTGGGTTGGCTCGGCGCAGCCCGGTACGGGGGCACCTGCGAGTACCCGAATTCGTCCGTCTTTGGCGGCTCGGCCGCCTGGTCATCGCATCTTCCGCCGGTAAC